>NZ_JBEXIM010000037.1:0-60818 GCF_040608575.1 Micromonospora sp. NPDC005171 | reverse complement strand
TCAACTCCTGCCGGGCGGCCGAGAACACCTGCACCCATCGATGATCACCCACCGTCTAAACCGGACCGCCGCCGGGTTACGAGACATCGCTTAGTACTGCGATCTTCATGTCTGAGTCCTCGTTATGCGTTGCTGTTGTGCGTTGGTCTGGTGCCGCGTATCAGCTGGTGGGTGTGATGGCGACGGTGGTGGTGCGAGGGCCGGGGGCGAGCATGGGCGGTAGGTACGTGCTGCCGGCGTACTTGCTGCGGTAGGCCTCGTCGACGCGGGCCATCAGGGCCTCGTCGTCAACCGGTGTGAACCGCACCTGGTAGTTGGTTCCTCCGGATTCGACGACCCCGGTGCCGATCTGTAGTGCCGACTGGTACCAGGACGATTTCGTGCCGTGGTAGGGGCGTACGTACAAGGTCGTGTCTACGGCGACCGACCAGATCCAGGTGGGCGTCCCGGTCTTGCCGTTGGCCCGGCGGGGGGCGATATGGAATTCGTCAGCGGACGCGATCGCTTGCAGGTCGCCGGCTGACCATGTGGTGAGTTCGACCATAGGTGTCTCCTTGCGTTGCCGCGTTGGTGGTGAGGGCTACCAGGCGTAGGCCTCGGGTGCCTCACCGCCGGGGCCGGGCCAGATTTCGTCGAGCGCGATGAGCGTCTGCTCGGACAGCGTGAGATTGAGCGTCCGGAGGCTGCTGGTGAGCTGCTCGAGCGTGCGGGGGCCGACGATGGTGGCGGTGACGGCCGGTTGGTGAAGCAACCAGGCGGCCGCCACATCGGCGGGGCTCTCGCCGAGGTCGGCGCAGAGCTTCTCGTAGGCCTGGATCTGCGGTCGGAGTTGCTTGATCTGGTCGGCGAGCCGCTTGCGGGGCTGGTGCCCGGCTTCGATCTTCTTCAGCACGCCGCCGAGCAGGCCACCCATGAGCGGGCTCCAGGGGATGAGGCCGAGGCCGTGGTGCCTCAGCGACGGGATGACTTCGAGTTCGACTGTGCGAGCGGTCAAGTTGTAGAGCGACTGCTCGCAGGCCAGGCCGAGGAAGTTGCGTTTCTCGGCGCTGGCCTGCGCTGTGGCGATCTGCCAGCCGGCGAAGTTGCTGCTGCCGACGTACAGGATTTTGCCGTCGCGAACCAGCTGCTCCATGGCCTGCCAGATCTCTTGCCACGGTGTGCTGCGGTCGACGTGGTGCATCTGGTAGAGGTCGATGTGGTCGGTCTGCAGGCGTCGGAGGCTGTCCTCGACCGCCTTGCGGATGTGGTAGGCCGAAAGGTGTCGGTCGTTGGGCCCGAGCCCCATCGGCTGATAGACCTTGGTAGCGAGCACGATCTTGTCGCGCCGTCCGTCGCCCTTGGCCAGCCAGGTGCCGATGATCTCTTCGGAGGTGCCGTAACCCTGTTTCATGTCGGGGCTTTGCGGGCCGCCGTAGACGTCGGCGGTGTCGATCAGGTTGATGCCCGCGTCGACGGCTGCGTCGAGGATCAGGTGAGCGGTTGCTTCGTCGGTGACGTCGCCGAAGTTCATGGTGCCGAGGCCCAGCCGGCTGACGAGCAGACCAGTGCGGCCGAGGTGGGTGTAGTTCATGGGTGTGCTTCCTTCTTCCGTTTGATGCCGCGCCGCTGGTTGGACATCAGTTCGGTGAGCGACGCGCGTCAGCGGGCGCTGTCCTCGTCGTGGGTGACGTTGTCGGCACTTTTCGGCAGCGTGTTGTACACCTCGTCGGTGACCGGCTCGAGCCATTCGTTGCTGAGGTCCGGACCGGGGGTGACGAAAGCGACGTGGGAAAACCACGAATCGGCCTTGGCGCCGTGCCAATGCTTGGTTCCGGCCGGGACGCGGATCACGGTGCCTGGCTGCATGCTGATGGGCTCGGCACCGTCGGCTTGGTACCAGCCGCTGCCGGCGGTGCACAGCAGAATCTGGTCACCTCCGCCGTCGGTGCCGTGGTGGATGTGCCAGTTGTTGCGGCACCCCGGCTCGAAAGAGATGTTGTTGACCGGCACGCTGCCTGCGACGAGGGAGGCGTTGTAGCTCTGGCCGATGAAGTACTGGGCGTAAGCGTCGTTCGTGTCGCCGAGCGGGAAGATCTGGTCGAAGTCACTCATGTTGATCCTCAGTGATGGGTTCTCGTCGTTGAGCGGCGGACGGGTTCACGCCTCAGACTCGTTCTCGATGATGTTCTTGAGCACCGTCGTGGCGCCCATGCCGTTGGGCCAGCCGGAGTAGAACGCGAGGTGCAGCAGCGCTTCCTTCAGCTGCGCGTCAGTGACGCCGTTGCGACGGGCGAAGGCGAGATGGAATTGCAGCTGATCCAGCTTGCCGAGGGCTGTCAGCGCGGCGATGGTGACCAGGCTGCGATCGCGCTTGGACAGGTCGGTGCGTTCCCAGACCTCATCGAAGAGGACCTTGTCGGTGAAGTGCACCATTCCCGGTGCGAAGTCCCCGAAGGCGTTCTGTCCGCCGCGCCAACCGGTGTCCTCGTTCTGGTTGTCGCTCATGCCAGCTCACCCACCTTCACGAGTGCCTTGATGACGCGGCGCTCGTCCATGGCGGCGTAGGCGGCAGCGATGTCGTCGAGGTCGAAACTGGCGTCGAAGACCTTGCCGGGGTTGATCGAGCCGTCGAGCACCTGCTTGAGCAGTTCCGGTTGGTAGGCGCGGGCCGGTGCAGGGCCACCGCGCATGCCGACGTTGCGGTAGAAGGTGCCTTCAGCGTCCAGTTCGACGTCGTGCGGCACGCCGACCCGTCCGACGATCGCGCCGGCCGCCGCGACCGCGAAGGCGGCCTCAACCGAGGCCTTGGTGCCGACGCACTCCAGGACCGCGTCAGCACCGAAGCCGTCGGTCAGAGCCTTCAACTGCTCGACCGCTTCGCCGCCGCGGACACTGATGATGTCGGTGGCACCGAACTCACGCGCCAGCGCGTGCCGGTCTTCGTGACTGCTGCCGAGCACGATGACGCGCTGCGCGCCGAGCAGCTTGCTGGCCAGCACGCCACACAGGCCGACGGCGCCGTCACCGACAACAGCGACCGTCTGGCCCTGCTGAACGTCGGCGCTCACGGCGGCGTGGTAGCCGGTCGCCATGACGTCGGTCAAGGCGAGCAGGGAAGCCAGCGTCTCGTCGGAGAAGTCGCTTCCCTCGACCTTGACCAGGGTGCCGTCGGCGTGCGGAACGCGGACGTACTCGGCTTGCCCGCCGTCACCGTCGCCGCCCTGGCCGAAGAAGCCGCCGTGCACGCAGGCGGTGTGGAAGCCGTGCTGGCAGTTGCGGCAGGTGCCGTCACTCCACGAGGACGGCGAGATCACGAAGTCGCCGACCGCCAGGTCCTTGACCTCGCCGCCGACCTCGTCGACGACGCCGATGAACTCGTGGCCGACGCCGCCGTGCGCCAGCTCGGAGATGCCGCGGTAGAACCAGAGGTCGGATCCGCAGACGCAGGCCAGCACCACGCGCACGACCGCGTCGGTGGGTTCGTTGATGGTGGGCTTGGGTCGGTCCTCGACCGTGATGGTGCCCTTGCCGTTGAAGATTGCTGCTTTCATTTCGAGTTTCGCTTTCTGATTAGTTACTTGCTGATTCGATCGTGTGCGGTTAGTCATTTGGGTCTTCCCTCGGCTTCCGGGCGCAGGTTCAGGGCTGCCACGGCTGCGGTGACCGCAACGCCGGCGGCGATGATGAGGCTGACCTTCAGCCCGTGCATGAACCCGCTCGAGGACGCCAGCAGCGATCCGAAAACCGCGATGGCCAGTGCCCCGCCCACCTGGCGGCTGGTGTTGAAGACACCGCTGGCGATGCCGGCGGAGTGGCCCTGGACGCGGTTGAGGAGCACCGCCGTTGTCGGCGGCATGGTCAACGGGCCTGACAAGCCGACCAGGATCATCAGGGCGGACAGGACGACTACCGGCGTCGTCACGGGCAGCAGCCCCAAGATGATCAGTCCGAGCGCCATGACCAGTAGCCCGGTGACGATCGGCAAGCGCGGGCCGACGCGTTCGACCAGGCGGGCGGAGAACGGTGTCAGGGCTGCGCCGATGAGCATCATGGGCAAGAACAGCGCACCCGCCGCCAGGGCGGACAAGCCGCGCTCTTGCTGGAAGTACAGGGTGAAGACGAACGGCAGCCCGTAGTAGCCGACCATGAAGGCGAAGCCGATGAGAGCCGATGTGCGCAGGGCGCGGTTCGTGACGAGCTGCTTCGGGATCATCGGTTGGCGGCCTCGGGCCTGACTCAGGGCGAAGGCGCCGATCCCGACGATAGCCAGCGCGAACGCGGCGACAACCGGCGGGCGACCGAAGCCGCCCGAGCCGGCCTGGACAGCCCCGTAGGTGAGCCCGCCCATGGCGACCACGGCCGTGAGCTGCCCGACCCAGTCGATCGATGCCGGTCGGCGCGGGGAGGCGGCGATCCGACGCAACAACCCCAGGGTTACCAACCCGACCGGCACGTTGATCAGGAAGATGAGTCGCCAGTTGACCTCGGTAAGCAGGCCGCCGAGGATCGGGCCGGATGAGGAAGCCAGCGCCCCGCCCATCGCCCATACGCCGACAGCTCGCGCTCGCTCACGGGCATCGCTGTAGGCCTGGCCGATCAGAGCCATGGACGAGGGCATCATCACCGCCGCTGCCGTGCCTTGCACGAAGCGGGCGACAACCAGCAGCGCCAGACTCGGCGCCAGGCCGCAGGCCAGCGAAGCCAGCGAGAAGATCAACACGCCGCCGGCGAATGCTCGCCTAGCGCCGATCCGATCGGACAGCGCACCCGCGCTCAGCAGGAAAGCCGCGAACATCAGCGTGTAGCCGTCAACGACCCACTGCAGACCGCTGACACCGCTACCGAAGTCGCGGGCGACGGTCGGCAGCGCAACGTTCACCGCGACGGCATCGAGCGTCACGATGAAGAAGCCGAGCAGGGCCGCCGCCAGCGTCAGGCGCGGCGATGACGAGGTCAGGCCCGATGCAGCCGGCCGAATCAGTTGCGTCGTCATGTCACCTCCTTACTGGTGTTGGCCGGAGCTGCTGACCCCACCACGTACCGGATACGCCGCATCCGCTTATAGCCACCGTAGCACGCATGCGGATATGTGCTATCCGCATACATGCTACGGTGTGGGCATGGCAGGCCGCCTCGACCAAGGACTACGCAAGGACGCCGCGGAGAACCGCGAGCGTCTGCTGGCGGCTGCGAGCGACCTGTTCGCCGAGCATGGACTCGGGGTGACGCTCAACGACATCGCGCACCGTGCGGGCGTCGGTGTGGGCACGGCTTATCGCCACTTCCCCAACAAAGAAGCTCTCATTGACGAGCTCTTTGAGGAGCGCCTGCAAGCCGTCGTCGACGTCGCTCAGCACGCGCTGGATGACTCCGACGCCTGGAACGGTTTGCTGACGTTTCTGGAGCGCGCCCTGTACATGCGCCACGGCGATCGCGGTCTCGACGAGATCATGAACAACGGAGTGCTCGGAGATGAGCGCGTCAGCCAGGTCCGAGATCGGATCGCGCCGATCATCACGAAGCTCGTCACGAAGGCGAAAGACCAGGGGGTCGTACGGCCCGACTTTGATCAGTCAGATCTGATTTTCATTCAGCTCGCGCTCTCCGCGATAACCGAGGCGACGCGCGACGTGTCGCCCGACCTGTATCGCCGCTACCTCACACTCTTTCTCGACGGCATCCGCACCGACCGGGAAGTATTCACTCGTCTACCAGTCAAGCCGTTGACCCCGGACGAAACCCACGCCGCGATGACCCGGCCACGCCGCAGCGACCTAAGGGACGTCTCGTAACCCGGCGTCTGTCTGGTGAGGATGCTCGGGCAGGATGCCTGGGTGCAGGTGATCACGGCGGCCCGGTCTGAGTGGATCTTCCCGTTCACTGGGCTGCAGCCCGTCCAGTTCCGCAAGCTGGTCCGGCTGGTCGCTGAGCGTGGTGGTGACGGCATCGCCGACGGGCGACCGGGCCGGCAGTGGGCCCTGGACCTGCCGAATCGGGTTTTGCTGGTCGCGGCGTACTGGCGTACGAACCTGACGATGCGCCAGATCGGCCCGCTGTTCGGGGTGTCGCACTCGGCTGCGCACCGGGTTATCGACACCCTCGCGCCACTGCTGGCCCTGGCACCGGTGCGTAAGCGACCCGTCGAGCAGATCGCGATCGTCGACGGAACCCTGATTCCCACCCGTGATCACCGCCTGGCCGCCCGGAGTAAGAACTACCGGTACTCGACGAACCTGCAGGTGGCTATCGACGCGAGCACCCGCCTGGTCATCGCCGTCGGCGACCCACAGCCCGGCAACCGCAACGACACCATCGTCTACCGCAGCTCAGGGATCGACCAGAAGCTGGACGGGCGGCCGGTGATGGCCGACGGCGGCTACCGCGGCAACCCGCAGGTGATCATGCCGTACCGCAAGCCGGCCGACGGCGCCGACCTGCCGGACTGGAAGGCAGCCCTCAACGTCGAACACCGGACCGTCCGGGCAGGGGTCGAACACGCTCTGGCCAGGATGAAGTGCTTCAAGATCCTGCGCGACTACCGCCGCGCGGCCCACACATTGGCCGATGCCGCTTCCGGCATCGCGAACCTCCACAACATCATCCTCGCTGGCTGACCCACGACCCTGATGCCGGGCAACGCCTTCACCCAGTTACGAGACGTCCCTTAGCGTCCGCATACGACGCTACGGAAAACACGCTCAAGCTGTATGTCAACGGGTCATTGGAGTCAACGGTCACCGGTGTCGTCGGATTCAATGACGCAACCGCACCGTTCTGGATCGGTAGGAGCAGGGCGGGTTCCACATGGTGGCAGGGCAGCCTCGCCGACGTGCAGGCCTTCGACCGGGTCTTGGTGCCACAGGACTTCACCGGCCAGTTGGCCACCGATCCGCTGTCCGGCGGATTCAACGAGCCCGGAATCCTGACGCCGATCCTCGCCGGCAGCTGGGATTTCGACGACATGAGACGCTGCTACCTCACCAACTTGCGGGATACCTGCCAGGCACCTGATCCGCCGTCATCCTGGGGTCGGTGGCTGGCCCTCACCCGAGGCGCGACGAACGGGTCAGGTCACGGCAACGGCGGCTTCGGCCTGTGGCTGGACTCGGAATACTTCCCCAACGAGGGCTACACCGACGCATCAGAGGAGTACGCCCGCAGCGCCGTCAAGACCGGAACAACCCCACCCAACGGCGACGGCAACCAATTCACCATCTGGCAGGACACCCCGGTGCTGCGCACCGACGACTCCTTCACCCTGTCCGCCTGGGCAATGATCGACAGCCTGACCGGAAGCAGAACGATCCTCTCGCAACGGGGCACCCACGAGAGCGCCGGCTGGCTCAAGTACACCCAGACAGAGGGCAAATGGTCCTTCGTGGTGAGCGACGAGGACGCCACCACCACAACAACCGACTGGGTGTCGTCGAAGTCCGCCGCGGCCGAAGGAGTCTGGACCCACCTGACGGGTGTCTACGACGCCAGCCGCCGCGAACTACGCCTCTACGTCAACGGGCAGCTGCAGGCAACCAAGACGGTCGCGTTCACGCCGATGAAATCGTCGGGGCCGCTACTGGTGGGACGCACGCTCTGGCATGACCAGTTCGCCGACCAGTTCAGCGGCGGCATCGACGACGTGGCCGTCTTCCAGGGCGCGATGACCGACACCGCCGTGCTCAACGCGTACAACGCCCACATGTCGGTCTCACCTGGCACGAACACGTTGGCCAAGGGAGAGAGTCTCGCCGCGGGTCAGTACCTGCGCTCGGATACCGGCAATTACCAACTGTGGATGCAGGAGGATAGCAACCTCGTCCTCACCCAGGCCGGTTTCCCCCTCTGGGACACCGAAACCCGGGGCACTCCCGGCGCCCACCTGATTCTGCAGACCGACGGCAACTTGGTTGTCTACAGCAGGGATGGCTCACCGGTGTGGCACACCAACACCCGAGGCTCGAACGCGAGCCAACTAGTGCTGCGAGACGACGGCGACCTGGTGCTCCTCGACCCCGGCGGAACGGTCATATGGCACCGATGACCCGGCCGTAGACCATCTCCTGCTCGGCCCGGTTCCCCGGCCAGGCCGAGCAGGAGAGGTCAAGGTCCGCCGGTGGAGCACCAGCCGGTCGCTCCTGTCGAATTCCCCCCAGCTTTGTAGTGGTTGTCGGAGAGGAACAGTTCATGTCGGCACGGTCTGTGCGCGGCCCACGGCGGGTCCGCCGGAGTCTTCACGCTACGAGCGGCCGGCGCTGGCCGCTGGTCGGGACGGTGATCGCGTCGCTGGTGCTGTCCCTGGTGCCCTATGTGCCGGCGCAGGCAGCGGCACCGCGACAGCCGTCGAAGCCGCCGGCGGAGAAGCTCGACCGCGACGGCGGCCCGGTAACCGGCGGCAAAGCCTGGCAGCAGAACAGGGTGACCTCCGCTCCCTCACCGGCACCGAAGTGGCCCGCTGCCGCAGCCGCGCGGGTCAACCTCTCCGCGAACTCAGCCCGTGCGGCCAGCAGCCGCGGCGTGCGGGCCGGTTCCCTGCCGGTCTGGGTCGAGCGGGCCGCAGGCAAGGCCGACAAGCCGCTCGCCCAACTCGACGTGAAGGTCGTGGACCGGGCAACCCTCCCGCAGGCCTGGCGCGACGGCCTGATGCTGCAGGTGACCGCTCCGCAGGGCGCACCGACCGGCGTGGCGAAGGTGTCGGTCAACTACGACTCCTTTCGGTACACGGCCGGCGGGTCCTGGGCGTCGCGCCTGCGTCTGTGGCAGGTTCCGCAGTGCGCCATGAGCAACCCCACCAGCCCCAGCTGCCGGTCAATGCCGCTACGCACCTTGAACGACACCACCGCGGGAATCGCCACCGCAGACGTGAGCGTCGCGTCCGCCACTGCGCCATCAGGATCCTTCCTCATGCTCGCCGCTACGTCTGCCGGGACCGACGGTGACTTCGGCGCGACCAGCCTCGCCCCCTCGTCCACCTGGTCCAGTGGCGGTAGCGCTGGTGACTTCACGTGGAACTACCCGCTGCGCATGCCACCAGCGACTGGCCCGGCCCCGTCGGTCGCCCTGAGCTACTCGTCCTCCACGGTCGATGGCCGGTCGGAGGTGACAAACAACCAGCCGTCGTGGGTCGGCGAGGGCTTTGACTACTCGTCCGGCTTCATCGAGCGGCGGTACGTGCCGTGTGCCGAGGACATGAAAAACGGGGCGACCAACACTACGAGGACCGGCGACCAGTGCTGGCGCTCGGACAACGCGACGATGAGCCTCAACGGTCACGGCGGTGAGCTCGTCTATCAGGCGGGTAAGGGCTGGAACTCCCGCGCCGAGGACGGGGCGAAGATTGAGAAGCTGACCGGGGCGACCAACGGCGACAGCGGTGACCCGGCCTACGGGGACGTGGGTGAGTACTGGAAGGTGACCACCACCGACGGCACCCAGTACTTCTTCGGCCGGCACAATCTGCCCGGTCAGACGGCCGCGACGAACTCCACCCTCACGGTGCCGGTCTTCGGCAACCACACCGGTGAGCCGTGCGCCAAGGGCACGTTCGCCGGGTCGGACTGTGTGCAGGCGTGGCGGTGGAACCTCGACTACGTCGTCGACGTGCGCGGCAACACCATGTCGCTCTGGTACGGCAGGGAAGACAACAAGTACGCCCGTAACCTCACCGACTCCGACCCCGTCACCTACCACCGGGCCGGTTACCTCACCCGCATCGACTACGGCACCTACGACCGAACGACCGCGACGCACGGTGTTACCGAACGCAGCACCACCCCGTACGCGCAGGTCCTGTTCGCGACGGACATGCGCTGCTTTTCCAACTGTGGCACCGAGGCTGCCCCGGTGACCGCGAGTTGGAAGGACACTCCCTGGGACCAGGAGTGCAAGGCGTCGGCCACGTCCTGCCCCCAGCAGTACACGCCGACCTTTTGGACGACCAAGCGGTTGAAGACGGTCACCACCCGGGTGTGGGACACCACCAAGTCGACCCCGGATTGGCAGAACGTCGAGTCCTGGACCCTGGGGCACACCTTCTCGGCGACGGCCGACTCCACCCATGAGGGGCTGTGGTTGGACCGGATCGACCACGCAGGTCTGGTCGGCACCACCATCAACCTGCCACCGGTGACGTTCGGTGCGGAGTCCCTGCCCAACCGGGTGTATACCGAGCACAGCGCCACCGACAACTGGCTGCGCATCTCCAGCATCGTCACGGAAACCGGCGCACGCATCAAGGTCGACTACTCGTCGCCCGAGTGCACCGCCGCCATCGTCGACGCTCTGGCGCCGCACACCAACACGCGGCGCTGCTACCCGGTGAAGGTGCCAGACCCGCAGGACCCGACGGGCAACACGCTGGTCACCGAGTGGTGGCACAAGTACCGCGTCGAGCACGTAGCCCAGGACGACGTACAGCTCCCGAAGGGGAAGTCGCCGACCACGCACACCTGGTACGACTACCCCGGATCCCCGGCGTGGCACTTCAACGACGATGACGGCCTGACCAGACCGGACCGCAAGACGTGGGGACAGTGGCGCGGCTACGACCAGGTCAACACCCGGGTCGGGGACAGCGGCAACCCGCAGACGTTGACCAGGACGACGTTCCTGCGCGGTATGCACGGCGACAAACTCAGCCCGTCAGGCGGCACCCGCAGCGTGCCCGTGTCGGCGTCGCTGGGGTCGGAGACCGTCTACGACGAGGACCAGTTCTCCGGACAGATCCGCGAACAGGTCGTCTACAACGGCGTCGAGACCAAGCCGGTGTCCAAGACGGTGAACGTGCCCTGGCGGTCGAACCCCACCGCGAGCCGCACCATCAACGGCGACGTCGTGGAGGCGCGGTTCGTCAACACCCAGACGACCTACGCCGCTACCGCGTTGGGCGTCGACGGTTCTCGAGGGTGGCGCACCTCGCGTGGTATGAGCGATTTCGACCAGACGTACGGCACGGTCACGTGGTCGCAGGATGACGGCGAGTATCCAAAGACCGGCGACGAGAAGTGCACCACGTACATCTACAACCGGAATCTGGGAAAGAACCTCACGCAGCTAGTCAAGCAGACCACGACCACCGCCTTGGCCTGCGGCACGAGCCCGGCCAGCGTCGATGACGTCATCTCCGACGCCCGCGTCTACTACGACGGCGCGACCAGCGTCGACACCGCACCCGCGTTCGGCTCCGGAACCAAGACCGAGCAACTCAAGGACTGGACCTCCGGCACCGGAACGGCGTGGCAGACGACATCCCAGGCCACCTACGACGTCGCCGGCAAGCAACTGACCTCGACCGACATCAAGGGCAACGTCACCACCACCGCGTACACCCCAGCCGTCGGCGGGCCTATCACCCTGGTCACCAGCACCAACCAGTTGAGCTGGTCGTCGAAGGTGCAAACGAACCCCTACTGGGGCTCGACGACCCAGACCACCGACCCCAACGCGAACATCACCTCGACGATCCAGTACGACGCGCTCGGCCGGGTAGCCAAGGTATGGACACCAGGCTGGACCAACGCCGCCAACCCGAACACACCCTCGACGCAATACACCTACGCTTTTGCTGCCGGACGCGACAGCTACCCGTACGTCACGTCGAAGACCCTGAACGCGGACGGCAACTACATCACCGCGCACCAGATTGTCGACGGGCTGCTGCGTCCGCGGCAGACCCAGTCGCCGTCGCTGGGGGGCAGCAGCGACCGGGTTGTCACCGACACGCTCTACGACGAGTACGGGCGCGAGGCGGCAAGCTACGCCGCCCACGCGGAGCCCGGCGCCCCGTCAGGCGTCTTCTGGTCGGAACCGGACTGGTCTGTACCGGCAGTCTCGCGGACCGTCTACGACCAGGCGTCGCGGCCCACGAACAGCATCTTCCTGGCCGGTGACGACACCACGAACCTCGTCGAGAAGTGGCGCACCGTCACCAGTTACGAGGGTGATCTGACCAAGGTCACCCCGCCGAAGGGTGGCACCCCCACCACCACCGTCACCGACGTCGAGGGCCGGACCGTCGCGCTGCGGCAACACACCACGCTCACCGGCGTCAACGGCCCATACCTGGAAAGCACTTACGCCTTCAACCGCAAGGGCCAGGCGACGAAGAACACTGACTCCGCTGGGAACGAGTGGATCAACGAGTACGACGCCAAGGGCCGCCTCTGGCGCACCACCGACCCGGACAAGGGCACCACGACCAACGCCTTCTACGACGACAACGCGCTGAAGCAGACCGTCGACGCCCGCGGCGAGGCACTCTGGTACGTCTACGATCAACTCGGCCGTAAAACACAACTCCGCGACGACTCCGCCACCGGACGCCTGCGCTCCGAATGGAAATACGACACCCTCTACGGCGAGCCAAACCCCAGATTCAAAGGACAGCTCACCCAGAAAATCCGCTACGACTACGACTCCGCCGGCACCGCCAGCAAGTACGAGTGGCACGTCGGCAACTTCAACGAGCGCTACCAACCGACCGGCGTCGACTACGTGATGCCGTGGAACTCCGACCTCGGCGACACCTACGGCTTCGGCTACAGCTACTCCCAGTACACCGGCACCCCGACGAAGATCGCGTACCCGGCCGGCGGCGGCCTCGTCAACGAGCAACTGACCACCGACTACGACGCCACGACCGGCATGCCGGTCCGCCTGGACACCAGCCTCACGGCCTCCGTGGGTACCTTGGCGACCGCCAGTTACACCGCGTACGGCGAACGCAAAGGCTCGATCTACAAGGTCCCTGGGAGCAGCAACTACACCCAAGAGACCGTTTATCGGGAGGAGGGGACCCGCCGCGTCAACCGAACCACCATCGAGCGGTCCACCGTCGCCGGCACCGTCTCGAACCGGCAGTACGAGTACCAAGACGCAGGCAACCTCGAGTGGATCACTGATACCCCAGAGGTCGGTGAGGCGGACGCTCAATGCTTCCGCGACGACGCCCTGGGGCGTTTGACGACTGCCTGGACCCCGAAGGCCGGGGTTTCCTGCGACACCGATCCCGTCCTCGCCAACCTCGGCGGGCCGGCACCGTACTGGCAGGACTGGACCTTCAGCGACACCGGCAGCCGGCTCACCGAAACCAGCAACGACAGCAGCGGGAAAACCACCCGCAGCTACACCGTGCCCGAAGGTGGCCCGGGAGTCGTACGACCTCACGCCGTTACCAACGTGAAGACCGTAAACCCTGATCGGACGACGGTTAGCAACAAGTACGAGTACGACAAGTCGGGCAACACTACCTGCCGGCCCAGCTTCAACCGCGCCAGCAACAACTGCGTCACCGGCGCCAACAACCACATCCTCGGCTGGGACGCAGAAGGCAAGCTCGCCACCGTCAGCGTCGCCGGGAACCCCGTCGAGACCAACATCTACGACACCGACGGCGTTCGGCTCATCCGCAAAGACACCACCGGAACGACCCTGTACCTCCCCGGCCAGGAAATTCGTTTCCAGGGCGGCGTCACGACCGGCACCCGCTACTACGACTTCGCCGGCACGACCATCGCCAGCCGCACCGCAGGCTCCGCGGTCACCGACCTGACCTGGCTCTACAGCGACCACCAAGGCACTCAACAAATCGCCATCAACGCCGGCACCCAAACCGTCGACACCCGCCGGCAAACCCCCTACGGCGCACCCCGCGGCACGAACCCGGCCTGGCCCAACAGCAAAGGCTTCGTCGGCGGTGATAAGGACCCCACCGGCCTGACACACATCGGTGCTCGGGAATATGATCCTGCTCTCGGGCGCTTCGTTAGCGTAGACTCGATCATGGATCTGGCTGATCCGCAGCAATGGAACGGATACGCCTACGCCAACAATTCTCCAGTCACATCCAGTGATCCGTCTGGGCTGATCCCGGCCGACTGCCGTGAGTACGACTGCTATGGGTACAGCCCAACAACGGGCTGTCCGGAGGGCTGCGGATCAAGTGACAATCTAAAATGGGGTGCGGCGAACGGGAAGAGCAGCACCAAGTCAAAGAAGAGCGGATGCTCCGGGTCGGCCTGCCCGAAGTCGAAATCGCTTACGTGTCAGAGTGGTGCCGCAGATATCGGTGGAACGATCAATGGATCCTACGCGTGTCCCATTGACGATACGGCGTCCCGTAGCGTTCCCTTTGGGTCCCTGGGCCCGCCGCCTACAGGCTGTCTGCTCGTGCCCGGTGGCAAATGTAAGCGGTACCTTGATGCAGCGGAGGGCCTTAGCGAGTGGCACAAGTTGTCCTGCTGGTCGCTCTGGCTCGACTCCGACCTCGCCTGCGGGTTGATGAAGCATTATATGGACGCGTCCGGTACGGATGTAGCTGCGGACGTGGACGGCCTCCTTGGAACGCCAGAATTCCGTGACAGCGTCGACAAATCTTTGGCCGATGTTGCTGCTGTATCCGGCACACGTTGCCTAGCGAACGAATGTTCTTTCACCTTTGATACCGGGTGGACGGTTATGAGCTTCGAGAAGGAGATAAGCGAGAGTGAGTTCTATGGGTACCGGGGCATGACATACCGAGCTGCCGGCACCGTAACGGTCAAGCGCAGCTCCGGCGGCGCCTATACGACCCGCGGCTCCTACACTGTCGATGCCTACAAGGCGTGGAACTTCGACAGAGGTGAGCGCTTGCCGGATGCGTGGTACGGCGTAAAATTCGCTGGCGCGGCCGACGCCGCAGGGTACGGGATGGCCCGCGAATTTGCGGTAGTCGGTACTAGTTCAGCGCGTAGCTGGTAGGACTGGCTCGAAAGGGTATCGAGTTGATGTTTAGTGGTGGAGCTCGTTTTGCGTGGCTGTCCGTTGCGGTGGCGCTTTTGCTCGCTGGCGTATTCTTCGGGATGCACAAACTTCAGGAGTCCGACGGTGTTGGCCGGGCCCCCGCTGCTGAACATGCGAAGGATGACCGTGCATACGAGGTTGATAGTGGTGATCTGAGCTTTGACGAGGGCATGCAGCGGGCAGGTATCGAGGTGCCGGGATGTGCCCTCGATAGCCTTCGGTACGCATTAATCGACGACGGGCTTGGATTCTATTATAAAACTTACATGCACATCTATTCGTCTGAGGAATGCCTTAATGGTTTTCTCGCGGCCAACGGCATGCGAACCGCTCTCCAAACCGAGCAAATCGGGGGCTCTGAGTTGGAAAGCCCGTTGAGATTTCGGAGTCGCTGGATGAATGAAGGCGTTATTCGTCGAATGGAATGGAATTTGGGGCCGGATCAGCGGTTCCAAGAATTCAGTGTTGGTAAACAGAATCAATATTCGATTCAGGCGCTAGTCCAACACGTCCCTGGCTCGTCAGCTGTGCAGGCGTATGTATATGCCTCTCATGGTGGGTGATACTCCATGTAATTCCTGTACGTCCGAATGCGGTCCGGTATCTCGTGACGTTTGGCCGGAAGAGCTCTTCGGCGCATGGTGCCAGCGGGGCTGGAATTATGCGTGTCTAAGAGTCGCGTTGAGTAGCATCGGCAGGCGGCATTGGTTCATTGCCGCCTCGTCGACGCGGTTCCCAGTGCGGCTGATCAGGTCGAGCTGGGTGGAGGGCAGTGGCAACGCCCGGTCCTTACTTGGTCGTGAGAGTGCAGATCAACACCACTCCTGACGCTCAATGGCAACGTCGGGTGGCCGCGTTCGCTAACTAAGGCGTGTTTCGTAACTCGGGTTGGCAGGTGGTCATGGCGTGGCGTGATCGATAACTGGAAAAGCGTTTGGTACTTGGACCGGCACCACCAACGAGGTCGGCGTACTGATGCGCTTCCGCTCCGTCGCCCTAACATCATCGGCCGCTGCTGGGATCGGACATGCGGTCTGTGGCTGAGTCGTGCCGGTGCGCCAGACGGCTATCAACCGTTGAAGGTTGCTCTTGTCGGGTGTCCGGATCCGCAACATTCGTCGTGCAAGTACCTTGTGGACCGCTCGGTGCAAGATGCGTTCAGAGGTCGCCAGCGCACGAGGTTTCGGTAACGGTGGTGCTGACCGAGGAAGGGTTGCCACAGGTTCGGTCAGTGCGCATGCGGTGAGGCGCGCACGGCAAGGTGGCAGTTGCAGCTGGGCACTCAGGCCTGGCGGGGTGCGGTCCCCGTTTACCCCCCGAAAACCCCGACCGATCGTTGACGAAGGGTGACAACGAGCGATGAACGCGTGTGGATGTCTCTGCAGCTCAGCGACCACTTCCGGCAAGCAATGACAAGCTCGGGCTGGTTACTGTCGGTAACAAGGGGTTTTGACAAGTAATGACAAGTCCTGAACGAAGCTCGACATGAGGTTCTCCTGGGTTCGAATCTCCTCGTTCCACGAGGACTACCTGGGCAACTGCCCCGCAGTCACGGTAGTCGCAGCGCAGGAGGAGGAGCGAGACAGGGAGTCTGGAGCCTGGGAACTTTCCGTGGCGCGCCGCTTGGCGCGAAGCCTCCGAGTCGCCGGGGAACCTCAGATCTGCAATCCGGCTGGTCGCCTGTTGTTCTGCGGCGACACTCGGCCAGGCTCGATGCACGACCTCACCCAGGCGCGGACCGCCAGCCTTGTCGATCTCCTGCTCCACGCGCACCTCAGAGGCAGGTCCTCGCCGACGCCGGCGAGGCAGTCGCGATCAACAATGACCGAGGTCGCCACCACCGGCGACAACGTCCCTTTGGCATGACGCCTGAGAAGGGGCCGACCGGTGGATTTGCTAAGGCTCGATGTCGCAGGCGAGTCGCCGGGGGCCGCTCCCGCTGGACCACCACCAGTACTGGGGTCCATCGGGTTCAATGAGCAACCAGAGGCCATGCTTGTAGGGACACATGCTGGCGGGAAGGCTGACGTGGCCCCGGAAGTTCTGGTCACTCGGGACCGGGTCGCTCGGCAGCAAGCGCAGGCACTTGTCGTAGGCGATCGTCTCGGCGGCGTGCCCGGTGAGAACCGAGAGCTTGGCGAAGTCGTGGAGTCTCCCGTCCTCGCGGTTGTGGGTCTTGACTTCAATCGCGAGCAGGTTGCCTGCGGGGCCCAGCTCGTGTCGTCGGTGAACAATCATGTCCGGGATGATCTTGCGACTGAGTCCTTCACCGATCAGCCGCTTTGTCACTTGCCCGGCGCGCTCGTAGTCCTGGTCGAGTACTAAGCCGTTCAATGACAGGCCGGTCAGGTGCCTGTTGAGGTAGATCATCAAGCGCCCGACCACTACCCGCTCAGTGGTTCCCAGTAGGTCTAAGTCATGGGTGTATAGGTCATGAACCGACGCGCATATGGCACCGCGGAGCTGTTCAAACGACGGATCCGCATTGGGTGGGCTAACCTCGGCGGCGGCCTCGGCCGGGACCAGTCGTCCCTTGGACGGTCCGGCAAGTGGCCACCCTTCTACTGTCGCCACACCCCCAGTCTGGCGGTTGGCATCCACGTCTGGCATCAGCCGTTGTGGCCAAGGCCGGACGTCGGTGTCACGGTCCGCGGGCCCAGCGCGGACCTCGTGGCCGTCGGCGGAGGTTGCGACTCCGGCCGGAAGCGCGCCCTACAGCGAGGGCTCAGGCGAAGCCAGGTCGCTCTTCACGCCGTGCTGCGCGGCCTCGCCCCGCCGTCCCGGCGAACGTCGCTTCTGCGGCAGGCGGTCGACGTGCGACAACCGAGGTAGGAGGATGCACCGCATGGCGAATGCGTGGGTGATTCGGTCCGGGCGGCATGGTGAGCGTGACCAGTGGGCTCTGGTCAACGGGTTCTCAGGCGGCGGATGGCGCGAGGTCCCCGACCTGAGCCCCTGCGCGAGCCGTGAGGACGTTGCGAAGGTCGTTGAGGCAACGTGGCCGGGCGCGTCGGTGGGCAAGCGGCACAACTTCACCGGGCAGCTGTGGGCCCTGCGGTCCCGCATCCGTCCCAAGGATCTACTGGTCATGCCGCTGAAGACGACGAAGCAGATCGCCTTCGGACGCGTGACCGGCGGCTACCACTATCGCGCCGACGAGGGGGAGGCCGACCGCCGGCATGTCGTCACCGTCGACTGGCAACGCATCGACTTGCCACGCGCTGCGGTCAAGCAGGATCTGCTGTTCACCCTCGGCAGTGCCATGTCCATCTTCGCGCCGAGCAAGAACAACGCCACCGCTCGGCTGGAGCACTTGCTTACGTACGGCACCGATCCCGGCAACGCCGCGTTGAGTGGCACCACGCCGAAGACCGCCGCGACTAGCCAGGCCAGCGATACCGCCGCGCAGACGGACGTCGACGAGCCGGAGCTGGCGGCCGACATCGAGCAGGTCGCCCTCGATCAGATCACCGCCCGCATCGCAGAGGAGTTCGCTGGCCACGATCTGGCGACGCTCGTCACCGCGATCCTCACCGCAGAAGGCTTCCACTGCACACTGGCACCCCCCGGTCCGGACGGCGGCATCGACATCACTGCCGGACGCGGCCCGCTTGGTCTCGACAGCCCCCGCCTGCTCGCCCAGGTCAAGTCCGGCTCGCAGATCGGGTCACCCATCGTCGCGCAGCTCCACGGAGTTATGACGACGCACGGCGCCGAGCAGGGCCTACTCGTCGCCTGGGGCGGCCTGACGAAACCAGCCCGCGACACCCTGAAGAACCAGCACCTGCGGGTGCGGGTGTGGGAAGCAGCTGACGTGGTCGATGCCGTGCTGCGTACGTATGACCGCCTGCCGGAAGAGATCCGCGCCCAGGTACCGCTGCGCAGGGTATGGATGCTCTCCGACGCTGGCTTCTGACCTGGACCGCCTGATCGCAAGCGCGGGCGCTGCCGCCCGATCTCGGTCGTCGCGATGGCAGACAGAACCACTTAGCTGCCGCCTGCGGCGACGGCCAGGCAGGGCAGGGCAGAGCACTGGCCAGTGTGAGAGGCTGCCGGCCCTCTCGGGGGCGCTGCCGCGAGTGAGGCGACGTTGCAGGCTGGGGGCAGACCTGTCGGCCCACGATGTACCGCCGCTCGCCGGAGCCGCGTCTTCATGAGGCCAAAACGGCTACTCGCGAATTCCGTGACGTCCTCAACTGTCTCACGTTTCGTCGTCCATCCTGCTTGGAGCCCCTCGCTCAGGCGGGAGGCGTATGCGATCACCTCCTCGGGCCGCAACAGGTCCTCGACGAGGTCGCAATCCAGCGCGGTGGGCCACGTGCGTTGGTTTACTCGTGCCGACCCGCCGGGGATCCCCACGTTGGCCCTCCTCCAGCACCCGCCCTAGGCTCCCACCATCTTGCTTCTCGACCGGCTCACTGCGTCCACGTCGCCGAGATCGAGTGGGCGACAGGGGCGGGCGAGACACTGGTCGGGCGGCTGAAGGGCTGGATGGTTCTGGCCGCAGTCAGGGGCATCCGGCGGAGCCTGGCCCGAATATCATTGCCAACCGTGACCGACGGTACGACCCCTCACCCGCCGAGGCACGATACCTTCCGCGGGCTACTTGAGTTGGCCTTTGGCGCCCTGGCGGGCACCGATCCGGTCGTAGTGACGACAAACGACGAGATGGCCGCACCTCTGAAACATGAGTGGCCGTCGTACTTGGCCGAATCTGCAGGCGAACTCCCGGACATCGCGAACAACCTGCTCCGGACCGTGCCAGTGCTCTTGATTCCGCCGTGGGGGCGAGTATCCGGAACTCTGGCGTCTGCTGCGGAAGGTCCCTTGCGGTCCGGTCACGAGATCGCCCTAGCCGGAATCCGGCCAGAGGGTAACGAAGCGCTGCTGGCGGCCTTGCTGCCGGCCAGCGCTCTAACGTCTCCCAGGTACCGGGAGTTCCGTGAAATCGTTGATTACTCCTGGCAGCCGTGCCTTGTCATCTTCGCAACAAGCGTCTTCGCCGGGGTGCATCAGCTGTTCGACACGGCCGCGGTGTTTTGGCGACCGCGCTCGTCGCAGGGCCAGCCCCTCAAGCTTTTCAGGTTTCCAGGGCACGAGGACGAGAAGGTGGTGGAGATCGACTTCCGCAGGCTCCTCGGCCGTGCGAGCGGCACGGGAAAGTTCGGCTACGTCCTGCCCGGCCCTCCGGGAGCAGGCGGAAGCCTTTCCGTCGAGCTGCACGATCCCGCCATCACCGCTCGCTGGTCGGAACTGAACGTATGGGGCGTGACCGTTCCTCTGAAGGATCTGTTCGCGTTTCCGGCAGCAGCCCTCCATCGAACCGCTCATCGTCATCTTCTTCATGATCAGCGGCAGGATGGATCTGTGCGGGTCATGGCGGGGCGAGACCTCAGGTACGACGGCACGCTCGCTGGCCCCGACGACGCCTCCAAGTGGGCCAAGATTCCCCCGGATCGGCAACTGCGAGCGGGAGACCTCCTGCTCCGGCGAATGTTCTCACCACATGCGCGAGGCAATCTGGTCGTCGCGGAGGTGGCCGCCGACGACTTGCCCTTGGCTGCGGACGACAGCGTGGTCACGCTTCGCGCCAACGGGCGCCTGCAGGGTCCGCAGCGCCTCGTCGCTGTTCAGTTCCTCCGTTCGCCGCTCGCCCGGGCGTGGGCCGTCGGACATTCGGTCGCCAGTCTCACTCCGTCGGTCCTGCGGGACCTGCCCATCCCACAGCCCGATGCGGCGCTGGCCGCGACAATTGAAGGGCTTGAAGCCGCTAGATCACAATTGGAGAGCTGGAGGGACGAGTCCGAAGCCTTGCTCGCGTCCGTCTTCGAGGATGAGAGCGCGGTTACCGCGAGGCGTCGCATCCTGGAATCCGGCCGCCAGCTGCGCATGCGGGTGGACGCGGCGGCACTGCTAGACGACTTCAGCCACCAGGTGCGGACCCGATATCCGCACCCGATCGCCTACCGCTGGAGCGAGGTACAGGTCCACCTCTCCAGGGGCGCCCATGAGGCGGCCTACGAAGCAATTCTGGAGACCGCTGAGGTGTTGCTGTGTTACACCGCGCTGGCTGTCCTGTCGCTATCGCGCGATGCAGGGCTTCGCCTGGGCGCGGTTGACGGCATCCGGACGAGGCTGTCGCGGGGAGGAAGCAACGGGCCCGGCTTCGGGGACTGGGCGGCCATCCTCAAGGAGGCAACAGAAAGCAAGGCGTTCCGGCGCAGACCCGACGGAGACCCGCTCAATGACTTCAGCCGCATCTTCTCCGCTACCGAAGCGGCATCAGCCCGCCAGCGCCTGGCCGGACGACGCAACGCCAAGTCTCATCTCCGACGGGTCGACGCCATTGACCTCCCGTCCGCCATCAAGGAAGCGCACGCCGACCTGACGACCCTGCTGGCACATGCGTCGTTCCTCGCGGACCTACCCCTGGTGCACGTCACAGGCGTTCGCTGGGACACCCTCCGGAGAACCGCCCAGGTGGACTACCAGGAGCTCATGGGCGACAACGCGCTGGCACCAGGGAAACAGCGACCTTATGCAAACAGTGACCTAGAGATCGGCAGCCTGTACCTGGCGAACGAGAACGGGCAGCTGCATCTACTGCGCCCCTTCCTGCTTCGACGCCGCTGCCCGGTGTGCCGCAGCTGGGAGACCTTCCACGTCGACAACACCCCAGACGCCACGACTGTGACGGTCAAGAGCCTGGAACGCGGCCACACTGACACGGACCCAGCACTACGGCAGGTGCTCGAGCATGTGGGATTCGTCGAATAGCTGCTAAGACCACCTAGAAAGGCCCTGGCGTCTGCCACACATCCTCGACAGCAGCCCTGTCACGAACGCCGCTGCCTAAAGATCCTCGGTCGTCATCGAGCGCAGCTGTCCGCCGATGAGACGACGGTGCACGGCTGGCACCACGCCGTCTCGAAGGTCTTCGACAAGCAGACGCTCATGGCCTACCGCGCCGGCGAACCCGACTTCCTCGTGGCGGCCGCCGGCCAGCTATGGACCAACGCTCGACGCGCCGCCATGCGCCACGTCTTGGCGGCCATCGCCGCAACCACCTCAGGCCAGCACCTGGTTCTGCGGGGCAGCGTCACCATGGCGGCCTGGGTCGGCGACGCCGCCCGCGAGCCGGGTGACCTCGACTTCGTTGTCACCCCGCACACCATCACTAGCGACAGCACCGACGCGCGCACGCTGCTCGATGACATCAAGACCGCGATTCGAACCTCAACGGGCGCTGGCGTGCAACCAGACCGGATCGCCGAGTCCGCCATCTGGACCTACGAACGCGCGGACGGACGCCGCCTGCTCATCCCGTTCAGCACTCCGGAGGCACCGGGCGGCCGCGTACAGATCGACGTCGTCTTCGGCGAACGACTTCCTCTTCCACCAGAGGTGCTGATCCTGCCGGACGTCGACAAGCCGTTACTGGCCGCGCCCGCCCCGCTGGCCCTGGCGTGGAAGCTGCTGTGGCTGACCACCGACACGTACCCGCAAGGCAAGGACCTCTACGACGCGGTCCTGCTCGCCGAACACACCGCCGTTGACCACTCCCTCGTCCGCCAGCTCATGCGACCGGAACTCGGCTCTGAAGCCGATACATTCGGGGCCGAGACCGTGCTGTCCTGGAAGGTCGACTGGTCCAACTTCACCGACGAGTACTCCGGAATTACGGGCACCGCCGAGCAGTGGGCCAGACGGCTCGCACTGGCCCTCGACCACGCCTGGACCTGACCAAGCTAGAACAGGTCGGCAGGACTGGCACTCGCTTCATCCGGCTGTCGTAATAGTTGGAAGCGCGCGACAAGCGGCGAAAGAGTGTGTCGACGGCTCCACACTCTCGCGGCCGCTTGTGATCAGTGTGCAACGACGACGGTGCGTACGACGCCATCAGCAGGTCTCGGATGCTCGGTCGAAAGCCTAACCAGATCACACCCGGTAGTACTGCACGACGCAGAACTCGTTGTCCTCCGGGTCGGTCATGACGAGGACTGCGCCCTCTCGGTAGTCATGCCGTTCACCTGTCCACCGCCCGCCCAACATCCCGATCCGATCGACCGCTTCGTCAACGTCGGTAACGGCGATGTCGAGGTGTAGCCGCGTCTTGCCGGCCTTGGGCTCCGGGACCGGCTGGAATGTCAGCACCGGGCCGCCCCCGGCGACAGTGACGCGACGCCCAGCCGGGAAGAGACTCCGTCACGCGTCCTCCAAGCACCACGGACCAGAAGTCAGCCAGTCGCTGCGGATCCCGGCAGTCGACCGTGACTCCGGCAAGTCGGCCCAGTGTCTCCACGACACCGACCATAGCGACGATGTGCAGCCCGCTCCCACTGGGGCGCACTCATCTCGGCATGAGCGCGCACCGCGTCGGGTCGTGGACGCGCGTCCGGCTGAGAGGGCTCGTGACAAAGACGGGTTCCGAACGGCTGGCGCGGGACCTAGGTGGGCTGATCTTCAGCTGAGCGGGATGGCGCCGATAAGGCGTATCCCACGTCGGGCATCGGTCCGTGGCGGTCCACCGAGACGAACCCCTTGCCCGGGGTAGGCGAGTCGCGACGGGCAGGCGCACGCTGTTTTCTGGTGACGGCACGTCCCCGATGGCGGGGGAGCGGGGCGCGGTGGGACCCGGCACTGTCATGTCTGCCGGGCCCCCGTTTACCCCCCGAAAACCCCCGTCTGCCGTTGACAATCAGTGACAAGGAGCGACCAGCATTTGATCGTGTCTGTGCAGCTCAACGCCTATTTTTGACAATCAATGACAAGCTCGATTTCGTTACGGATGGTAACAAGGGGTCGTCGGTTCGAATCCGGCCGTCCCGACAGAGTTTCGGCAGGTCAGAGGCCTTGATTCGCTTCGGTGGATCGGGGCCTTTTGCCGTTTCGTCTCACAATTCTGACGTACGCGCGTACTGCTGATTTTCGGGCGATCGAGTCACCCGAACAGGCCTGATTCGAGGTGCTCGGCCGCCACCTTGAGGTGGCTGCTGTCGGGGTGGACGTAGATCCGCTTGGCCAGCGTGTTGGCGATCGATGGATCGCTGCTCGTTGAGGCTGCTTAGCGCGGACCCTGTCGAGCTCGGGATACGCCTCGATCGTCTTGACTCGTCGCACGGCGTCGTGTCCGGCCGGCAGGTGTCGGCCGGACTACCGTGCTGCCGGGGGACCAAGCGGTCCCTCGGGCTGTACGGGCGGTGGGCCGACGGGCGGCGCACCTGTTCGGCGATCGTCGGCCTGCTGCCGGCTCGAGAGAGATCCGCTAGACCACCCTCACTGGGGCGGCAGTGGTGCGGCCGGGCGTACCGCCGTGAAGTCGGCGTGCTCGTACCGGGTGGCGGAAAGCAGTAGCAGCCACTCGTCACAGCCCTGCCATGGGTAGAGGTCGGCGGCTCCGCCGCGCACACTGCGGGGCCCGTCTCCGGTCCGCGGTCGCGCGGTCGACGGTGCGCCGTCGAACCCGGCGATCCACACGTCGGCGCAGAGCTCGTTTGCCGATCCCATCGCCACCAGCCCGAACGCGTTCTCGCCGGCGGCCGTCCGCGTCTCGTCGCCGAAATCGTCGAGAAGCTGGTCCTCGTCGGGTTTCCTGTCCCCGCGGAACGTCAGCGTGGTGGTGCCGGCTCGCGCTGCGTACTCCCACTGCGCCTCGCTGGGCAGCTGGAACGGCATCAGCTTGAGCACGTCCTCCAGGTCGCCTTCGAGCCGCGCAGTGCCGGTGTCCGCCTCGGCGTAGCCGTCTTCGTACTCGGGCAGCCAGTGCTGGACCTGCGCCACGGTCAGCGGGTGCCGGGCGAGCAGGAACGGCTCGACCCGCACCTCGCGTACCGGCTGTGCGTCCTTGGCGCTGGCGAGGAACGGCTCGATGGTGTCCTCGACTCCTCCGCTGCGCTCGATCGCGCGTACCGCGTCCAGCTCCGCCTCGGACAGTCCCATCCGGAACGTGCCGCCCGGAACCTCCCGGAACACGACCCCCGACGGAACATGCCGCCATGCCGGTCGCCCGGCCACGATCTCCTCGGTCCACATGGCGGCGAACGCTAGCAGCCAATCCGTCCGGCGGTCTCTCCCGATGACCCGCAGCTCGCGCGCTCACCAACCGAATGTGGCGCTTCGGACCGGCGCTATGCCGCGTTGGTGCTGATCGGCACGTCACGCCTGCGCCAGTGGGCAAGATTGTGGCGGGTGTTGGAGTGGTCGGCTCCGAGGCCCGTGTTGTCGGGGCGGGTCCTGCTGGCGGTCGGGTACCAACAGGGCGCGGGCGGATTGGGTGCCTTCGGCGAGGCGGTAAGCGCGTTGCGAGGCGAAGGGCGGGCGCGCGTACGGCGGCAGGATGACCTGCTGGATACAGGGTTGCTCGTTGACGCCAGGGGGCGGCCAGCTCCTCGCGGTTACAACCCGCGATCGGTTCGGTGCGGCTATGCGGACGACTTGCGGGCCAGGGGTACTTGAGTGCCTTTAGGGTGGTTTGTACCGAGGATCTTCCCGAGTTCGGCCTGCGCACCGTCGCCGACCAGGGACGGATTCTCCTCGAGCAGCGCCGTGATGGCGGATCGGATCTGCTCAGCGGTGAGCGGCTCCACCATGCTGTCCAGTTCCAGGAGGCCGCTGACGTCCTCGATTCGGGCTTCCCGGAGCATTCTCAGCTGCTTCTCGCTGTACAGCCGGGTCACGAGGGCCGCGAGGAAACGGTTCCGCGCTTCCTCAGTGCTCATGCTGGCCCGGTACGCCTCGAGCGCGGCGACCACTTCCTGCGTCTCGGTCGGGGGCGCGACCTCTACCGCCGCAGCCTTCTCCACACGAGTGGCTGGGCCGCCGATCTCGCGCAATCTGAACCGGCTCCACGTCGACCTCACGACCGGCACCGCCTGCTCCAGCCATCTCGTCACATGCGGTTTGGCTTTGTCCACGGCGGCGGTGGCACCGAGGATGAGTAGGGCGCCGAGCATCTCCACTTCCCGGTCCGACAACAACGGCTCCGCTGGTGTCGACGGTCTGTCGGGCTCGCTCGAATCCGTGGTGTAGACGTACGGACTTTCTTCGTCGTCCTCGTCGATGTCGCTGAGCGTGACGTGACCGAGCTTGTTGGTGCCGTCTTCACGGGTGAGGGGGCTGTACTCGCCGGGCTTCTTCTGCGACTGCGACAGATGCGATCCGTCGTCGTACTCAACCCACATCTTCTTTCGAGGCATTGGTCGCCACCGTCTCCCGGACCGGAATCAAAGTCGCAAGTGTATTGCCCGGGAAACGCCGCCGCCGTAGGCCGATGGTGTAGGTCTGCGTTGCCGTTCTGCGGTGTCTGCTAGGGCAGGGTGGGTGCCTGTGTGCTCGAGCGCGGCCTGGACGCGGTAGAGAGCCGGTTGACTGGCAGGAGCGCGTATTCGTTCGACGCGAATTCTTCCTCCATGGGGCGGCCGCTGTCGGGGCGCGTCACGCACCGTAGCCAGAGCGGGCTAGCGTCGGCGTCCGGATCTGCCGATGTGCGTGCACCTGATCATGCCCCAACGGACGCACCACGTCGGCATTGCCGCTCGGTTAACCTAGCCTGCTAGCGCACCAACGCACCATTACCAACAAATCACGTTGACCGGGACTATGTTCAGGGTGCCCGCTTATCTCGAAATAGATCATGGATTCAGTTTGGCTTGGAGAGCCGCATAAGCCACCATAAGCACAGAAATTAGAAGTCCTGCGAAGCTGATTTCTCGCCCGGATCTTGCGGTGAGGTATCGATTCGGGAATGAGGTGTGCGAGCTGTGGTTGGAGGGGCCGCGGCGAGGACCAGAAGCACTAGCAATGCGCCGGGAAATACGAGTCCGAAGGCGGTGGTGCCGACGACAACTGCGGTTGAGTGTCCGGGAGTCATCATCAGGGGCGGGAGGTATGACAGGGTACCCGCGAATATCGGCGCCATCAGCCCGTAGGCCAAGACGGCGTAGCAGGCATACCGGAAGGAGGCGGCATTTGATGCGTGCGGCGGAGCGGATGTGGCATTTGCCGTTGATCCCGAACGACCAGGTTGGACTCGTGGCCAGACCGCCAGCCAGACGATGAGGCCACCGATGATGAGTGGCACGGCCAAGGTCATCCATTCAACCCAAGCCGGGACGTCAGGAATTGCTATGTTGTAATAATCTCGCGTGGCTCGGCTCAGTAGTAACGCCACAGCGATTACGACACCTTGCGCCATTACTCGGGCGAGTCGGTCGACGTCAAATCCGTTACCGTCGGCCGGTGGTTCAGCGCTGGGGGTTTGCGTGGAGTCAGCGTGATTGTGCACCAGCCAGCCAATACCTGTCATTACCGCCGCGCCGCCAACGGCCAGCATGCCGCTGGCAGTCATTCCCTCGCTCCAGACCCGTACGCATAGGTCGCTGCGGTCGCTGCCCGAAACCATCGCGAACATGTAACTATCGAAGGCTAGGACCACGAAAGCGGAGATGAATAGGGCCCAAGCGTTGGTGCTTCGGGCGCCTGTCCGGCCGAAAAGAATGGTAATTCCTGAAAAGACGAAGCCGGCGAGCACGGCGGCGAGAGCCGAGTTCGCTGACGCCGAGCTGATGATGCTCCAGCCGTAGCTTGTGCAACCCTCGTTCACCACGACTCAAGCATGCGGGACCAAGTCAAGCTGAAGTCGCTGACTGCAAGGTCAACGGCGCTGGTCCAGGAGGCGATGCAGCGCGGACGCCGTGGTTGCGGCAGCGATCCCGATGCACATCGGCTGACCCGATTCACGGCCCGTATGCCCGTCAAACACATCGACCGCCTGGTCGATGCCTTGAAGGCACTACACGCCACGATCGGAGCGCATCCTCGCCGAGTGGAACGAGGCATTCCATCGCGTCACGACGCACGCTTATGGCGCAGAGCACGCGCGGCGGCGGGCCGCGTGTGGGTCACACAGCGTGATGCTGCTTGACCGGCATACACGATGTCCGGTCGTGCCGATGAGAGTGGGTAGTGGGTTGGGTCCGCACGACGTTCCACTGCACCAGAAACCGCTCGATCGGCTGTGCCGCTTGATCTGGAGCGCACTCCAGGTGTCAAGGTCTTCGACATGGTCGAAGCGATGGAGTCCCCACTCGTGCTCGGGGCGATGATGTTCGGAACCACCATTGATGAGCAAACGTCTTTCACACTGCTCGACCGGTTCGTCGAGCGCGGTGGAGTATGGATCGACACCGCCGACTGCTACGCGTTCTGGGCGAGCAGCACCGGCCACGGAGGCGACAGCGAGCGGTTGCTCGGACGCTGGATGGCCGCTCGCCCTGGCGTCCGTGACCGGGTCCGGATCGCCACGAAGCTGGGCGCCGAGCCGCTCGAGTCAGGCTCTTGGCCAGAACGCCGCCAAGGGTTGTCCCCGGCCGCGGTGCGAACGGCGTTCTCCGGCAGCCTCGACCGACTCGGCATCGACCGGGTCGACTTACTGTGGCTGCACCAGGAGGACCGGTCGGTGCCCATCGAGGACACCGTCGAGGCGCTCGCCGGCCTGGGCGCCGACCGGTTCGGTGTTTCCAACCACCCTGCCTGGCTGGTCGAACGCGGCCGAGCTCACGCCCAAGCGATCGGATCGCGGCCGTTCGACGCGTTGCAACTCAACGCCACCTACCTGCGCCCGCGCCCCGGCACGCTGCCGCCCGGTGTGGCGCACCGCTTCGGGGTGCTCAGTGACGAGCAGGCGGACTACGCCGCTGAACACACGATGGAGCTGTGGGCGTATACCCCGTTGCTGTCCGGCGCCTACGACAATCCGGCCAAGCCCATCCCCGACGTGTACGACCACCCCGGCAACAAGGCCCGGCTGTTGGTCCTCGACGAGGTGGCCACCGAGACCCAGGCAACCCGCGGCCAGGTGGTCCTGGCCTGGCTCCTGAGCCGAGGTATCCGCCCCATGTTGGGCGGCAGCAAGCCCAGCCAACTGGACAGCGCCCTCGACGGTGTAACGCTGAAACTAGACGACGAACAAGTGCGGAGACTCGACGCGGCGGACCACTCTGCCTGGGCCGACCCGTACGCACGACACTGACCGACACGGCACCGCGCAACATCTCGAACGCACAGCGCCCGGGCAGCCAGCCGACAGGCACCAGCGGAGTTGAGGTCGGATGTATTCGTCGTTTCACCGAACTCGTCATCCCGGTGATGCCAGAGTCCATCCGCCTTCCCTCAATTCCGGGCGTTGGTGTCGTAGCAACGGTCGACGCACTCTCATGCCGCAGAGCGCGCGCTGCGCGGGCCGCCGGCGTTCGGTAATTCGGTTCGCTCTAGATCGGCGCGTGTTTACTGTTCGCAGCTGTGGGACGCCTGGAGGTCGACTCTTACCTGATCTGCGCGACGCCACGCACGGGAAGTACCTTGCTGTGCGGTCTACTGGAGTCGTCTGGGGTCGCTGGCCACCCAGCCTCCTACTTCAATCGAAAGACGCTGACTGCGTACGCCGATGCCTGGCACATCGCCCGACCGCGTGACGGACGGATCGACGAAGGGTTCGTGCGGGCGGCGCTGACGGCCGGTAGAACGTCGAACAATGTCTTCGGTGGACGGCTCATGGCAGAGACGATGCCGGAGCTGATCGCAGATCTTGTTTCCTCCGCACCGAGACCAGCGGACACTGACGACCTGGGCCTGTTGATTGCCCAGTTCGGTCGACTTCGATTCGTCCACTTGCGGCGACGCGATGTCATCGCCCAGGCCGTGTCGTGGGCGAAGGCACTGCAGACCCACTTCTGGCATCCCCATGAGGCCGTCGCTCCGGGAGGCCAAGATCCTCGATATGACGAGGTGCTCATCGGCCAGCTCGTCGCCACGATCGAGAGTGCCGAGGCGGGCTGGGCGACGTGGTTCGACGCCCACGGCATCGTGCCTCACGAGGTGACGTACGAGGAGCTGGCGGCGGATCCACGGTCCGCTGCGCAAGGGGTGCTCGACTACCTCGGCCTAACGGTTCCACACGGCCGGCAGCTCATCGTCCGACACCATCGGCAGGCCGACCAGGTCAACGCCGATTGGACCACGAGGTTCAAGTCTCGCTAACGGTCCGACCCAGCTGGGTTCGTGTCGGCTCACCAGCCGAAAGGAACGGAGTGCGTCCGCCCATGCCGCAGACGCGTGCGCTGCGGCATCCGGATCTGCCGCCACGAGCGCGCTGCCGGCGAACGCCGGCCGCGACTGAGGGCAGCAGGCGCGCTGCGTGTACGCCACTAGGCCAGGGCCTGTCTCGGCGGTTACGCTGCGCCGGTGGCAGAGTTGCCGGGGACGTGGAGCGTTCCGGTGGTGCGGGCGGACTTCACCGATGACGCCGACTGGAACCGGATCAGGGAGTGGATCGCGGAGCCGACCGAGGAGGGCTTCGGCGCGGACGTAGATTTCGTTGAGGACCGCGCGTTGAACGGCCTGGACGAAGAGACGATCGTGGCCGGCTACCCACCGAGCTACCCGCACGAGTACCGGCACCCAGTGCTGTTCGTGATCGACGCTGTCGCGGTGTCCACGCCAGACCACCCCGTACTGGTCATCAACCTCAACGCCGGGGTCGACGCGCGACCGTTCCGGGCGCTGCCGCAGCAGGTGCAGGCGATCCAGAACAACCTGTCGCTTGCGAACATGGACTACATCGAGTTTGCGACTTCAGCGGGCGCGGATGGTGTCTTCCGAGGTTTCTGATTCAAGATCAGGAACACTCTCATGCCGCTGTCTGCGCGCTGCAGGCTTGTCCGTAGCGCTCGGTAACCGCACCGACAGCGCGGCTGCTGTTCGCGATATCGGGTACCGTCAACAGCAGCCGGCTGGACTGGCGGTCAACGAGCGGTGGACAAGAATTCTTTCTGGGCCTGGCGGAGGCTGCTGAGGTCGTGGGGGACGGGCATGACGCCGTAGCGGTCGAGGGCGTCAACGCTCGCTCCAAGCGACGGCGGCGAGTATCGCTGCCACTCGGCCAGCGGCACGCTTGGGCCGACCGCGCGTAGTGGCTCGGCGAGCCGGTCGAACTCCACCTGATGCCACTCGCGCAGCTCGTCGCAACGCCGCGCGGAGGCCACCAGCGAGGCGGCGACCTCGGTGTTCGTGGCCGTCGGTGGCTGGACCACGTCGCCGTTCATGAGCGAGTGCCGGCCCAGCGGCAGTGCGGCCCGGTGGCCGTACCATTCGCCGACGAGCTGCGAGACGTGTCGGCAGGTTTCGCAGGCCAGCCACGACCACCGGGTTCGGGTGGTCACCGTATCCCGGACGCACAACACACACAGGTCGAGGTCACCAGGGATGTCCTGGCCCTGCCACTGCTGCTCCCACTCTGGCGTACGGGGCTGGCAGCGGCACCGCTGCTCGCGTGGAGCGCCATCGCGGAGGTGCCCGCAGGTCAGGCAGACCGCGAAAGCGGCAAGGTTCAGCTCTTCGGATGGCACGGTGAACTCGCCTTCTGGTGCCCAGGGCACCCGCTCTTGCCGTACCGCAGCTTGCGGTCGGCCTGGTCTTCCCCCGGGGGCACCGTGCGCGGGTGGCGCGGTTGCCGGGTCAGCAAGCCGGGAGGCTTGGCGCTGACCACTCTTGACGCCCAGGAAGTGTAGAGATCAGCGAGGTCGGGAGCAACCCCGGGCAATTCGCGGGGGAGACGTGAGCCGACGGCGGTGGCAGATCTATCCGTCGGCGGCGAGTCGGAGCCGGGCAAGCAGGTCGGCGACCTCCGGGGTCAGTTCATGATCTGGGCCGTAGACGACGCAAAGGTCGTCGTGCAGCGGTTGCAGCTCGTTCACGTCCTCGGCGGGCTTGTCTTCGGGGACCAGCAGTATGCCGATGTTGCGGCGCAGGTCGAGAGCCGTGGGGGAGACGTCGCCGGAGGCGGCGCGTACGTGCGTCAGTACCTGCCGGAGCTGGCACGAGAGACCACCCGCAGCTGTCGATTACCGTGCACTCGACAATGCGCGGGTCCTCGCTGCTTCGCCAGGCGTTCTAACGGCTGACCGGCTCCTTCGTGGTCCGGTTGGTCCGCCGCAGGTGGCCCCCGATCGTGGCTGCATGGTCGTCGACCGGGGGCCGAAGAACGTACGTCAGGCGATGATCGGCGGAAGCTGTCCGTGGGGGAGGTCGGGCGGGCTGCTCAGCTCTGCCAGGAGGGCGTCCACCGCGGGCCGTTGCGGCGTGCCGCCGAGGGCACGGGTGACCGCGAAGATGCGTCGCTCGGTGGTCGGTTCGACCAGTGGTTCTACGTGCACCCCGGGTGGCACGTGGCGTAGCGCCAGTTCCGGCACGAGTGCGGCGCCCAGCCCGGCCGCGACGAGGTCCAGCGTGAGCGCGAAGTCGACGGCACGGTGCCGGATGTCCGGCTCGAAGCCGGCGAGCCGGCAAGCGTGCAGTGTGGACCGCAGGCAGGGCGTGTGTTCGGCGCTGGCGATCCATGGCAGGTCACGCAGCTCGCTCAGCCGGCCGGTGCGACGGCGCCATTCGACCGGGGTGATCAGGTGCATCGGGTCGGTGGTGACCGGATGTCGGTCCAGGTCGTCGACGAGTGGCACGGGCACGTGGTCGTACTCCTGTAGCACCACTACGTCGAGGGTGCCGGAGCGCAGGTCGAGGCGGCTCTGTTCGTCTTCGGCCTCGATCACCCGCACGTCCAGCTCTGGGTGCTTCGCCCGCGCGCGGGCGGCGGCGGGTGCTACCAGCGCGCCGGCTGCGGACGCGAACGCGCCGACCCGTACCGTGCCGCTGACCCCTTGGTGGAGCGCGGCGAGCCCGGCCACCGCCTGCTCCACCGCGTCCAGTACGTCCTTCGCGTGGTTGGCCAGCACCTGGCCGGCCGGGGTGAGGACGATTCCGCGCCCGGCCCGCTCGACCAGCTCGTGCCCGGCCTCGCGGGACAGCTGGACGAGCTGCTGTGAGACCGCCGAGGGGGTCACGTGCAGCGCCGCGGCAGCGGCGGTGACGCTGCCGCGCAGCGCGACCTCGTGCAGCACGCGCAGGCGGCGTGCGTCAAGATCCATGTAGCCACGCTACAGCTTCGATGAAGAACGTTGAACTGGTCCTTAAGTATTTTCTCGGGCAACCTGGCTGGCGTGAAAACATCGCACCGACTTCTCGCCGTGCTCGTCGCCGCCATCTGGGGCGTCAACTTCGTCGCCATCGAGCTGGGCCTGCGCGACCTGCCGCCGCTCGTGCTGACCGCGCTGCGCTTCGTCGCGGCGGCGGTGCCGCTGGTCTTCCTGGTGCCGCGCCCCAGCGCCCGGCTCCGCTACGTGATCGCCTACGGGCTCGTGCTCGGCGTACTGAAGTTCGGCGCGCTGTTCACGGCGCTCGCAGCCGGCATGTCGGCCGGTCTGGCCTCGCTGGTGCTGCAGGCGCAGGCGCTGATGTCGGTGCTGCTGGCGGCGGCAGTGCTGGGCGAGCGGCCGGCGCGGGCGCAGGTGGCCGGCGTACTGGTCGGATCGGTCGGGATCGGGGTGTTGGCGATCGATAGCGGCGGCCACGCCACGGTGATCGGCTTCGTGCTGACGCTGTTCGCGGCGGCCAGCTGGGCCACGGCGAACCTGGTCATGCGGGCCAGCGGCGAGACGCGGCCGCTCTCGCTGCTGGTCTGGTCGAGCCTTGTGCCGCCGTTGCCGCTGCTCGGCCTCGCCGGCGTGGTCGACGGCGGACAGGCGGTGCTGGATGCGATCACCGGCCTGTCGTGGCGCGGGCTCCTCGCCGTGGTGTACATCGCGTACGTGTCGACCCTCGTCGGCTTCGGGATCTGGAACCGGCTGATCGCCCAGTATTCGGTCGCGCGGGTGGCGCCGTTCAGCCTCCTGGTGCCGGTCTTCGGGCTCAGCGCGGCGTGGCTACTGCTCGACGAGCCCGTCGGCGCGACGGAGCTTGCCGCGGCCGCCATCATCCTCGCCGGGCTGGCGCTGGTGGTCCGGCGCTCCACAGCGGACGGCAAGAACGCCACGGCCGAGAGCGAGGGCCTCAAGCTCCGAGTACGTCCCGGCCGCGGCCACCTGGTCCGCAGCTACGACACCTCCGCGCGCTGATCGGGATCCCGATGCCGGCTCACCGATCGCCGGCATCGACGCGCACGTTCGTCGTCGTCACGGCGAAGTCTGGCACGCCGCGCGGTCCGGCCGCCCCGGCATCATCAGTACGCCCACCTCGGCATCTCTCTGCTACCCGAGGCGCGCGGAGAGGGGTATGGGACCGGTCCGGTTGCTGGGCCGTGCAGTAGCGAGCGGGCGAGATCGTTAGATCTCGCCCGCTCCTTCTTGTGGCGCGTCTCGGCACGCCTCGGGGTGCCTATGCTGGCTTCCGCACCGTCAACGTCTGGTAGTTGGCAACGTAGGGCTGGTAGGTCGGGTTGCCGGAGTAGGCAACGTGGACCTGGTAGGCCCCGGGCTGCAGGTCGGCAGTCTGCAGTTCGACGACGGCCTTACCGGCCGCCAATGGCACGACTTGGACCGTGTCGCCGAAGGTGACGGTGACCTCGCCGGTCGGGGTCGGAGCGTGCGGCTACCGGCACCGCCACCACGTCCTGGCGTGACCAACGGTGACCCAGCCGACGCTGCTGGCCCTGCTCACCGAACGCGAGACCGCCGCCGGCCTCGCCGTTGAGCGGCTCCGCACCCCAGATCGCCTCCCTCGACGAGCAGCTCACCGCAGCCGAGACCGAGGTCGCCGAACTCGCCATCACCCGCAAAACGCTCCTGAGTCTGGGCGGCCCACTCGACACGACGGCACCCGCTGACCCGACCGTCGCCAACCCCGCCTACCAACAGATCCTCGCCGCATTCCACGCCGGGACCGCGCCGATGCGCGCCAAGGACATCTGCCCGGCCCTCGGCGCCGGCGCCACCGCCAAGGACACCGAGAATCTCCGCGCCAAGCTCAAACGCCTCGTCGCCCGCCAGATCCTCACCGAAACCGAACCCGAACCCGAAGCCGAACTGTTCACCCTGGCCCCGCCGACGACCTCGGCGTAACCCCACCAGCAGGGCCTCCAACGAACCGCCAAGCCCACATCAGACAAAGGCTCCCGAACCACCTTCTCAGGTCGTGGAGGCCGAGGCCGTCTCGCGGACCAGCGTGACAGCGCTGTGGTTGGCGGCCGGAATGATCAGCGCCGATGCGACGAGCGCGGCGACGGCGATGCCCAGCCATCCCCAGAAGCCGAAGGCGATGACCAGGCCGGAGAGCGCCGCCGGGCCGATGATGTTCTGCGTGATTACGTGCAGGTCGAACGCCCCCAGGTACTCGCCCTGAGCGTGCTCGGGGGCGAGGCCGAACGCGAGCCCCCAACCGGAGGCGGCCTGCATCACCTCGGCCACGGAGAGGATCAGCACGGCGGCGACGATCGCCACGAACGCCAGGACCACGTTGTCGTCGAGCGTGGTCACCGCCAGGACCGCGCAGCCGCCGGCCAGCCAGTAGCCGGAGCGCCGGGCGAGCCGACCGGCGCCGTGCACGGTGTCCGCGCCCCGGCTGGCCCGTACCTGGAACAGGATGACGAACGCGGTGTTGACGATCAGCAGCAGAGGAATCAGGAAGTGCGGCAGGTCGGTGCGGTTGAGCGCCCAGAGCGGCATCGTCACCAGGATGATGCTGACGTGCGAGGCGAGGATCGTCGAGACGCCGATCACCGCGAGGAAGCGTGGGTCGCGGACTGCGGCGAAACGCTTGAAGCCCACCGGTGCGGGACGCGGCGGCACGTCGGGCAGGCGGGTGACGAGGAGCGCGGCGCCGGCCATCAACGCGGCAGTGGTGAGGGGGATCAGCACGAGCAGCCGTTGGCTGAGGGCGGCGACGGCCGCCACGCCGATACCGATGCTGAATCCAATGTTGAACACCGACCGCATCATGGCCTTGAGCTTCACCCGCTCCTCGGCGGGCACGAGGTTGCCGATGAGGGCCCCGTTGGTCGGGCCGGTGCCGTACTCGAGGAAGCCGACGGTGACCACCAGCGCGAAGAAGGCGGTCGCGCTGTCGACAAGGCTGTATAGCCCGAATCCGACCGCCAGCGTGGCGAACAGGATGGCGAGCAGGCGGCGGGCGCCCACCCGGTCGGCGATCACACCGAACAGGACCGACGAGAGGAAGGCGGACAGGCCGGCGGCCGACAGGCCCAGGCCCACCTGCCGGGCGTCGAGTCCGACACGCAGCGTGAAGTAGACGACGCTGCCGCTGAGGAAGACTCCCTTGCCGATGGACTCGGCCAGTCGGATCGCGATCAGCTTCCTGCGGAGCGGGTCGGTCGGTACCAGGCCGGCGACAACGTCCGTCACTCGTGACAAGGGCATGGGTCAATCCTGGCGACGGCGGGGTCCGGCGGACAGGGCGACAGGTGTAGGGCGTACGGGACGACGTCCCGGATCGGCCGGGAAATTCTCCCGTGGACTCCCGGGGTCGGCGGCACGTCGACCGCCCGTGAGAGGTCCGCTGTGGACGGCTTCGTCAGGGCCAAGACGGAAAGTCTGGTTCGGTTTTTCGATGCGTCAAAAGGCTGACCGAGCCCGTTCCCGGGATCACTTCTTGTGTTGTTCTGTTGGCCGTGAGTAGATGTTCATCACGACGCGGGGTCGGCGCTACCGCGGCGTTTCCCCGCGCGACTAAGACACCGCGGGCCGTTCGGACGGGGTGAGGTGGATAGATGGTCAGCGTTGGCTCGGTCTCGGAACTGACTCGGAACATGAGGCGGTATCCGGAGGAAGTCGCGGCGGAGACACAACCCGACGCGGTGACGGTGGTCCTGGCCGACGCTCAGCCGGTGGTGCGCAGGGGCCTGCACGCCCTGCTGTCGCCGTCGGCTGAGGTCGCCGTGACAGGTGAGGCGGCGTCCGCGCGGGAGGCGTTGGCGCTGGCCACCGCCACACGTCCCGACGTGCTCGTTCTCGACGTCGAGCTGCCGGGGTTCCAGGCGGGGGTGACGATCCAGGAGATCAACCGGGTGTCGCCCTCGACAGCGGTGCTGGTCTTCACCGCGGTCGAGGACGAACACGCGATCCTCGCGGCCATGTGGGCGGGCGCCCGGGGCTACGTGCTCAAGAGCTGCCCGGGCGACGGCATCGTCCGGACGATCCGGGGCCTCGCGACGGGTGAGGTCATCCTCGGCCCCCGGGTGGCCGACAAGCTCATCGGGCAACTGACCCTGGAGCCCCGCAATCAGCAGCTCTTCCCGGAGCTGACAGCCCGCGAGCGGGAGGTGCTGGAATTGATTGCCTCGGGTATGCGCAACGTGGCGATCGCCGCGAAGCTGAATTTGTCCCCGAAAACGGTCAGCAATCATATTTCCATCATCTTCAGCAAATTGAACGTTTCTGACCGGTACGAGGCGATCGAGGTCGCCCGCCGGGCGCGGTTGGGGCGCCCCGGGCCGCCCGGCTCCCGGTCACCAGTGGTGCCTGGTGGCAGCGTTCTGCTGACCGGCAGGCGTGGTGTCGTGGCGCCGGGCGCGGCCGCGTACGCCGGCGCGCGGTCGGTGCGGGGGTGAGCGGGATGAGCCTGGACCTGGACGCGATCGCCAACCGACTGGAGCCACGGTTCGGCCGGGCCGCGCACCGCTGGGTGGGCACGCTGCGCCAGCGGCTCGACGACCTCGTCGAGCAGTGGGAGTTAACTCTCGGTGACCCGCTCAAGTCCGGCAACTCCTCAGTGGTGTTCCGGTGCGTGGGCCCGCTCGGCGACGCGGTGCTCAAGCTGTCCCCGGACAGCTACGCCGTGCGGGAGGAGGTAGACATGCTGCGCCAGTTCGCCTCCAGCGGACGGGTGCCGGCGGTGCGGGAGTCGGCCAAGGGCGCCGTCCTGCTCGAAGCGATCCACCCCGGCACCCTCGTGGAGAAGATGCCGCAGCCGCCCTCACCGCGGGAGTACGCCGCCTTCCTCACCGATCTGCACGGCGCGGGCGACCCGGCTGCCGCTCCCCGTCAACTGGCGGACTGGATCGACGTGCTGTTCAACTCGGCGACGCGCCGGGGCGCCGACCTGAGCGGGTCCAAGCGGCTGCGCGACGACCTGTTCGCGGTGCCCACCGACACCGTGCTGCTGCACGGGGACCTGCACCTCGGCAACGTGCTCAACGGCGGAGGCAGGGGCCTGGTGGCGATCGACCCGATGGCGTGCGCCGGTGACCCCTGCTTCGACGCCGTGGACTACGTGCTGGAGGGTCTGGACCGCGCGGAGATGGTGCGCCGCCGCGACGAGCTGGCGAGCGCCGCCGGCATCGACGTGGGCCGGCTCGACGCCTGGTGCCGGGTGACGGCCCCGATCGGCGCCACGTACGTCAGCAATCCCGTGCACTCCGCCGAGCTGGCGGCCTTCGGGCGCGGCGAGTACTGACCGGCCGACCACCGCCCCGGTCCGACGGCAACCCGCGTCGGGCCGGGGCCGCGCCATGCCCGGGGACCCGCGTCGACGTGTCGCCGACGCGACCGGGAGCTTTTCCTGGTGGGGCAGGAGAACGTGCTCTGCCGCGCGGGACGTGCCGGGCCGCACGATCGGTGCATGGTTCGTACCGGTCGTGCTTCCTTCGCCCAGGAACGCCTCTATTTCCTCGATCAGCTCCAGCCCGGAAACCCGGCGTACGTGGTGGCCTTCGCGGTGCACCTGCGCGGTGCGCTGCGACCCGAGGCCCTCTGCACGGCCCTGACCCGGGTGGTCGCCCGGCACGACGCGCTGCGCACCACGTTCGCGGTGGTCGACGGTGTCCTCACCCAGCGGGTGTCGTCGACGCCCGCTGTGGACGTCGACATCACCGCCGACGGGTGGGTCGATCGCGCCACCCAGGAGGCCCACCTGCGGACGCTCGTCGCCGAGCAGGCCCGGCAGCCCTTCGACCTCGCCGACGGGCCGGTGGTACGGGCCTTCCTGCGCTCCTGGGGCCCGGACGAGCACGGCCTCGCGGTGCTCGTGCACCACATCGCCTGCGACGGGTGGTCGGTGGGTCTGCTCCTGCGCGACCTGGCCGCCGAGTACGACGCCACTGTCGACGGGTCGGTGGCCGCCTACGACGAGCCCGCCGAGTCCTACCTGGCGTACGCCGAGCGGCAGCACGAGACGTGGCGGCGGGACAGCTCGGGCCTCGACTTCTGGCGTGCGGCGCTGGTAGACGTGCCACAACTGGCGCTGCCCACCGACTTCCCCCGCCCGAGCGTGCTCGGCACCACCGGCGCGGTGCTGCGCCGCCCGGTCGAGCCGGAACTGGTGCGGCGGCTGGGGGAGTGGGGGCGGGCGCGGGGCGTGACGCTGTTCGCGGTGACGCTCGCCGCGTACGCCTCGGTGCTGTCCCGGTACGCGCGCCAGGACGAGGTGGTGGTCGGCGTTCCGGTGGCGAACCGGATGGACGACGCCGAGGAGCGCCTGGTCGGATGTCTGGTCAACACGCTGCCGATCCGGCTCGACGTGTCCGGCCGGCCGAGCTTCACCGAGCTGGTGGACCGGGCACGACGGACCAGCATGGCGGCCTTCGCCAACCAGGACGTGCCGTTCGAGCAGATCGTGCGGGCCACCGTGGGGGAGCGGCAGCTCAGCCACGCGCCACTGTTCCAGACCTCGCTGACGGTGCAGAACTTCCCGTTCGCGTTCCCCGAGTTCGCCGGGGTACGGCTGACCGAGGTCGACGTCGAGATCGACGTCACCAAGTTCGACCTGGGCCTGACCCTCGACGTCTCCACCGACGTGCCGTTCCTGCGCGCCGAGTACAGCACCGAGCTGTTCACGGCGGAGACCGTCGGCACGCTGCTCACGCACTACCTGACGTTCCTGCGGTCGATCGTCGACGAGGAGCAGCGGGAGCCGTCCATGGTGGACGAGGCCGAGCGGGCGCAGCTCACCGAGGGGGTGAACCCGCCGCTCGCGTCGGCGCCGGTCACGCACCCGTCGGTGCTGCGTCGCTTCGCCGACCACGCGGCGGCGACCCCGGACGCGGTGGCCGTACGCCACCGGGACGTCGAGATCACCTACGCCGAGCTGGACCGGTGGGCCGGGCGGATCGCGGCGGGCCTGGCCGACCGCGGTGTCCGCCCCGGTGTCCGGGTGGGGCTGCTGCTCGGCCGTTCACCGGCGGTCGTCGCGGCGATCCTGGGCGTGTGGAAGCTCGGCGGCGTCTACGTGCCGCTGGACCCGGACTACCCGCGCCAGCGCCTCGAACTGATCGCCGCGAACGCCGGGATGGCGGTGCTCGTGGTGGACCCGGAGACCGCAGAGGCGGCCGCGGCGCTCACCCGCGACAGCGGGACCCCCCTGGCCGACGCGCACACCCTCGACGGAATCTCCGTGCTCGAGGAGACCTTCCCCGGGCCGGACGACCCGGCGTACGTCATCTACACCTCCGGCTCGACCGGCGTACCCAAGGGGGTCCTGGTCGGGCACGGCGGCCTGGACGCGCTGAACAGCCCGACCCCGGCGGGCCTGGACGTCACGGCCGCCGACGTGTGGCTGGCGGCCAGCTCGTTCTCGTTCGACGCGTCGGTGTGGGAGATGTGGGGCGCGCTGACCACCGGCGCCCGGCTGGTCATCGCCGACCGGGTCGACCTGGTGGACCGGGAACGGCTGGCCCGGCTGGTGCGTCGCGAGGCCGTCACCGTGCTGTTCCAGACCCCGGGCGCGCTCTACCGGTTGCTGCCACCGTACCTGCGGGCGCTCGACCCCGACGAGACCTCCCGCATCCGCTACGTCGTCCTCGGCGGTGAGGCGCTGAGCTGGTCGCGGCTGGCGTCGCTGATCGCGGACGCGCCGGGTCTGCAAACGGTGTTCGTCAACATGTACGGCATCACCGAGGGCACCATCCACGTCACGATCTTCCAGGCGTCGGCCGCCGACGTGCCCCGGGTCCCCGAGGGTGCCATCGGCGTGCCGTTGCCGTCGGCGCGCTGCTACGTCCTCGACGAGGACCTGCGGCCGACCGGCCTCAACGTGCCCGGCGAGCTGTACTGCGGCGGCGCGCTCGTTGCGCACGGCTACCTGGACAACCCGGAGCTGACCGAGGCGCGGTTCCCGCCCGACCCGTACGGCGGCGGGGTCATGTACCGCACCGGCGACGTGGTGAAGTGGGGTCTCGACGGGAGCATGGTGTACCTCGGCCGCAACGACACGCAGGTGCAGTTGCGCGGCTACCGCGTCGAGCTGGCCGAGGTGGAGGGCTCCCTGCTCACCCACCCCGCGGTGCGGTCGTGCGCCGTGGCCGCCGAGGACGACGAACTCGTCGCGTTCGTGGTCCACGGGATCGGCCCGGACGCCGAGCACGACCTGCGGGCGCACCTGCGCGAGACACTGCCGGCGTACATGGTGCCGTCGCGGATCCTGACCGTGGCGACCATCCCGCTCACCGCGCACGGCAAGGTGGACCTTCCCCGCCTGCTGGCCGACAGCCGCGCGGCACGGACGGCCACCGCGCCGTCGCGGCCACCGGCCGCAGTGGTCGGCACCGGGTTGGAGGAACGGATCCGGGCCTGCTGGGTCGAGGTGCTGCGGCGGCCCGACGTCGGGCTGCACGACAACTTCTTCGACCTGGGCGGCCACAGTTTCGCGCTGATCGCGCTCCAGCAGCGGATGTCCGAGGAGGGTCTGGACGTCTCGGTGACCGACCTCTTCCGCTGCGGCACGATCGCCGGCTGCGCGGCGGCGCTCCAGCACACCGCGCCCGTCGTCGCGGACCCCAACGCGGCGCAGCGCCGCCATGGCCGCGCCCTGCTGGCCGACCGGCGGCGCAGCGTGGGAGCCGGCCGTGGCTGAGCTGGACGACAGCGCCGCGGTGGCGGTGGTCGGCATGGCCATCCGGGTCCCCGGCGCCGAACGCGACCTGGACCGGTTCTGGCGACACGTCCACGACGGCGTCGACGCCGTCAGCGTCTTCACGCCCGAGCAGCTCGTCGGTTGGGGCGTACCCAAGGATCTGGTGGAACAGTCGGGCTTCGTGCCGGCCCGCGCGGTGCTCACCGACGCGGACCGCTTCGACCACCGGCTGTTCAGCTACTCACCGTCGGACAGCGCCCTGATGGACCCCCAACAGCGGATTCTGCTGGAGTGCGCCTGGGCGGCCCTGGAGCACGCCGGCCACCCGCCGGTCGCCGCCGACGGCAACCGGGTCGGGGTGTACGTCGGCACCGGGCTCAACGTCTATCTGCTGGACAACGTGTGGCCCAATGAGCGCGCGGTCGAGGCGGCCGGTGGCCTGGGCGTGATCATCGGCAGCGACAAGGACTTCGCCGCCACCCGGATCGCCTACAAGCTGAACCTTCAGGGGCCGGCGCTGACAGTGCAGACCGCCTGCTCGACGTCGCTCGTCGCGGTGCACCAGGCGACGCAGGCGCTGCTCACCTACGACGCCGACGTGGCACTGGCCGGCGCGGCCACCGTCGCCCCGCCGACCCGGCGCGGACACCTGCACGAGCCCGGCGGCATCTTCTCCGCCGACGGTCGCTGCCGCGCCTTCGACGCCGCCGCCGACGGGACGGTGCCGGGCGACGGAGCGGGCGTGGTGGTGCTCAAGCGCCTCACCGACGCGCTGCGCGACGGCGACACGGTGCACGCGGTGATCCGTGGCTCCGCGGTCAACAACGACGGCGCCCGCAAGGCCGGCTTCACCGCGCCCGGTCCGACCGGTCAGGCCGCCGTCATCGCGGCGGCGTTGGAGGTGGCCGACGTCGACCCGGACACCGTGGGCCTGGTCGAGACGCACGGCACCGGCACCGCGCTCGGCGACCCGATCGAGGTGGCGGCGCTGCGGCAGGTGTTCGACTCCGCCCGGCCCGACCGGGCGCCCTGCGCGCTGGGCGCCGTCAAGTCGGTCGTCGGACATCTGGACACCGCCGCCGGGGTGGTCGGCATGATCAAGACGGTCCTGGCCCTGACGCACCGGACGATTCCTCCGATCGCCCACCTCCGTACGCCCAACCCGGCGATCCGACTGGACGGCTCGGTGTTCGAGCTGCCGACGACCGCCCGACCCTGGGCGCCTGTCGACGGCGTACGCCGCGCCGGGGTGAGCGCCTTCGGCATCGGCGGCACCAACGCCCACGTAGTGCTGGAGGAGGCGCCGCCAATCGCGGCCCGACCCCGCCGGCACGTCCCGCAGCTCGTCCTGGTCTCTGCGAAGACCGCCGCGGTGGCGCAGGAGAGCCTGGACCGGGTCACCGCGTTCGCGGCGGGAACCGCCCCCGGGGACCTGGCCGACCTCGCGTACACACTGCGGACCGGCCGCGCCGAGCTGCCCTGGCGGGCCGCCGTCCTGACCGGCGTGACCGACGGGGTCGCCCGGCTGCGCAAGGTCGACGCGACGGCTCGGGCGCGCGGGGTGGCGCTGCACCTCACCGGGGCCGGTGCGGTGACCGGCAACCGACCCAACTACGACGCCGACCCGGTGTACCGGCGGACCGTCGACGAGGGCGTCGCGCTGCTGCGTGGCCACGACCTGGACGATTCGGCCCGGGAACGCGGCGACCGGCTGCTGGCCTGCGTCGGCCTGACCCGGTCGCTGCGCAGCCGGGGCGTCACTCCGCGCGCCCTGGCCGGTGACGGCGTCGGCGCGGTGGCCGCCGCCGTCGTGGCCGGGGTGATGTCGCTCGCGGACGCGCTGGCGCTGCTGCGCGACACCGACGACTCCGGGGTACGCCTGCACCCCGCCGCTCTGCCCCTGCTCATCGACGGGCGGCCCGACGACAGCGCCTTCTGGCGGGCCGCCGCCCTTCGTCCCCCGACGTCGACGCCGCCCCCCGACGCGCCCGACCAGGTGCTCTGGATCGAGGTCGGCACCAGCGTCACCCCGCACCTGGACGCCGACCAGCCGGCACTTCCCGCCAACCGGCACGCCCGACTGCTGGCGACCGTCGGCGCGCTGTGGCAGCTGGGTCTCACCGACGCCTGGGATCCCGTGCACGACACCGGCCGCCGCCGGCTGCCCGCCCCCACCTACCCCTTCGCGGCCACCCGGCACTACCTGGACGCACCCGGAGCCGACCCGACCACAGAGAGGCGACACTGATGCGCGACGTACACGACCGGACCTGGGTGGCCGAGTTCGAAGAGCTGTGGATGGAGGTGCTCGGCGTCGACACCGTCGACGACGACGACGACTTCTTCGACCTCGGCGGCCACTCGCTCAGCGCGCTGCGGCTGAGCACCCTGATCCGCCAGGAACTCAACCTCGCGGTGATGTTCGGCCACGTGCTGGAGAACCCCCGCCTCGCCGACCTGCGCAAGGTCGCGAGCGAGGTGCCGCTGGAGCGTCCGGCGGCGGAGACCGCCTGATGGTCGCCCCCGACCTCGCCGCCTGGGCGCCGCTCGCCGCGCGGGTGCTCGGCGGCACCCCCGAACAGCTCCGCGCGGTGGCCGCCACCGAGTCGTTCGTCGCCCTGGGCGGCACCTCGCTCCAGGCCATCGCCCTCGTCGCGCTGGGCCAACGCGAGCTGCGGGCGGACGTGGACAGCGCCCGCCTGCTGTCGGCGTTGCCGCTGGCCCAGGCCCTCGCCGGCGCCGTGGACTTCGTCGACACCGCGCCACCCGTCGTCGCGCGGCGGCCGGCAGAGCGGGAGCTGCTGCCGGGTCAGCGGTCCATGCTGGCCGCGCACCTGCTGGACCAGGACGCGCCGTACCACCTGATGTTCACGGTGGAGGCGGACGGGCCCCTCGACCCGGCCCGGGTCCGGTGGGCGCTGCGCGAGCTGGCCACCCGACACGAGGCGCTGCGGACACGCTTCGTGCGCGACCCCCGCCAGGCCCGGATCGTGCTGCCCGCGCCCTACGAGCCGCGCCTGCTGCACCAGACGCTGCCCGACGACGACGCGGTACGCGCCGTGCACGACCTGTACGGCCCGGCCGCCGCGCGTCTGCTGCGCCCCTTCGCGCAGCCACCCGTGGTGTTCGTACTGACCCGAACCGGCCGGCGCGACCTGCTCACCATGCTGGTGCACCACACGGTCAGCGACGGCTGGAGCGTCGGACTGTTCGCGCGGGAGTTTGCCGAGTTCTACGCCGGGGACGGCCCGGCCGAGGCGGCCCCGTCGCCGGACTGGGTCGGCACCCGGCTCGCCGCGCAGGAGTCGTCCGGCGCGCTGGAGTCCGCCCTGACCCGGGTCGCCGCGCGGCTGGACGGGGCACCGTGGACGGTGACGCTCCCCACCGACCTGCCGCCGGTCGCCGAGGCCGACGGGCGGGGCGCCCGACTGCGCTTCCACCTGGACGAGACGGCGGCGGAGGCGACGACCGGGTTGGCCCGGGAGTGCGGGGTGACCGTCACGTCGGTGGCCCTGGCAGCCTGGGCGTTGACAGTGTCCCGCCGCGCCGGTCTGGACGACCTGGTGCTCGGGGTGCCGGCGGCGGGCCGGTTCGAGGCGGGCATGGACCGCCTGGTGGGCCTCTGCACCCGGGTCGTCCCGGTCCGCTGCGCGGCGACCGACGACAGCACCGTCCGGGAGTTCGTCCGCGGGATCGCCGACGCCCTGGCCGCGGCGGTCGCCGACGCCGACGTGCCGTTCGAGAAGGTCGTCTCCGCGCTGGGCGCCGGCACCGACCCGGGACGGAACCCCCTGGCCCAGCTCGGCTTCGCCGCCCACCACGAGCTGGTGCCCGACGAGCTGGTGGTGGGCGACCGTACCTGGCGGGTGCACGAGAGCCACTGCGGCGGCGCGGTGTTCGACGCCCTGCTCTACCTCCAGTCGTGGTCGGATCGTCCCCGGTTCGCGCTGGAGTACGCGACAGCCCTGCTGACCGCCGCCGACGCCGGGGAACTGGTCGAGTCGTTCCAGGCGGCGGTGCGGGAGTTGGCCGCCGACCCGGACGCGACGGTGCGGGACGTCACCACGCTCTCGGCGGGTCAGCGCGCCCGGTTGCGCGAGCTGGGCTCGGGCGGGACGTACGACACCGCCGACGACGTGTGGCACCGGTTCGCGGCGTACGCGGAGTCGGCGGGCGAGCGGTCCGCGCTCGTCGACGCGCACACCGGGCTGACGCTCACCTACCGGGACCTGCACGACGCCGCGGTCGAGCAGTCCCGTCTCCTGCACGGCCACGGGGTGCGTGCCGGCCACGCGGTTCTCCTGGAGGTGCCCCGCTCGGCCGCCGAGGCGGTTGCGGTGCTGGGCGTGCTGCGGCTCGGCGCGCACTACGTGGCCGTGGATCAGCACGCCACCGCCGAGTGGCGTACCCATCTGGCGGCGACCGTCGCGGCGCGGGCCCGCCTCGGTGTGGGCGAGCCCTGGCCGGGAGTCGTCGACTGCCCGCTCGTCGATCCGCGGACGCCCGTCGGGGCAGACCCGGTCGAGGCGGCGCCGACCGACCCGGCGCGCACCGCGTACGTCTCCTTCACCTCCGGTTCGACGGGCGTGCCCAAGGGCGTCGTCGTGCCGCACCGGGCGGTGCTGCGACTGGCCGACGACCCGGGGATGTTCGCCGAGCGGCCGGGTATGCGGATGCTGCGGCTGTCCCCGCTGGCGTTCGACGCGTCCACCCTGGAGCTGCTGGTGCCCCTGGCCACCGGCGACACGGTGGTGGTCTTCCCGCCGGAGGACCCGACGCCACGCGGGCTGGCCGACGTCCTGAGCACCGCCGGGGTCACCCACGCCTGGCTCACCTCGGGCGTGTTCCACCTGGTCGCCGACCACCGTCCGGACGCGTTCGCCGGGTTGCGGCAGCTGTTCACCGGCGGGGGAGTGGTGTCACCGCCGCACGTGCGCCAGGTGTTGCGGGCCTGCCGGGGCCTGCGCCTGACCAACGGGTACGGCCCCACCGAAAACACCACCTTCACCACCACGTACTCCGTCGAGCACGCCGACGCGACGCCCGACCCGCTGCCGATCGGTGCTCCGGTGCACGGCACCGACCTGTCCGTCGTCGACGCGTCGGGTCGTCTCGTCCCACCGGGCGCCGTCGGCGAACTGCTGGCCGGCGGCATCGGTCTGGCCGACGGGTACCTGGGCGACCCGACGAGGACGGACGCCTCCTTCGTGCGCCACGACGGGGAACGCCGTTACCGCACCGGGGACCTGGTGCGCTGGGGCACCGACGGCCAACTGCGCTTCCTGGGCCGCAACGACCGCCAGGTAAAGATCGCCGGACACCGGGTGGAGCCGGTCGACGTCGAGCGCCGGTTGCGGGCGCAGCCGGGCGTCCGCGACGCCGTGGTCTTCCCCACCGGTGACCCGGCGAGCGGGGTACGCCTCTGCGCGGCGCTCAAGCCCGACCCGGACGGCGTCGACGTGGCCGCCGTGCGCCGCGCGGTGGAGCCCGACCTGGCCCCGTACGCCCGGCCGCAGCAGTGGGTGACGGTGACCGAGTTCCCGCTGGACCGCAACGGCAAGGTCGATCTGCGGGCGCTGGGAGCGCTGGCCCAACCGACAGCGCCGCCGGAGACCTCGGCCGCGCCGCCGGAGACCTCGGCCGCGTCGGCCCGGGTTCCCGCCCAGCGCTCGGCGTCGCTGGCCGAGTTCGAGGAGCTGGTGATGGGCGCCTGGGTGGAGGCGCTGGGCACCGACGACTTCGACGTCGACGAGGCGTTCTTCGACGTCGGCGGTGAGTCGCTGCGCTTGGCGATCGTGCGCCGGCTGCTCCAGGAGCGGCTGGCCGGCCGGACCATCCCGCTCACCGACCTCTACCGCTTCCCGACCGTCCAGACGCTGGCCCAGCATCTGCACGCGCAGACCGAGAGAGCAGGCGTACCCTCATGAACGACGACATTGCGATCGTCGGCCTGGCCGGTCGGTTCCCCGGCGCCGCCGACGTCTGGGAGTACTGGTCGAACCTGGTCGCCGGGAAGACCACTGTCAGTGCGCTGACTCGGGGCGAGCTGCTGGCCGCCGGGGTGCCCGCCGACCGGCTCGACGACCCGGCGTACGTGCCGGCGCGCGGAGTCCTGGCCGACCCGGACTTGTTCGACGCGGCCTTCTTCGGCATCACTCCGAGGGAGGCGGAGACGATGGACCCGCAGCACCGGCTGCTGATGCAAACGGCGTGGGCCGCGCTGGAGTCGGCGGGGCTCGCCACCGAGCGACCGTTTGGTCGGGTCGGCGTCTTCGCCGGGGCCGGGTTCAACTACTACGCGCTGCACCACGTGTTCGCCCAGCCCGACGTCGTCGAGTCGCAGGGGCTGCTGTCGGTCGTGCTGGGCAACGAGAAGGACCACCTGGCCGCGAAGATCGCGTACCGGCTAAACCTGGGCGGACCCGCCATCACCGTGCAGACCGCCTGCTCGACGTCGCTGGTGGCGGTGCACCTGGCCTGCCAGAGCCTGCGCGGCGGCGACTCGGACGTGGCGCTCGCCGGTGGCGCCTGCGTGGCCGTGCCGCAGCAGGCCGGGTACCTCTACGAGACGAAGGGCATCATGTCGCCGGACGGCACGTGCCGGCCCTTCGACGCCGCGGCCGACGGCACCGTGCCCGGCAACGGGGTCGCCTTGGTGGTGCTCAAACGCGCCGAGGACGCCCGCCGGGACGGGGACACCGTGTACGCCCTGATCAAGGGGTCGGCGGTGAACAACGACGGTGGGATGAAGGTCGGCTACACCGCGCCGGGCATCGCCGGGCAGGTCGACGTGCTGACCCGCGCGTACGCCTCCGCCGCCGTCGACCCGGCGACCGTGGGCTACCTCGAGGCGCACGGCACTGCGACCGAGGTCGGCGACGCCATCGAGCTGGCCGCGCTGACCGAGGTGTTCCGCAGCGGCGGGCGACAGTGCTCGATCGGCTCGGTCAAGGCCAATGTCGGGCACCTCGACGCCGCCGCCGGTGTCGCCGGTCTCATCAAGGCAGCGTTGGCCCTGCACTTCCGGCAGATCCCGCCGCTCGCCGGCCTGAAGCAGGCCCGGCCCGAGCTGCTGGACGGGTCGACACCGTTCACAGTGGACACCGTCGCCCGTCGGTGGGAGGCCGCCGATGGTCCGCGCCGCGCGGCGGTCAGCGCCTTCGGTCTGGGTGGCACCAACGTGCACGTGGTGCTGGAGGAGGCCGACGGCCCGATCCCGCCGGAGCCATCGGCCGCCGACGGCCCCGCCGAGGTGATCGTGCTGTCCGCGCGGACCTCGGAGGCGGTCCGCGAGGCCGCCGAGCAGGTGCACGAGTACGTGCGGCAGCGCCCCGACCTGTCCGTGCGGGACGTCGCGGTGACGGCGCAGGCGTACCGCCGGCACTTCCCGCACCGGTTGGCGGTGGCCGCGCGGGACGTCCCGGCGGCGCTCGCCGGGCTGCGCCGGGCGCGGGTGCGCGCGGCGGCCCGCCGACCCCGGGTGGTCTTCCTGTTCCCCGGGCAGGGCGCCGAGTTTCCCGCCATGGCGCGGGGTCTCTACGACCACTACCCGTCGGCGCGGGCCGACCTCGACCACGGGGCGGAGCTGCTGGCCCCGGTCCTCGGGCTGGACCTGCGGGACGTCCTCGTCGACGACGACCCGCAAGGTGTCGTGCACCGCACGGACGTCACCCAGCCGGCCCTGGCCCTGTACGAGGTGGCGCTCGGCCGGCTGCTGCTGTCGTGGGGCGTCCGTCCGGCGGCGATGATCGGCCACTCGGTTGGTGAGTTCCCGGCCGCCGCGCTCGCCGGTGAGCTGGCCGACGACGACATGCTGCGCCTGGTCGCCACCCGGGGCCGGCTCATGCAGGACGCCCCGGAGGGTCACCTGCTGGTCGTGCTGGCCGGGCCGCGCACCGTGGAGGAACACCTCGCGGGCCTGGACGCCCTCGACATCGCCGCCCGCAACGCGCCGGAGGTCACCGTCGTGGCCGGACCGCCGGCACCGCTCGCCGCGTTCCGCGAACGCCTGGACGCGGCCGGCGTGCCCTGTCGGGCGCTGCCCGCGCAGCGCGCCTTCCACACCCGGATGATGACCGACGCGGCCCGGCTGCTCGGCGTCGAGGCCGACCGGGTGCCCCACCGACCCCGGACCATCCCGGTGGTCAGCAGCGTCGACGGCGCGCTGCTCGACGCCGGCCGGGCGCGTGCCGAGGGCTACTGGGCGGCACAGTTGCGCAGCCCCGTGCGCTACCACGACGCCCTGCTGACCGCGCTGGAGCTACCCGACCCCGTGCTCGTCGAGGTCGGTCCCGGCACCGCGCTGACCAGCATGGCCCGGCAGACACCGCAGGGACGGGGGGTGCCCGGGTTCGCCATACAGCCGCGACCGACGCCGCGGGCCGACGCCGCCGACGTCCTCGCCGGGCTCGGTGGACTGTGGACGGCCGGGGTGACGGTGGACTGGCCGGCGGTGCGCGGCGACACCCCGGCGCGACGGGTGGCGCTGCCCACGTACCCGTTCGCCCGTACCCGTCACTGGCTGGAGGCGACACCGCCACCGGCCCCGGACACCGCCGAACCGTCGCCGCCTCCCGCGGCTACCGGGGAGAGCACGGTGGTGGGCGAGATCGTGGAGCTGTGGGGCCGGTTGCTCGGCTCGCCCGACATCGGGCCGGACACCGACTTCTTCACCGTCGGCGGTGAGTCCCTGCTGTTCATCCGCATGGTCAACCAGGTGCAGCGCCGCTTCGCCGTCCGCATCCCGATGGAGAAACTGTCCGCGCGACCCACGCCGCGCGTCCTGGCCGAGCTGGTGACCGCATGACCGACCCCACCGACCTGGCACATGCGGCAGCGGTGGCGGCCGTGCTCGCCCAACGCCTCTCCGGCGCGACGTCGGTAACGGTGCGCGGCCCGCACGGCGACCACACGCTGCGCGTGCACCCGGACACCACTCTGACAGAGGTACGCGCGCAGACGCGGACACCGTCACCCGAGCTGTCCCCGGTGGACGTGGTGCTGGTGACACCCGGCCCACCGGGCGAGGCGGCGGGAACGGTGGGCCCGGTGCCGGTCTGGCTCGCCGGCGACCACTGTCATCCCACCCACCTCCAGGAACGACTGGACACCCTGAGCGGATGGCTCACCGCCCATCCCGACCGCCCGGTGCGCGAGGCGGTGCTCGTCGGTCCCCGGGAGCGGGCCACCCTGCTCGGCTTCAACCCCGCGCCGACCCCGGCCCCCCGGACACCCGTGCACGAGGCGATCTGCCGGCAGGCGGAGCGCACCCCGGACGCCGTCGCGCTGCGCGGCGGGGGACGCGACCGCAGCTACCGGGACCTGCTCGACGAGGCAGCGGCGCTGGCCGGGCGACTGCGCGCCGAGGGCGTGGGCCCCGGCTCGGTCGTCGCCCTGTGCACCGAGCGGAGCCCGGAGATGGTCGTCGCGGTGCTCGGTGTCCTGCTGGCCGGAGCGGCGTACCTGCCGCTCGACCCGTCCCATCCGAGGGCCCGGCTGGACCTGATGCTCACCACCGCCGACGCCGCGCTGGCGCTCGCCGACGAGGAGGGACGGGTCGCGCTCGGCACCGGCGGAGCCCCGGCCGTTCCGGTGCGACCACTGGCCGGCGCCGACCTGCCCGCCTTGCCCGTCGACTGGCGCGGCTACCGCGCGCCGGAGGAGGTGGTGGACGGGCTGTCGTACGTCATCTTCACCTCCGGGTCGACCGGGGCGCCGAAGGGTGTGCAGATGACCCATCTGTCGCTGGCCAACCGGCTGTCGTGGATGCAGGAGGAGTACCGCATCGGGCCGGGCGACGTGGTGCTGCAGAAGACGCCGTACACCTTCGACGTGTCGGTGTGGGAACTGCTCTGGGCCTTCCTGGCCGGCGCGACGCTGGTCACGGCCGAGGCCCAGGCGCACCGCGACCCGCAGGAGATGGCCGCCGTCATCGCCCGCGAGGCGGTGACCACAGTGCACTTCGTGCCGTCGATGCTCGCCCTGTTCGTCGAGGAGCCCGGGGTCGCCGCGTGCGCAGCCCTGCGCCGGGTGATCTGTAGCGGGGAGGCCCTGCCGCCGAAGCTCGTCAACAAGCTCACCGCCACCCTGACGACGGTGCGGGTGGACAACCTGTACGGCCCCACCGAGGCCGCGATCGACGTCACCGCCTGGCCGTGCCGCCGACCCGAACCGGACCCCACCGTCCCGATCGGCAGGCCGATCACCAACGTCACGGCATACGTGCTGGACGACGACGGTGCGCTGGCCCCGCTGGGCGTACCCGGGGAATTGGTGGTCGGCGGCGACTGCCTCGCCCGGGGGTACGCCGGACGGCCCGACCTGACCGCCGAGCGGTTCGGCACCGTGCACGTCGCCGGGCGTCCCCAGCGGGTGTACCGCACCGGCGACCTGGCCTGGTGGTCACCACAGGGGTACCTGAACTACGGCGGGCGCATCGACACGCAGGTGAAGATCCGTGGGCAGCGGGTGGAACTCGGCGAGATCGAGTCGGTGCTGAACAGTCACCCGCTCGTCGCGAACAGCGTGGTGCTGCTCCGCGACGACCTGGGTGCGGCCCCGACCCTGGTGGCGTACGTGGTGACCGAGCGGCACGCCGACGCGGGCGACGTGAGCGAGGCGGCACTGCGGGCGTTCCTGGCCGAGCAGCTTCCCGACCACATGGTGCCGCTGCGCCACGTGGTGCTGCCCGAGTTGCCCGCCACCGCCAACGGCAAGGTCGACCGCAGGGCTCTGCCCGCCCCGCCGGCCCGGGTCCGCCGGCCGGTACGGGTCGGGTCACCCTCGGCGTAGGGCGTCGGGAGCGGAGGAGTCCGCAACGGGTCCGAGGGATTTGGCGACGCGCTGCTCCACGGCCTGTGCGACCTGGACCGCGAGGAAGGAGTGTCCGCCCAGGTCCAGGAAGTTGTCGGTGTTGCGCACCTGCTGCTGGAGCACCTCACCCACCACCTCCAGGGCCACCACCTTGATCTCCGTCGGCCCCACGCCCGTGCTGCCCCCCTCTCGGCCGGAGTGCTCTTGGCGAGCCCTCGGCCCGGCACCACGGTGCGACCGTTCCCGCGATGAGGCCACGCAGCAGAGCGGCGACCGGCGCGGGGACTGCTCACCCCTCCTCACGTTCAGACGGAACGATCCTCGTGTCCCGAGGACACGCCCACCATCGTTTCGTTAGGGGTTCTTAGTGTTGGTGTCGATGGTGTAAACGACGTCTGGCCCGACGTCATGGCGGGTGATGCCGGGTACGTCCGGGATGTGAAGCAGTGGTTCGTATGGGGTACCTAGGACCCGGTCGCGCAGCAGGACGACGCTGCGGATGCCGAGCTGGTGCAACCGATCCAGGGCCGGCTCGCTGGGGAAGGTCGCCATAACGTCGCGGATCGCCTGACGGTTGGGTGTGGTGTAGCTGGCCGCACCGTTGACCATGGTGGGAAAACCGTCGGTCGACCAAAGTAGAACGTGGAGGTCGATGCCGTCGTTGGACGGCAATACCATGATCGGAGCGTGCGCGGAGGCTAGCGCCATCGCGGCCGGTTCGGCTGGGGTTTGGGGGTGGTCCAGGTCAGGCAGGCCCTCAGCTAGCACGAGGACCAGCAACGGAACGGTCAGCAGCCGTGCCGCGCTCACCGACCATTTCGGCTTGGCGCCCCTGCGAGCCACCTCGGCCAGGTGGGTGACCAGGCCGGCCGCGAGGATGGCCAGGCAGAGAGTGGGCCACAAGATCAACCGGCCTGGTGTACGGGATCCATCGAACCCGGGCACGTAAAGATAGAGCAGGCGGTAGATCGGCCCGTTCGTGCCCAGCGCGAACAGCACTCCGACGACCGCCCCAAACAGCAGCAGAAGCCGTTGCACCGGTGACCAGCGGGATAGGAACAAACCGGCGAAGGCCAGTAGATACAGTGCATACCCGCATAGCAGCACTTTCTCAGTCGGTACGTCACCAAGAGCGGTGCGGGCGTCGTTGTGCAGGGTGCCCCAGGGCAGCGAGGACTGCGGCGCCACGAGAAGCCCGCGCAGTGTCGGGGAGAAAAACGCGACGTAGTCCCAGTCCCGGGTGACATTTGGGTTGAGCTCGCGCACGTGTTGGTACGCGTACGCGAAGTATCCGGTCACCGCGGTGAAGGCCAGCCCGCCGATCAGATCACTGACGATCAGCCGCGGGCTAAGGCGTGGGCGGTGGATCAGCCAGGCTGTCAGTGTGATCAGGCAGAGGGCGGCGAGGACGTATACGAATCCCAGCCCCACGCCGAAGCCTAGGCTGACCTGCCAGGCCGCGACCAGCCAGCCAGCGAACGCCCAGCCCGGCCGGACTCGTTCGGCAAGGTAGCCGCGGGTGAACGAGAGTCCGTGGCCGCGCGCCAGCATCGCCAGGGCCAGAGTGATGCCACCGGTGGAGAGAATATTCAAATGGCCGTCGTGGCCGTAGCGCCAGGGCGCGTAGGCGAGGGCGGCCCCGGCTACCGCGGCGGCGACCTTATTCGCGCCAAGCTGGCGCAGGAGCGCGTAGCCGCCGAGGAAGGCGAGCGCGAAAGCCAGCACGAACAGGATGTTGTAGCGCAGCACGGCGCCGACTACACCGGTGCCTATCAGCCCTGCCGGGGCATAGCCGAGCAGGCTGTCGTTCAGGGCTAGGCCGTACGCGTCGGGATAAAAAGCGTTGGTATCCCACAGGCCACGCAGACCGTGGGTGAGAGCGTGGCCACCCCATCCCACCAGCCATGCTTGGGCCGTCGGGTCACCCACGTCACCGACGATGGTGTGGGCCGGGTCGGCGATCGGCACAGTCTTGCCGCCGGCAGTCACCACGCGAACGTACGGCGGAATCAGCCAGATCATCGCGACAGCGAGGAGCACCGAACCGAGGCTCGCGATACTCAGTTCCCGCCGATGGGCCCCACGTGTCAGCCAGTCCCTCGTGCCTGAACTGGCACGCGCGAGTCGGCCAGTTTGTCCAAGCTCGCTGAGAGTGGCGGCTGATGTGGGGCCTCCTGCCGGTGGCTCTACCTGCGTCATCACATCCACCCTCACTTTTGAACCGCCGCAGTAAATCATGAGCAGGCCGGCGCATGGAGTCAAGACATCGATCAATGTCTTTCAGGTAGCCGGGCCGTACGCTGTTTATCAAAGACGTCTTGTCACGCAGGAGTCGCGATCGGTGCAGCGGCGAATACTGCCGCTGTCGGAACAGGACACGCCAGGGTTGCTGCAGGCCCTCGCCAGGGTTCCGGACCCACGGGACGCCAGCGGCCGGATCCATCCGCTGCCGGGACTGCTCGCGATCGCGGCGGTGGTTTCGGGATCGAGCCGCGTCGTGGGAATCGTCGAATGGGCCGCCGACCTGCCGGAGCGGCGTGGGGCCGTCTCGGTGCAACCCGCCAGCCCACCAACCCAGGCGAGCCGAGCAGACCAGGGCCAGGGTGCAAGGTCGTTCGTCCGGTAGGGCGCTCTACCTTGTCACCCTGGCCCTGGCCCGCTCCACCAAGGTGTGGGTCGGCGGCAGACAGTGAGGATGGTGGGGTGGGTCGCCGGGTTGGTCTGACTCACCGGCAGACCGACGGTTGCTGTCCTGATCCCGATTCGTCGGCCGGCTCGGTGGCCCCGCCAACTGCATGTCACCGGTCAGGCGTCGTGACTTGATAGGAGCCTGTGCGAGAGGCGCCCACCACTGTGTTGTCCGCATCGCCTGACCGGTGACGTGTCCACGTGTTCTCGACGCGACCGAGAAGGGCGGACCTCACCAGCAATGCAGCGAAGAAGCGATCGGTCATCGGTGGTGTCGACACCCACCGGGACACTCACCATGCGGCGATCATCGACAGTACCGGCGGTCTCCTGGCGGATGTCGAGTTCCCCGCGACCAGCGACGGCTACGCGGACCTGCTGGCCTGGACGCGGTCCTTCGGTCGCCTGGTGGCGGTCGGGGTTGAGGGCACTGGTAGCTACGGCGCTGGCCTCGCCCGCGAGGGCCACCCTCGCCGGCACCGCCATGGGCATCCCGAAGAGCCGCACTGGTCCGGTCGAGGCCATCCGCGCTCTACGGGTTGCTCGCCAGGGCGCGGTCAAGGCCCGAACCGCCGCGATCAACCAGATGCGGGGCCTGGTCGCCGCTGCCCCGCAAGCCCTCCGGGTCGAGCTGACCACGCTCAGCGCCGCTGTCCTGGTCAACCGCTGTGCCGCCCTCACCACCGACCTGAGCCGACTCCACGACCAGGAACAAGCCACCGCTGCGGCGCTGGCCGGGCTCGCCCGACGGGCGCTCGCTCTCACCGAGGAGATCCACGCCCTCGACCGACAACTGACACCGCTGGTCCGTCGAACCGCACCACGCACCAGCGCTCTGTTCGGACGTCGGCACCGACGTCGCTGCCCAACTCCTGACCACTGCCGGCGACAACCCGACCGACTCCACTCCAAGGCCGCCCTCGCCCACCTCTGCGGAGCGGCACCCATCCCCGCCAGTTCCGGACGTGTGCGCCGCCATCGTCTCCACCGAGGAGGCGACCGCGGCGCCAACCACGCCCTGCACACCATCGCCCTCTGGCCGTCTGCGCTACGACGAACGCACCCGCGCCTACCAGCAACGACGCATTACCGAAGGCCTCAGCAAGCAGGAGATCCTGCGCTGTCTCAAGCGCTACATCGTCCGCGACGTCTACACCGCCCTCCGCGCAGACTCTCCTGCCCTGAGCACTTGACCCCCAGAGGAGCATCGGGATGGCAACGCCTTGTCGCCTGCCTTTGGTTCTATGGTCAGCCGGCATGGCAGTATCTCGGCCGTGACCCAAGCCGAGCAGGTTCCGCATCGCGATGATCGTGCGTGGCCGCGTGGAGCGGGGCCAATCTCCCTAGTCGTTGGTCTGGCCGTGACCGCTTTCGGGGTCGCAGTGACCGCGAGCTCTGCACAGGCCTTCACATCGGCGCTCTGTCTGCTTGCGGGTCTGCTGATCGGATCGTCATTGATAGTCGTCGGAATGCAGCGATGGCTCTCCGGCAAGGGGATTCCGGCCGGGCTCGGCATCACTTCGGCAGCCGTTGCAGTGGCCGCCTGGATCTTTTTCAGAGTGACCGGCATGACTGGTGGGGGAGGCGCACTCTTTGCCGGCCTAGTGGGTGGCCTTCTTTTCGCCAACGTCTGGGCCATCCAGGCTGCGAGGGCGAACCGTCGACGGTGAGGGCGTGGCTGACACTACGTCCAAGCATGCCCGATCCGTGCCCGAAACAACGGCGAGCAACGGTTAACGTCAGCAGACGCGACGCCTCATTCCCCGCGGATTGTGCTTCTCTTCCACCCCGAACTCCGGCCCTCCTCAGAGATCGCTGCGGATCCCCTCGCCGGGCACCACAAGGGCTACCAGCCTCCCCGGACGGGGACAAGGTCGTTCGGACCTAGAGCGCTCCACCTTGTTCCCGTCCGTGGGAGGCTGGACGGTCAACGACTGCCCGACGAGGAGATCCGCCGCAGCAGCGCGGTTTTCAAGCGTTGCCACCGGACCCCAGCAGCAAACTGACCTGAGTCAGCATGTCTGACGACATAGCCCCAGCGCGGCGGAATGCGTACCTACTCTCGCTGATTCGCCCGGCCGGGTTCAGAGTCCAGTGCTGCGGGCCCCAGCAGCCCTGCTCCTCAAGGAGTATCCGCGCCAGAGCTCCGATCTCTCCAGCGGCGCCACAGGCGGTCAACATCGCAGCGAGGACATCGCCCGCATCCAAGGGGAGGTCCGCGTCGCTCATGATCGGCAACAACAGAACGACTGTGTGAGGGTCAAGGCGCGGGGCCGATCCGGCTTCGGTCGCGGCGTAGAGGGATAGAACCGCTAGATGGCCAGACGCCACAAGAGCCCTCTCGTCAGGGGACAGCTTCCAATCGTCGTGCCTATGCCGAACGGCCGGTCAGTCTGGCGGATGCGCGGCGTGCCTATGCCGATCGACAAGCCCGCTGGGAGCGGAGACGCCGCCGTGCGGCGCCCGAAACAGGCTGACGTGCTTGGACCGCTCGCCGACCGCTTCAGCGCTTTCGCGGCGCGTAACGAAGGTACGGCCTGGTTATGTACGACCCTCAGGGTGACGAGGTCACCGGCCTGCGAACTTCGCCGCCGCCGAGTTCACCCCGCGGGTCGTCCAGCGAGCCGGCGGGATGTCGAGCCTGCTCGGACTCGTCGCCGCTGGCGTTGGGGGGTGACCCGGTTGGCCCGCTTGGCCAGCAGCATTCGCCGCCCCGGGGTGGTTTTCGTGCCGCTGGCCGACGACCGAGCCGAAACCGTCGTAGCGTGGCTGCCCGCACGCGACGGGCCAGCGCAACGGAATCTGCCCGGCATCGCTGCTGACCTCGCCGCAACTGGTGACCTGACGCGCTGAGGCTGACACCGGCCGTCGACAATCGACATCCGGATCGGCAAAAGCGGATGCTCAGCATCTGACGTCGGCATCGCCGGCACCGCAGATCGTGGCCCGGCGCCGCCGGTGTTCTACGGGATCAACTCAGCCATGGGGAGCGCCTCGTCCAGCCGACCAGCGGCCAGGTCGTCGTGACGGATCACGAAACTCCCGTCACTCCGGTAGTAGAACTCGTTGTCTACGGGAAAGCGGGCGAGCGACACCCACTCACTCGTCAGCCGGTGCGTCTCCTTCTCCACATGGGAATACCATTTCGCGACCGGGATGACGATCTCGCCGGTCTTCTCGCGCCACGCGAGGGTCTGCTCCGCAATACTCTTGATTACCTCCTTGTCGGCGTACCCGCCGAGGTAGGCGCTGGCGTACCCGTTGTCAGGCGGCCAGAGATCGTTGGCCAGCGTGCGGAGTTCGTCCAGGTGCGGCAGGTCACGCTCGAGGTCCCGGGCCAACTGCTGCTGGAAGGGCGACAGGTCGTCCTCGTCCTCGTCCTCGTCCTCGTCAGCCTCGTCCTCGTCCGCCCCGAACCAATCGGGGAACTCCGCGCGTAGCGTGGCGCCGACGTCGTACTGCTTCTCGGTGAACGCGGGGTCGGTGGATCCTGCTGCCACCTCGGTATCGGTGCCGGCCGGCACATACACGACTCGCCCGTACCTCCGCTCCCCGGTGGCACTGGCCTGCTCGTGGTTCAGGAAGAACAGCAGCGAGCCGTCTGCCGGCAGGCCGAAGCCCTCGACTCTTGGCATCGCCGCACAGTCGACCGAAAAGATGAACGGCAACGGACTGACCCCGTCGGACGGCCAGTCCATGCCCACCGGCAGCCGGGGCAACCCACCGAACTGCCCGACCGGATCACCGCTGGATCCTCCGCTCAACCGGATCGACAAACGGAGGTGCTGGATGAACCGGCTGATCTCGTCGTCCGGGATGCCCAACGCGAGCGCTGCACGACGAAGCTGACCCTGATGATCCATAGCGCAACATGGTGCCACGAGGGCGAGCCCGGCGACCGTGCGCCCACGGCCCGCACGCGCTGTCGTCGGCATCGCTGTCGCCGGGATCGGGTGCACACATCTCGACAGATCGGCGCACTGTCGGCGGCAGCGCCAGGAGTCGTAGTCCTTGAGCGGCGTTACGTGACTATCGGCGAGACCGGCATGTGGTGGGCCGGTTATGGCTGTCCCAGTGGAGCCGATCTCGTTCGTTATAGCCACCCTTTGGTGACCAAAATGCTTGGCGTCGGCGTTGACACCAGCTCGACGTGCATCGGCGCCCGCCACGCCGAGCCGCGCACCAGCGTGCGACAGCCGCTAGCGGCCTGTCGTCGAGGGTGGCTATCCTCCAGCGATGCTGACGCAACGCCTCGTGGTGGTCTGGTGACGACGTACCGACGTCGCGGGCATTGGCGAACAACGTCGGGCGGTAAGCGGCACTGGGTGTCCACCCACAACGTGAGTCGTTCCTCTGCTAGGGCTTCCGCGCCGCCGCGGCGGAGCTATACGAGGTCGTCATCATCTCCAACGCCGTCCAGCACCTCGGTAGGGTGGATTACCCCTAACGCCCGCTGTCCCCTCTGCGGCGCGTCGGTCTATTTCTACGCCAATGAGCATGGCAGTCGAGTCTTCTTCGATGATCTAGGACCGCCATGGCCCAAGCATCCGTGCACCGACCACCCCGCACGGCACGTGACCACCGTGGGTGGTCGCCAGGCACCGAGCCACCGTGACTTCAGCGTCGCCCAGCGGCAGAGCGAGTTGCGCGATCGTCGATGGAAGCTTCACGCCGTAAAGGACATCACGATCGAGGACGGCCAGCCGAGGATCACTCTCCAGCCGCTCGACGGAGCTGGACGATGGACCTCGTGGACAGCCTCCGAGCCGCTGCCCCTGCAAGCGGACGACCTTGTCTTCGTGCGAGCACAGCAGATGTCCTACTTCAACAGAGAGGCGTGCGAACCCGCAGTCGTCGAGGTCGAGGATGCCAGGCGCGCCGCTGCGATCGCCCAAAAGCTAATCACCGAGCGGGATAGGGAGCATGTTCTGGCGACGGTTGCCGCGCAAGTCGCGGCAGGTGACATGACGCCGGACGAGATGGCGAGTGTGACGGTCGCTGTCCAGGCCGCCCGAACCCGCGGCGAACTCGCGGACGTACTCAAGGTCAGAGTCACCGACCTGAAGGTCGCGCCGCCTCGCCCCGGCGACCTGTGGCTGCTAGCGATCGCGTTCGTGCTCATGGTCGGGGCGACCAGCGCCGCCGAAGGCGGACGTAGCTTCCTGATGATGCTTCCCGGCTTGCTCCTCGTGGCGACGGCCGTCTACCGTCTCAACCCGGGCATGGAGCGTGGGCCGAGGGTCTCGTTTGCCGTGGTAGCAGCCCTGGTGACGATCTGTCCCGCTGGAGTGCTCGGCGGTGCGATTCAGGTCGAGATCCTCCATCGCTGACCACGGTCATGAAGTACGTGAGTCGACGATTCGCGACGCGACGATTTGCCGCGACCTCGTCGATCCCAGCTGCTCAATTTGGTGATCTTGACGATGTCGGGATGAGCGTCTGGCGATGTCTCCGCAGCTCAACGACCACTGTCGGCAAGCAATGATGAGCTCGGTTGGGCTGCTGTCGGTAGCAAGGGGTTTGACAAGCAATGACAACTCCTGAACAGGCTCGACAAGAGGCTGTCGTGGGTTCGAATCCCTGGTTGCTCACGAGCGCTGGGCCGTGCTGGTGCTGGCTCGAACAGTTCTAGTTGCCGCGGACGGTCAGTCGCGCGTGGTCGGGTAGTGAGGTCAGTACTCGGCGCTGGCCGGTGGCGGGGTCGACGGCGACCAGTTCAGCGGCGTGGGCGGTCCAGCTGTTCAGGAGGATCTCGGTGCCGGGCGAGATTGAGGAATTGCTTCACCTTGAGCCATTTTCATCGTGACGGTGCAGGTCACGGGCGGTGCGGGAGGCCGCTGTCCATGTAGGACGAGGCTCCCGGTAAGACAGCAATCGACCAA
>NZ_JBEXIM010000036.1:0-61588 GCF_040608575.1 Micromonospora sp. NPDC005171 | reverse complement strand
ATCTGCTCCCGCTCCAACGCACTCAACCTCGACGCCATAACCACCCCAACGACAACCACCAAAAGGGGGTGTTGCAACCACCGGTTGAGCCCGCCGCCGTGGCGGAAAGTGTCCAAGATCTGCGTTCTAGTCGGTATCCGGGGGTGGGTCGATGATCGGGCGGCGGAACGGGCCCCCACGCCACGAAGCGCTCGAACAACTCCCTGGGCGCCGGGCCGTCGTAGGGATTGAGCTGGTAAAGGTCGTGCGCCGCTTCGTGGTAGAGCCCGGCCAGGTAGATGGTCAGCGCCGCCGGGTCCTCGTCGAACTCCGCCTTGAGCAGCAGCCGGGCATCCGCACAGGGCCACGGCCGGCCGTCGGCCCGGCAGCACCAGATGGGTCGCAGCGGGGTGTGCGGCGTCCGCGCGCCGCAGGGTCGGGGAAACAGGGGGTACGGCCCGAGCCGTGGCTGGGGCAGCCCCGACGCCGAGGTACGTGACCTCCGGCCTGAGCCGGAGCCCGGCGGAGTGCAGCCGCCGGACGACAGCGACACCGAGGTGACGGTGACGGGCAGCGACCGGTCCACGGGGCGAGACATGGGCATCGGGTTATCTCCTCGGCTGAGGTACGGTCGCGCCGCCGTGCGACGGCAGGCCCGCGCGGTGCGGAACCGGAGTGGTCCGGGACGAACCGGTACGTGACAGTCTGCTGAGGACACGACTACGGTCGGAAGGCATCGCCGGGTCCGGTGGGGTGACTGCGGTGCCGACGTGACCCGCCGGGCCGACCTGTGGAGACGACCCTCGATCTGCGGAGGCACTGTGGAAGGCGACGCCGCGCCGACGGCCGACATGATTCGCGCCCAACTGCGCCGGCTGCGGATCGCCGCCGGCATGAGCGAGGAGGAGTTCGGCCGGCTGGTGCACTACTCCGGCTCGATGGTGTCCGCGCTGGAGCTGGGCCAACGTCCGCTGGACCGGCTCTTCCTGGCCCGCGCCGACGAGGTGTTGAGCACCGGCGGCCTGCTCGTCTACCTGCTCAAGCTCGCCGAGCGCGACGGCCAGCCGAGCTGGTTCCGGCCCTGGCTGGACGCCGAGCGCACCGCCCGCCAACTGCGCTGCTTCCAACCAACGCTGATCCCCGGCCTGCTTCAGACCGAGAACTACGCCCGCGCGGTGATCCGCTGCGACGACCTGCTCAGCGACGACGAGGTGGAACGGCGAGTCCACGCCCGCCTGGACCGCCAGTCGCTGCTGGCCCAGCCGGAGCCGCCGCAGTTCGTCGCGGTCATAGACGAGCTGGTGCTTCGGCGCGCCGGTGAGGAGGTTCGCGGGTTGATGGTCGAGCAGCTCACCCACCTCGTCGCCAGTCTGGAGCGACCACACGTCAGCCTGCACATCGTTCCGGCCGAGACCGGGCTGCACGTCGGCCTTTCCGGACCGTTCAATCTGGCCCGAGGCGCCGACGGTGGTTGGGTGGGGCACATGGAGCACCAGATTGACGGTCTCGTGGTCGATGGCGACCATGAGGTGGCTACGCTGCTGGCGCGTTGGGAGATGATCAGAAACGGTGCGTTGTCCCGCCGCCAGTCGATCGAACTGATGAAGGAAGTTGTGACCTCATGGACCTGACCGGCGCGCTCTGGCGCACATCCAGCCGTAGCGGCAACGGAGAGTGTGTCGAGGTGGCGGACAACCTGCCCGGGGTTGTGGGGGTGCGGGACAGCAAGGACCCGACCGGCCCCGTGCTGCTGTTCGCGCCTGCCTCGTGGCGGGCGTTCGTGGCCGTCGCCCGTCGTCCGACGGTCTGAGCCGGGAGGTCCCTGGTGCCACAGCACGACCCGGCCGGCGACGACCCGGACGTGACCCCCGGTCCCCCGCCAGCGGAAACACCGCAACCGGTGGAGACGCCACCGCCGGTGCCGGTCCCCGCCCCGGGGGTCGACCCGGAGGAGCCGCCAGCGGTCCCGTCCGGAAAGTTCGGCACACCGGGGCGGCCACTGCGCCGCAGCAGCTTCCTGCTCGGCTTCACCGGTGCGCTTGGCGTGCTGCTGGCGTACACCCTTTATCTGGGGATTCGCAATGCCGGCGGCATCCTCGTGCTGGTGGTGATCGCGCTCTTCCTCGCGGTCGGTCTCAACCCGGCGGTGGTCCGACTGGGCCGCTGGGGTGTGCCGCACGGCCTGGCGGTGGCGGCGGTCGCGTTGACGGTGGTGCTGCTGCTCTGCGGCGGCGTGGTGGCGCTGGTCCCGCCGATCGTCACCCAGTCGGGGCAGTTCATCGACCAGATCCCCAGCCTGCTCGACGAGTTGCGCCGCAACCCGACGGTCAATGACCTGGTGGAGCGGTACGACGTGGTGGAGCGGGTGCAGGGGGCGGCCAACGCGGAGACGGTCGGACGGGCGCTCGGCGGGGTGCTGGGCGGCGCACAACTGATCTTCGGCACGGTGTTCCGGACGCTGACCGTGCTGGTGTTGACGATCTACTTCCTGGCCTACTTCGACCGGCTGCGTTCGCTGAGCTACTCGTTGGTGCCCCGGTCGCGGCGGCAGCGGGTGCAGCTGATCGGTGACGAAATATTGGCCAAGGTTGGCGCCTACATGGTCGGCGCGCTGAGCATCGCGGTGCTGGCCGGCGCGACCACATTCGTGTTCGCGCTGATCGTCGACCTGCCGTACCCGTTCGCGCTGGCCGTGGTGGTCGCGGTGACCGACCTGATCCCGCAGATCGGCGCGACCCTGGGCGCGGTGATCGTGAGCCTGGTCGGCTTCGCCGCCGACCTGCCCACCGGCATCGCCTGCGCGGTCTTCTTCCTGATCTACCAGCAGGTGGGGAACTACCTCATCTACCCGAAGGTGATGCGACGTTCGGTCGAGGTCAACGAGGTGGCCGCCCTGCTGGCCGCGCTGCTCGGGGTGGCGCTGCTGGGCGTGGTGGGCGCGCTGATCGCCATCCCCACGGTGGCCGCGCTGCAACTGATCCTGCGCGAGGTGGTGCTGCCCCGCCAGGAGCGCCGCTGAGCGTCGGCCCGAACGGGACCGGCGGCCGGGCCAGGGACGGGCGGTCGGGACGGGACGGGCGAGTCAGTCCGCCTTGGTGGCGGCCGGGCCGGGGACAGGGGTGTCGGCGAAGGCGGCCACCGTCCGGTCGGCGTACGCGCTGACGTCGCCGGCCTCCATCGGGCCGTCCCAGGTCGTCGGCAGCGGCACCTCGACGGCCGGGTTGACCCGCCGGACGATCTCGTCGAGCACCGTCTCGGCGTCGCCCACCCAGAGGTGCTTGGCACCCTGGACGCCGACCACCTCGGCCTGCGGCACGGCGGCGAACCGCTCCCGCGCCTCGGCGGGGCGCAGGTAGTCGTCGAACTCCGGCACCAGCGCCACCAGCGGCCGACCCGAGTCGGCCCAGGTGGCCAGGTCCTCGGGGGCGGAGAAGCGCAGCGGCGGGGAGAGCAGGATCGCCCCGGCGATCGCCGGGTCGCAGCCGTACTTCAACGCCAGGTCGGTGCCGAACGACCAGCCGACGAGCCAGATGTTGGGCAGCTCGGCGAACTCCGCGTACTCGATGGCGGCGGCCACGTCGTACCGCTCGCCCACCGCGCCGTCGAAGGCCCCCTCGCTGGTGCCGCGCACGCTGCTGGTGCCCCGGGTGTTGAACCGCAGCACCGCCAGGTCGGCCAGCGCGGGCAGCCGCCAGGCCGCCTTGCGGAACACGTGGCTGTCCATCATGCCGCCGTGGGTGGGCAGCGGGTGCAGGCAGACCAGGGTGGCCACCGGCGGCCGGTCGGCCGGCAGGGCCAGCTCACCGACCAGCCGCAGACCGTCGGCGGTGTGCAGCTCGATGTCCTCCCGGCGGCCGGGCAGGATCGACGACGCGCGGATCGCTGTGCTCACCGCCCAAGTCTGGCGCGAAGTCGCCGCCGCCGCCCGCCCAGGCGGTAACAGGGTGATCCAGGTCGCTCAGTAGCGCGGGGTGCCCCGGCCGCGCTGCACCGCCGGGCCGCGCCGGTCCCGGGCCCGCCAGCAGCCGCTGTGCCAGTGCCGCCGGTCGGTCAGGTCACCCAGGCCGTCCGCCGGCCAGGCCACCAGGTGCGCCACCCCGGGCCGGATCTCCTGGTCACAGCCAGGGCAGCGGTACGTCTTGATCGACGCGCCCGCGCCGATGCCGCGTACCTGCCAGGCGCCGTCGGTCCACTGCTGCACCGAGGCGACACCCTGCCGGACCCGGTCGGCGTCCAGGTTGGCGTTCTCGTCCCGGCGAGGGCGATTGCGACGGGGGCTCACAGTCACCAAGCGTACGTTCCGTCGGACGGGACGACCTCGCGGCCAGCCCGCCCGACGGCTGAGATCACTCCCAGCTCTCCGGCAGCGTCGGGTCTTCGACGACCCGCGCCCCCGCCAGGACGGTCGTCGCGTCCGCCTCGGTGAAGCCGCTCGTCGCGCCCGGCTCGACGCCGACCGATCGCCCGTCCTCCCACTGCCAGCCGAAGTTGGCACTCACCACCGTCTTGGGGATGCCGAGCAGATCCAGGGTCGTCCCGTCCGGAGAGAGATACGCCGGGCGGCCCGCGACAGTCCGATTCCCCGCGGTTTGGGTGAGAGCCCCGCTCGCGTAGCGGTATTTCACGAACATGACCTGGGTCGCCGCCCGCCCAAGGGTGAACTCCGAGGAGACCAGTCTCGGGTAGGAGCCGACCTCCACCGAGCAGGCAGTGATCGGCGCGCCTTCGGGCAGGGCGTCGAGCCGCAACGGCACGGCGCACGAGTGGGCCTCGTTCCAGCGCAGTGCCTTGACCGCCTGCTCCAGCCCGGCACGGTCCCCCCGCAGGATGACGGCACGGGCGTACAGACCTGGCGCGGGGTGCCACAACTTGACCATTGCTTTTACGCCGCCGCTCGCCGGGTGGATCGTGCCGTCGAAGGTCTGGGGCCCTGGTGCGGCCGCCTCAACCTCGACGCCGCCGAATGAGACGCTAATCGACAACTCCGGCGTACTGCTCACCTCGACATGCACCGGTTGGTCGTCCCGGACGCTGAGCCGTACCGATTCGGTGCGGCCCCGGATAACCTCCCAGCCCAGATAGCGGGCCCGGGTCGGGTCGAGGCCGAAGTGCAGCACGTTCGGATCGCTGCCGACCAGCGCCGGGTCGGCGGCGGCCCCGGGCACCCCGTCGACGCGGGGCGGCACCGGCGTGGCCCCGGTCGACGTCGTGGCGGTCCAGGGCAGGCGGCCGGTCAACCCGTCGAGGCCCGTCCCGGTCACTCCCACCACGCCGAGCGCCCCGATCAGGGACAACGCGGTCCCTGCGGCGACCCGGCGGCGGAGTTGGCGGCGGCGGCCCCGAGCGCGGGAAGCCTGCAGCAGCCGGGCGGGGTCCACGGCGCCCTCGGCACGGTCCCGCAGGGTTCGGACGATCCGCTCGTCGAGGTCCGTCACGGTCGGCTCCCGTTCGTGGCCGGGGCGCCACAGCGCTTCCGGAGGTTGGCGAGCGCCCGCATCGCGTGGGAACGGACGGTGACCGGCGAGCAGTCCAGGATCTGCGCGATTGTCGCGTCGTCGAGGTCCTCGTAGTAGCGCAGCACCAGCACCGCCCGCTGGCGGTCGGGCAGGCCGAGGATCAGTCGCCACATCTCGTCCCGCTCGGCCGCCTCACGGCCGAGGTCGCCGCGGTGCGGCCGGTCCACGAACGTGTCGATGGCCAGTTCGCGGTTGGACCGGCGACGCCACCAGGAGTTGTTGGCGTTGACCAACATCCGGCGCACGTACACGTCGGGCCGGTCCGCCCGAGAGATCTTGCGCCAGTGCACGTACGCCCGGGACAGCACGTCCTGGGTGAGGTCCTCGGCCCGGTGCTGGTCACCGGTGAGCAGCCGCGCCAGCCGGATCAGGGCTGGCCCCCGGCTGCTGACGTACTCCTCGAAGGTCACACCATGCAGACGCCGCCGGAGCCCGCCAGCGTTGACCCGGTCAGCGGTGCGAGTGGTCGCGGAAGCCGCGGCGGGTCTTGCGGCCCAGGTAGCCGGCGGTGACCAGGTGCTCCAGCAGCGGCGCGGGCGCGAAGCCCGGCTCGCGCAGTTCCAGGTACAGCTCCCGCTGGATGGCCAGCGAGACGTCCAGCCCGACCACGTCGAGCAGCTCGAACGGGCCCATCGGGTAGCCGCAGCCCAGCTTCATGGCGTGGTCGATGTCGTCGGCCGTCGAGTAACTGGCCTCCAGCATCTTCACCGCGTCGTTCAGGTAGGGGAAGAGCAGCGCGTTGACGATGAAGCCGGACCGGTCGCCGCAGACCACACCGGTCTTGCCGAGCGCGGCGCAGACGGCGCGGGCGGTGGCGGTGGCCTCCGGGGAGGTGCGGATGGTGCGGACGACCTCGACCAGCGGCATGACCGGCGCCGGGTTGAAGAAGTGCAGCCCCACCACGTCGGCCGGGCGCTGGGTGGCCATCGCCACGTCGATCACCGGCAGCGACGAGGTGGTGGTGGCCAGCACCACGCCCGGCTTGCAGATCTCGTCGAGGCTCGCGAAGAGGGCCTTCTTGACGCTCAGCTCCTCGATGACCGCCTCGACCACCAGGTCGACGTCGGCAAGATGGTCGAGCGTGGCGGACCAGCTGATCCGGCCCAGGGCGGCGTCCCGGTCGGCCTCGGCGAGCTTGCCGCGCACCACGCCCTTGTTCAGTGAGGTCTTCACCGCCTCGCAGACCGTCGCGGACTTCTCCGCGCCGCGGGTCACCGAGACGACCTCGTAACCGGCCTTCGCGAAGACCTCGATGATCCCGGTGGCCATCGTCCCGGAGCCGACCACGCCGACCTTCGCGATGGCACGCGCACCGTCGGCGAGCGCCGACTCCGTGGCCAGCGGCGTCGCCTCATCCGGTACGACCACCGGGGAGCCGGGCCGTTCGTAGGTGTAGAAGCCCCGGCCGGACTTCCGGCCGAGCAGCCCCGCCGTCACCATCTGCTTGAGCAGTGGCACCGGGGCGTGCCGGCGGTCCCGCCCGCCGCGCCGGTACATGGTGTCCAGGATCTCGTACGCGGTGTCCAGACCGATCAGGTCCATCAACGCCAGCGGGCCCATCGGCAGACCACAGCCGAGCTTCATCGCGGCGTCGATGTCCTCCCGGGTCGCGTAGTGCGACTCGACCATGCTGACCGCGTGGTTGAGGTAGCCGAAGAGCAGCGCGTTGGCGATGAAGCCGGCCCGGTCGTTGATGGTGACGTCGACCTTGCCGAGCCGGGCGCAGAGCGCCTCGACGTCGGCGACCACCTCGGGTGCGGTGACGACGGTGCGGACCACCTCGACCAGCTTCATCACCGGGGCCGGGTTGAAGAAGTGGATGCCGATCACCTGGTTGGGCCGGGTGGTGGCGACCGAGATCTCGGTGACGCTCAACGACGAGGTGTTGGTGGCGAGGATGGTCTCCGGTCGGCAGACCCGGTCCAGTTCGGCGAAGATCCGCTGCTTGAGGTCGAGGTGCTCGGGCACCGCCTCGATGACCAGGTCGACGGAGTGCAGCGCGTCCAGCCCGACCGCGAAGTGCACCCGCTCGTGCAGGGCGTCGCGGTCCGCCTCGGCGAGCTTGCCCTTGGCGACCGCCCGGTCGGTGGAACCCTTCAGGGTGGCCCGGCCGCGCTCCAGCGCCGGCTCGGAGATCTCCACGGCCACCACGTCGATGCCGTTGCGGGCGAAGACCTCGACGATGCCGGCACCCATGGTGCCCAGCCCCACCACGCCAACGGTGCTGAACTCGCGCGCCACGACCGGCCTCCCCAGAGACTCCGCACGACCACTGAACGGCCGCTAAGGTTATGCGCGCGAGTCTGCCACGTGACGGTGAGTTGTCGAGACGCCGTGGCATATTTCACCCACGGCGCAGCAGCGCCGCTATGCGGCCGCCACGCTGGTCAGGGCCAACAACTCGGCGACGAACTCCGCCGGGCGCTCCAGGTGCGGGCTGTGACCGCAGCCGGGCAGCACCACCTCGTGGTACGCGCCGCCGGCCGCCGCGTACCTGTCGAGCACCGCCCGGGTCTGGCCGACCATCGGCTGCGGTGGGCACACGTCCGCGCCGGGCCAGCCGGGCACGAGATCCAGCGAACCCAGGTACGCCAGGTCGAAGAGCGAGGTGTCCGAGACGATGACGTCGACGTCGCCGCGTACCCAGGTGACAGGTGGCTTCTCGGCGACGGCCACCAGCTCGTCGGCGAGCCGGAACCAGGTCGGCGCGAGCGCGTTGAGCACCCCGCGCTCCCCCGGCGCGGTGCCCGGCCAGTTCTCCGACGGCACCGCCGTGCCCGGGTAGTTGTCGTCCCCGGTGGCGGTGGAGAGCACGGTGTCCAGCAGCAGTTCCTCGTCCTCGCCCAACGAGGCGGGATCGGCCACATAGGTGGCTCGCAGCACGGCCCGCGGGCTGGCCGGCGCGTCAGCGCTCCGGTCGCCGGCCGCGAGGCGGGCGACGAAGTCCGGGTTCGCCGTGCCGGCGCCGGTGCCGGCGAAGTCGGGTGTGGTCGGCGTGCCGGTCAGGTCGCGGGTGCCGCCGAAGCCGTACGGGGAGACCGGCGCGGCGAGCAGCAACGCACCCACCCGGTGCGGATGGTCGACCAGCAGGCGCATCGCCACCCCGCCGCCGAGGGAGTGCCCGACCACCACCGGGCGCGCGCCGGTGGCGAAGAGCGTCGGGTCGTCAAGCAGGGCGGTCACGTCGTCGGCGAAGTCCCGCAGACCCCGGGTGGCGTCCACCGGGGCCGTCGCGGAGTCGCCGTACCCCCGTAGGTCGGGGGCGACCACCCGCAGCGTCGGTGGCAACCGCCGGACCAGCGGCTCCCAGAACAGCGCCGACGAACAGTTGCCGTGGATCAGCAGCACCGGTGTGCCGTCCGACGGGCCGGCCACACGTACCGCCTGGGTGATGCCGTTCGCCGTCACGGTCCGCAGCTCGGTCTCCATCCGCGGCATGCTGCCACGGGTGTCCCCGCCGGTCCAGGTGTTGGATCTCCACCCGAGAGAGCTGCCCGGTGTGGCCGACCGCCAGGCGATCAGCGACGCGTGCCCGGTGGGGTGGCCAGCGGTAGCGGCAGTGTCGGTCGGACGTCGCGCCGGGACGGGCCGAAGCTGAGCCCCACCGGATCGGTGAGCGCCACCCCAGGGTCGAACAGGCGCAGTTCGGTACGGCCCAGCCGGATCACGTCACCGTCGGAGAGTCGTTCCACCTCGGTGACCCGCCGGTCGTTGAGCCAGGTGCCGTTGGTGGAGCCCAGGTCCCGCAGGGACGGGCCCTCCGGCGCCAGCCACACCTCGGCGTGGCGACGACTCAGGTGCGGATCGTTGATGACCACCTGACAGGTCGGCGCTCGGCCGATCATCTGCACTTCGGCTCGCATGCGAAAGCTCGCTCCGCGCATCGGTCCACCCGCGACCGTCAACAGCGGCATCAGTTCCGGATGTTCCTCCATGGACAGCCAGCCCTCCACCCCACACCGTCACCCCGCGCGTCAGCTTGCCATCAGACGGTAGTTGTCAGTACCGACCGGCCGGTCAGCCTCTCGTCACCTCCCGGCCACCTGCCGTTCGACGATTCGGGCGGGCCGCATCCGTCACCAACGCTCTGACTTGCACTGATCAACGATCGGCCGGGTTGGTGCGACGCCGGTGCCCCGGCCCCGAATCGGGGACCCTACCGGCGAGTAATCCTCGGGTCTAGACTTCCGCCATGACGGCAGTGCATATCCCGGGCGTTCCGGTCATCGACGCGGGCCAGTTGGTTTCCACCAGCCCGGCGACCGGCGCTGAGGCCGGTCGCCTCCCGGTCGCCACCGATGCCGACGTGCGGGAAGCCGTCGACCGGGCCCGCGCCGCCGGCGAGTGGTGGGCCGGTCTCGGCTTCACCGGCCGCCGGAAGCGGCTGCTGCGCTGGCGTGCCCTGCTCGCCGAGCGGATCGAGCAGTTGGCCGAGTTGGTGCACGTCGAGGGCGGGAAGTCGGTCGCCGACGCCATCGTCGAGATCGTCACCGCGATCGAGCACATCGACTGGGCCGCCCGCAACGCCGGTCGCGTGCTCGGTCCGCGCCGGGCGCGCTCCCGGCTCATCCTCGCCGAGTTCTCCGCGCACCTCGAATACCAGCCGTACGGGGTGGTCGGCGTGATCGGGCCGTGGAACTATCCGGTCTTCACACCGATCGGCTCCGCCGCGTACGCCCTCGCCGCCGGAAATGCCGTGGTGCTCAAGCCGAGCGAATACACGCCCGCCGTCGGCCAGTGGCTGGTGGACAGCTTCGCCGAGGTGGTGCCCGAGCAGCAGGTGTTCACCGCCGTGCACGGGCTGGGCGACGTGGGCGCGGCGCTGTGCCGCTCCGGTGTCGACAAGCTGGCCTTCACCGGCTCCACCGCCACCGCCCGGAAGGTGATGGCCGCCTGCGCCGAGACGCTGACCCCGGTGCTCATCGAGGGCGGCGGCAAGGACGCCATGATCGTCGACAGCGACGCCGACCTGGACGCCGCCGCCGAGGCGTGCGTCTGGGGCGGCATGACCAACGCGGGCCAGACCTGCATCGGCATCGAGCGGGTGTACGCCGTCGACGCCGTCTTCGACGCCTTCGTCGACAAGGTGGTGGCCCGCGCCGGTCGGCTGACGGTCGGGCCGGAGGGCACCGACATCGGCCCGATCACCATGCCCACGCAGATCGACGTGATCCGCCGGCACATCGACGCCGCGATCACGTCCGGCGGGCGCGCCGTGCTCGGTGGCCCGAGCGCCGTACAGCCGCCGTACGTCCACCCCACCGTGCTGGTGGACGTTCCGGAGGAGTCGGCCGCCGTCCGCGAGGAGACCTTCGGCCCCACGCTGACCATCAGCCGGGTCCGCGACGCCGACGAGGCCGTCAGCCGCGCCAACGCCCTGTCGTACGGCCTCGGGGGTTCGGTCTTCGGCCGGCGGCGCGCGGTGGCCATCGCGCGGCGGCTGCGCTCCGGGATGGCCTCGATCAACTCGACGCTGACCTTCGCCGGCATGTCCACGCTGCCGTTCGGCGGTGTCGGCGACTCCGGCTTCGGTCGGATCCACGGCGAGGACGGCCTGCGTGAGTTCGGCCGGTCCAAGGCGATCACCCGACGTCGCGCCAGGTCGCTGCTGCCGTCGATGACGTTCGACCGCACCCCCACCGACGTGGCCCGGCTCGTCAAGGTGATCAAGACGATGTACGGAAGGAACGGCTAGGGCGCCGGTCAGAAGAGGGTCAGCTCGTCCTTCACGATGCCACGCAGCTTGTCGTAGTCCACGACCACACACCGGATGCCCCGGTCGGTGGCGAGCACCCGCGCCTGCGGCTTGATCTCCTGAGCGGCGAAGACCCCGACGACCGGGCTGAGCAGCGGGTCACGGTTCATCAACTCGAGATAGCGGGTCAACTGCTCCACCCCGTCGATGTCGCCGCGCCGTTTGACCTCGACGGCGACCGAGCCCGAGTTGGCGTCCCGGCACAGCAGGTCGACCGGGCCGATCGCCGTCATGTACTCACGGCGGACCAGCGTGAACCCCTCACCCAGGACACCCGGGTTGGCGGCCAGCAACTCCTGCAGGTGCGCCTCCACCCCGTCCTTGCGCAGGCCCGGGTCCACACCCAACTCGTACGAGGTGTCCTGGAAGATCTCCTCCAGGGTGATCCGCAGCTCCTCGCCAGCCTTGTTGACGACCCGCCACACCCCGGGGGCCTCCTCCAACCGACACGGCGGGCTCATCCAGTTCAACGGCTTGTACGCACGGTCGTCGGCATGGATGGACACCGACCCGTCCGCCTTCACCATCAGCAACCGGGTGGCCAGCGGCAGGTGAGCCGAGAGGCGTCCGACGTAGTCCACCGAGCACTTCGCAATGACCAACCGCACCCGACGAGGGTAGCCGAGCACCCACCTGTCGCCAGCGAGCGGCACTGGCGCGTCGATGCGATGCTGAGACCGTGTTCGAAGTCCTCACCGGCACCGGTCTCGCCGCCTCGGCGGGGCTGAACGCCTACATACCCCTGCTCATCCTCGGCCTACTCGGCCGCTACACCGACCTGATCGACCTGCCCAGCGGCTGGACCTGGCTCGGCAACGGCTGGGTCATCGCCATCATGGCCGTGCTGCTCGCCGTGGAGATGGTGGCGGACAAGGTGCCGGTGGTCGACCACCTCAACGACGTGGTGCAGACAGTGGTCCGGCCCACCGCCGGTGGGCTGGCCTTCGGCGCCGGCTCCTCGTCGGAGACGGTGACGGTCAGCGACCCGGGGAGCTTCTTCTCGTCCCACCAGTGGGTGCCGGTGGTCACCGGCGTGCTGCTGGCGTTGGGTGTGCACCTGCTCAAGTCCGCGGCGCGTCCCATCGTCAACGCGACCACCGCCGGGTTCGGTGCCCCGGTCGCCAGCACCGCCGAGGACGCCACAAGCGTTGTGGTCTCCCTGGTGGCGATCATCCTGCCGGTGCTGGTGCTCGTCTTCCTGGTCGGCCTGGTGTTCTTCACCTTCTGGTTCGTCCGCCGTCGGTCCGAACGACGCCGCGAACGAGAGGCGGCCCGCGCCGCCGGCTTCCGCGTCTGACGCTTGATCGACTCGGATTTTTGGAAACCGGGCCATCGCCCGCAGCGGGACACCCCGCGTTCCTGAAATCCGAGTCGATCATGCTGGGCGGCGGATCGGCGCTCGCGATACCAGGGTTCCGGGGGCCGGCAAAAGCCTAGTATCGGGGCAAGAGCCTAGAGGAGGTCGGCATGACCGCAGCGTTGGAGATGCCCCGAGTCCAGGAATGTGTGGTCGCCGCGTGCGCGTACAACCAATCGGGTGACTGCCACGCCTTCGCGATCACCATCGGCAGCATGGATCACGCCCACTGCCACACCTTCGTCGAGTCGCCCGTCCGGGGCGGCGTGGAGAGCCTCATCGCCCAGGTGGGCGCCTGCCAGCGCGCCGACTGCCGGCACAACGAGCAGCTGGAGTGCCACGCCTCGTCGATCAAGGTCGGCCCGGACAACGACATGGCCGACTGCATGACCTACGCCGGCCGCTGACCAGCCGACGGCCCGCTCACCAGCCGGGCCGTCGCGCGGCGAGGCGTTCCCGATCAGGGCAGGTCGTTGGCGCGACGGATGACCGTCACCAGGTCGTCGATGATGCCGGTGAGGGCGAAGTCCTTCGGGGTGAACACCCGGGCGACCCCGGCCGCCCGGAGGGTGTCCGCGTCGCTGGCCGGGATGATGCCGCCCACCACCACCGGCAGGTCCGCCCGGCCGGCGGCGCGTAACCCGTCCAGAACCGCGGGCACGGCGGCCAGGTGCGACCCGGAGAGCACGGAGAGCCCGACCAGGTCGACGTCCTCCTCCACGGCGGCGGCTACGATCTGCCCCGCGGTCAACCGGATGCCCTGGTAGACGACCTCGAAGCCGGCGTCGCGGGCGCGTACCGCGATCTGCTCCGCGCCGTTGGAGTGCCCGTCCAGGCCGGGTTTGCCGACCAGCAACCGCAGCCGGCCGCTGCCCAACTCCCGCGCCGTGGCGGTGACCCGCTCGCGGACCGCCGCGAGGCCCGGCTCGCCGCCGCCGCCGGTGGCGCCGGCCAGGCCGGTCGGCGCCCGGTACTCGCCGAAGACCTGGCGCAGCGCGCCGGCCCACTCGCCGGTGGTCACCCCGGCACGCACGCACTCCAGAGTGGCCGGCATCAGGTTGGTGCTGGTCGCGGCGTCCGCGCGGAGCCGCGCCAACGCCGCGTCGACGACGGCCGCGTCCCGGTCGGCCCGCCACCGGCGTACGCCGTCCGCCGCGGCCGCCTCGACCGCGGGATCGACCTGCTCGACCGCTCCGGCGCCGGCGGCGGTCAGCGGGGAGGATTCGGTCTCGGTGTACCTGTTGACCCCGACCACCACGTCGGCACCGGACTCCATCCGACGGCGGCGTTCGGCCAGCGAGGCGACGAGCGCGCTCTTGAGGTAGCCGGTCTCCACGGCGGCGACCACGCCGCCCAGCTCCAGCACCTTGTCCAGCTCGACCCGCGCCCCGGTGACGACCTCGTCGACCAGCGCGGTCATCACGTGCGAGCCGGCGAAGAGGTCGGGATATTCGAGCAGATCCGACTCGTACGCCAGGACCTGCTGCATCCGCAACGACCACTGCTGGTCCCACGGGCGGGGCAGGCCGAGCGCCTCGTTCCAGGCGGGCAGTTGGACCGCGCGGGCCCGGGCGTCGCGGGACATCGTCACGCCGAGCATCTCCAGCACGATGCGCTGGATGTTGTTCTCCGGCTGCGCCTCGGTGAGGCCGAGCGAGTTGACCTGCACGCCGTAGCGGAACCGCCGTTGCCTGGCGTCGGTGACCCCGTACCGGTCCCGGGTGATCTCGTCCCAGAGCACGCCGAACGCGCGCATCTTGGCGATCTCCTCGACGAAACGCACCCCGGCGTTGACGAAGAACGAGATCCGCTGGACCACGTCGCCCATCCGCTCGGCCGGCACCTGACCGGAGTCACGGACCGCGTCGAGCACGGCGACCGCGGTGGCCAGCGCGAAGCCGACCTCCTGCACGGGCGTGGCGCCGGCCTCCTGGAGGTGGTACGAGCAGATGTTTACCGGGTTCCACCGGGGCATCTCGCGCAGCGTGTACGCCACCACGTCGGCGGTCAGCCGCAGCGACGCCGCCGGCGGAAAGATGTAGGTGCCCCGGGACAGGTACTCCTTGATGATGTCGTTCTGGGTGGTGCCGGCGCAGCGGGTCAGGTCGGCGCCCTGCTCCAGCCCGACGGTGCCGTAGAGGGCGAGCAGCCACATCGCCGGGGCGTTGATGGTCATCGAGGTGTTCGTGTCGGCGAGCGGGAGACCGTCGAAGAGCGCCCGCATGTCGCCGAGGTGGGCCACCGGCACGCCGACCCGTCCGACCTCACCGGCGGCGAGTTCGTGGTCCGGGTCGTACCCGGTCTGGGTGGGCAGGTCGAAGGCGACCGAGAGACCGGTCTGCCCCTTCGCCAGGTTGCGGCGGAAGAGGGCGTTGGTCGCCGAGGCCGACGAGTGGCCGGCGTAGGTGCGCATCACCCACGGGCGGTCCCGCTCGGGCAACCGGCTCGCAGATGGCGTCTCATCCATGGCCGGAGTCTAAGTTACCGTTCAGTAAAACGGGTTGTGGAAAACCACACAGGTCCATGTCGCGGACGACCGGGTCCGAAGCGCTCGCGGTGGCGCTGACCACCACACCCCGGGCAGCAGGTCGGACGGGTCAGGACGCACACTGGACGTCATGGATGACGAGCTGGCCATCTCCGTCCGAGGGCTGCGCAAGGCGTACGGCGACAACGTGGCGGTGGCGGGCGTGGATCTCGACGTCCGCCGCGGTGAGGTGTTCGCGTTGCTCGGCCCGAACGGCGCCGGTAAGACCACCACTGTCGAGATCCTGGAGGGCTACCGGCACCGCGACGCGGGCGACGTCGCCGTGCTGGGCGCGGATCCCGCCCGTCCCGACGCCGACTGGCGGTCCCGGGTCGGCATCGTGCTTCAGGGCACCGGCGAGTTCGACGAGCTGACCGTCGCCGAGGTGATTCGGCACTTCTCCGGCTTCTACCCCGACGCGGACGACCCGGACAAGGTGATCGAGCGGGTCGGGTTGGCCGGCAAGGCGAAGGCGCGGACGCACACCCTCTCCGGCGGGCAGAAGCGCCGCCTGGACGTGGCGCTGGGCATCATCGGCCGCCCCGAGTTGCTGTTCCTCGACGAGCCGACGACCGGTTTCGACCCGGAGGCCCGCCGCGAGTTCTGGGAGCTGATCCGCGACCTGGCCGCGGCCGGCACCACAATCGTGCTCACCACCCACTACCTGGACGAGGCGGAGGCGCTCGCCGACCGGGTCGGCGTGATCGCCGGCGGCCGGCTGGTCGAGGTGGCCGCACCCAACCGGCTGGGCAACCGCCAGGAGGCCCTGGCGACGGTCTCCTGGCGTACCCCGGAAGGGGCGTTGGAAAGCGCGCAGAGCGCGACGCCGACGGCCCTCGTGGCCGACCTCGCCGCGCGTTACGGCGGCGAGGTCCCCGGGCTCACCGTGACCCGGCCGACCCTGGAGGACGTCTACCTCACCATGATCGGACACGCGCGATGACGACCACGACGAAGCCGGCGACGCCGGTCACCGCGACCCGCGGCCGGCGGCCGGGTGCCGGCGCGCTCGCCCTGCGCCAGGGCCGACTGGAGATCACCCAGTTCCTGCGCAGCCGGGAGTCGGTCGTCTTCACGATGGGCTTCCCCATCATCATGATCCTGATCTTCGCGTCGATCTTCCACGGGACGATCGGCGGCGGGGTCAAGTTCACCCAGTACTTCATCACCGGCATGATCGCGACCGGCCTGATGACTGTGAGCTTCCAGAACCTCGGCATCTGGATCCCGATCGAACGGGATCGGGGTGTGCTCAAGCGTTACCGGGGCACCCCGATGCCGAAGTGGGTCTGGTTCGCCGGCAAAGTGATCATGGTGGTGGCGATCGGCATCGCCGAGACGGCGCTGCTGCTGGCCGTCGCGGTCGCGCTGTTCGACCTCGACCTGCCCGGCACCGCGGCGAAGTGGCTCACCTTCGGCTGGGTCGCGATGCTCGGGGTGACCGCGTGCACCCTCTGCGGCATCGCCATCTCGTCGCTGGCCCGCACCGCCCGCAGCGGGTCGGCCGTGGTCACCCCGGTCTCGCTGGTGCTCCAGTTCATCTCCGGGGTGTTCTTCGTCTTCACCGACCTGCCCACCTGGATGCAGCAGGTGGCGTCGCTGTTCCCGCTCAAGTGGATGTGCCAGGGGCTTCGGTCGGTGTTCCTGCCGGAGAGCTTCGGCGGCCAGGAGCCGGGCGGGTCGTTCGAGCTGGGCCGGGTGGCGCTGGTGCTCGCCCTGTGGTGCGTGATCGGCCTGGTGCTCTGCCTGACCACCTTCCGCTGGACCACCAAGCGGGACGGTTGATCGGTCGACCGGGGCGGGCAGCCGCCCCGGTCGTCACGACTCAGTACGTGTAGAAGCCCTTGCCGGTCTTGCGGCCCAGGTCGCCGGCGGTGACCATCCGCTGGAGCAGCTCCGGCGGGAAGAACTTCTCGTCCGCGGTGTCGGTGTAGATGTTCTTCGAGGCGTGCAGCAGGACGTCCACGCCGGTCAGGTCGGTGGTGGCCAACGGGCCCATCGCGTGCCCGAAGCCCAGCCGGCAGGCGGTGTCCAGGTCCTCCGCGGACACCACCCCGGACTCGACCAGCTTGACCGCCTCCATCACCAGGGCGGAGATCAACCGGGTCGTCACGAAGCCGGCGATGTCCCGGTTGACCACGACGACCGTCTTGCCGATCTCCTCGGCGAAGGCCCGCGCGGTGTCCAGGGTGGCGTCGCTGGTCTTGTAGCCGCGCACCAGCTCGCAGAGCTGCATCATCGGCACCGGGGAGAAGAAGTGGGTGCCGACGACCGCCTCGGGTCGCTCGGTCACCGCGGCGATCTGGGTGACCGGGATGGCCGAGGTGTTGGTGGCGAGCACGGCGTCCGACTTGCAGATCTTGTCCAGGGCGCGGAACACCTCGTGCTTGATCTCCAGCCGCTCGAAGACCGCCTCGACCACGATGTCCGCGTCCGCCGCCGCCTCCAGGTCGGTGGTCGGGGTGATCCGCGCCAGCGTCGCCTCGACCTCGGACGCCTCGATCTTGCCCTTTTCGGCGAACTTCTCCAGTGACTTCCGAATGCCGCCCAGACCCCGGGTGGTGGCCGCGTCGTCCAGGTCGCGCAGCGTCACCTGCCAGCCCGCCTGCGCCGCCACCTGGGCGATGCCGGAACCCATCAACCCGGCCCCGACGACCGCCAGTCGACCCGTCATCTGCTTCTCCCTCGCTGCGATTGAGTGCCTGCCTGCACCCTAGTCGGCGAGCCTGAACGATGGCTAAGTGGCGGTCGGGGTCCGGGCCGGGTCGCTGGGTCGCTGTGGCCGGGTTGCTGGGACCGGCCTCAGATCTCCAGGGCCGGTTCCTCCGGCGTGGTGCCCCGCTCGACCGCCACCCCGAGCGCACGCAGGTCGGCCACGAAGTCCGGGTAGCCCCGGTCGACGTGGTGCACGTGGGAGACCTCGGTGACCCCCTCCGCGCAGAGCCCGGCGATGATCAACCCTGCTCCGGCCCGGATGTCGGTGGCCCGTACCGGGGCACCGGAGAGTCGGTCCCGTCCCCGGACCACCGCGTGATGCCCGTCGGTCTTGATGTCCGCGCCGAGCCGCATCATCTCGTTGGCGAACATGAACCGGCCGTCGAAGATGTTCTCGGTGATCAGAGAGGCGCCGTCGCTGACGGCCGCCAGCCCGATCGCCATCGGCAGCAGGTCGGTGGCGAAGCCGGGGTACGGCAGCGTCACCACGTCCACCGCCCGGGGTCGCTCGTCCATCCCTACCCGGAAGCCGTCCCCCCGGGTCTCCACCAGCCCGCCGGCGGCCACCACCTTGTCCAGGGCGACCTCCAGGAAGGCCGGGTCCAGCCCGGTCACCGTCACGTCGCCCCGGGTCATCGCCGCGCCGAACGCCCAGGTGCCGGCGACGATCCGGTCCCCCACCGTGGCGTGCCGCACCGGACGCAGGCCGGGCACACCGGTGATCCGCAACGTGGAGGTGCCCGCGCCGGCGATGCGGGCGCCCATCTGGTTGAGCATCGTGCAGATGTCGACGATCTCCGGCTCCCGGGCCGCGTTGTCGATCATCGTGGTGCCCTGGGCCAGCACCGCCGCCATCACCAGGTTCTCGGTCGCTCCGACGCTGGGGAAATCCAGCACGATGTCCGCGCCCCGCAGCCCGTGCGGGGCGGAGGCGATCACGAACCCGTGCTCACCGGAGATCTCCGCACCCATCCGGGTCAGCCCGGAGATGTGCATGTCCAACCCCCGCGACCCGATCGCGTCGCCGCCGGGATGGGCGACCCGCACGTACCCCCGACGGGCCAGCAGTGGGCCGAGCACGCAGATCGACGCGCGCAACCGTCGGACCAGGTCGTAGTCGGCCTCCGCGCCCGGCTGCTCGGGTACGTCGATAGTCACCGACCGGGACCGGGCCACACCGCCGCGGGCGACCATCGGGTCGACCGGGTCGTCCGCGTCGAACTGGACGTCGCAGCCCAGCCGGCGCAGCACCTCCCCCATGATCGCGATGTCGGTGATCCGGGGGACGTTGGTGATCACGCTGCGGCCCGGTGCGAGCAACGCGGCGGCCATCAACTTCAACGCCGAGTTCTTGGCACCGACCACGTGCACGGTGCCGGCCAGCCGGGCGTCACCGCGAACCCGGATGACGTCGACATCGTTGACCGCCGAATCGCCGGCGTCGCCGGGGCCCACCACCACCGGCCAGCCGGCGGTGCTGTCCGGCCGCGCCGGGATCGTCAGGTCGGGAATCCGTAGGCTGTGCGTCATGGCCGTCCACCTCACGCGCATCTACACCAAGGCCGGCGACGCCGGCATGACCAGGCTGAGCAACAACGAGCAGGTGCCGAAGACCGATCCACGGATCGCCGCGTACGCGGATGTCGACGAGTGCAACGCGGCGCTCGGCGTCGCGCTCGCGCTGGGAAACCTCGACGAGGAGCTTCGCGGCGTGCTGGCGTCGGTGCAGAACGACCTGTTCGACGTCGGTGCCGACCTGTCCACCCCGGTCGAGCCGGAGCCGAAGTACCCGCCGCTGCGCGTGACCGAGGAGTACGTCGAGCGCCTGGAGGGGTGGTGCGACGAGTACAACGCACGCCTGAGCAAGCTCGACTCCTTCATCCTCCCCGGCGGCACCGCAGGCGCGGCGCTGCTGCACGTGGCGCGGACCGTCGCCCGGCGTGCCGAACGGGCAGCGTGGGCGCTGGTCAGCCACGATCCGGAACGAACCAGCACGCTCCCGGCAAAGTATCTCAACCGGCTCTCCGATCTGCTCTTTATCCTGTCAAGAACGGCAAATCCGGCAGGAGATGTGCTATGGGTGCCGGGCGGCAAGCGCTGAACGTAGCCGCTGTGCAGGCGTGGGTTCCCAGTCTGACCGCGCCCACGCGTCGCCGCAGCTCACTCCTCGGTCGGGGCTGCCCTCCCGGGCGGGGCTGACTCCTCGGGCCCCGGCCTTGATCAACTGCGGTTTCTTGATGTCGGGGTGTCCTGGTGGCTGGAATGCCCCGACATCGAGGAAACCGAGTCGATCAACCCGCCCCCGACCACCCGCGCCAGGCAGGACGCGGCTGCATCGGTAGCGGCAGGCGACGGAAGACCGAGCCGGGACGACGCACGCCGCCGCCGACGGTCTCCGGGGCAGCCCGACCGACACAGGGATCACTCCTGACCGCCCGGAGCCGGGCGGGCCGCCCCGGAAACCCCAGGGGCGACAGACAAACTCAGGCGGCCGGCCAGTCCTGGGAGGCCATACGCGGCGAGACCGCCCCCGGAGGGGCGGCCTCAAGCCAAGACAGGAAACCGGTCACGGTCGATCGCGCCATGGCGATCTCCACCGGTGCGTGGTTACTGGTACAGCGGAGGATCACCCAGTCGGCCGGCATGGAGAACCGTTCCTGACCTTCCGGCAACCGGCGGCGCTCCACGGCCAACCCCTTGCGGGAGAGCACCCGCTTGGGCCGGATCGCGAAGCTGAACATCCGGTACCAGCGCAGCTCGTCACCGGCGAACCGGCCGAAGCCGGGCGACCAGCCGCGGCCGTCGAGCATGGTGGAGACCCGGACGCTGAGCCGGATGATGCCACCGCTGCGGGTGACCAGAGCTCGCCGGCCGAAGAGGATCAGAAGCGCGCCGAGGATGACGACGACGCCGATTCCGAATCCTTCGACGATCTGCATCCCCGGTGTGGCTCAGCGGCTCTGCGCGGAGACCGGGGTTGCGCTCTCGGCCAGCACGGTGACACCGTCGGCGCTCACCGAGAGGAAGCCGCCGGCCACCTCGTAGGCGACCTGCTCGCCGCCGGCGAGCTTGATGCGTACCTGGCCGGGCTCGGCGAGCTGGCCGAGCAGCGGCGCGTGCCCCGGCAGGACACCGAGCTCGCCTTCGGTCGTCCGGGCGACGACCATCTCGGCGTCACCGGACCAGACCTTCTCCTCGACGGCGACGAGCTCGACGTGAAGCTGCTGTGCCACGCTGTCTCCTTGCTGCGGCTACGGATTGCCGAAAGTCTAGCCTGACGACGCGGCCCGCCCAACGCGGGTGGGGACAACGGCGCCCTGACTACTTTGTCTTGTTCACGAATTCCGGGTGCTCGAGCAGGAACGGGTCGAGTTGCTCGTTGTGCAGTGCGGTGAAGAAGTCCGGGACCCCCTCCTGGAACTGCTCACCCAGGTATCTCTTACCGTCGAAGACTCCGCCACCGGGGAGCTTGATCATCTCGATGGTGTTCGGCCGGATGTCCTTCAGGGCGAGCCCGAAGTCGACCACGCTGTTGCCCCGGCCGTTGAAGATCAGTGACTGGCCGGCGGCGCGGAGCACCTTGTCCAGCTTGATCGGGTTGGACACCACGTCGGCACTGAACGCCTGGCCGACCATGGCCTTGACGAACTGCTGCTGGTGGCGCTGCCGGCCGTAGTCCGAATCCGGGACACCGTTCTTCGGGTAGCGCTGCCGGACGTAGTCCAACGCCTGCCACCCACTCAGGTGCCGGTTGCCCTTCTTGTAGAGCGCCTGCGGACCGACGTAGCCCTCGCCACGGGTGTTGCCCGGCCGCGGCTTGCCGTCCGGCTGCTTGTGCTCGGACCTCACGTCGCGCTCGATGTACATGTCGACACCGCCCATGGCGTCGACGATCTTCTGGAAGCCGGTGAAGTTGATGATCGCGCCAGCGTCGAAGCGCTTGATGCCGGTCACCTTCTGCACTGTGGTGGCGAGCAGCTCGAAGCCCCGGGCCGCGTCCGGGTTGGCCCCCGGCACCTTGCTGCCGAAGGACATCGCGGCGTTGATCTTCGTGGTCTCGCCCGGGAACTCGGCCTTCTTGAACGGCGGGATCTGCACGTAGAGATCCCGGGGCAGCGAGAACAGGTAGGCCCGGTCCATCGAGGCCGGCACGTGCAACACCATGATCGAGTCGGCAAGGGGCGCAGCCGTCGGCGTACGCGGGTCGATGCCGACCAGCAGGATGTTGAGCGGACCCTTGATGTCGCTCTTCTTCGCCTGGGCGCCCGCCGCCTGGTCGCCGAAGAGGTCGGCCTTGCCGACGGATCCCTCGTAGCGGGCCATCAGCACCTCGGTGCCGACCAGCACCGCGCCGCTGAGCACGGCCAGCACGGTGCCGAACACCGTGCAGATCCTGGCCCACCGCGGCACACCTCGCCAGATGGACGGCTTGCGGCCACTCTTGCCGGCCTTACCCACGAGCATCTCCGTTCGTTACGCCCACGACGAGGAAGACGGGCGCACGTCGCCGAAAGGTTGCAAAGATCAACGCTCGTTCAGGTGAGCGCGGGACGAACCGTAGCTCGGTAGCCTCCGGAGTGACGACCACGAGTAACGGACCGCGACGATGCTAAGACGCGAAGATGAACAAAAGACTGCCCCGGCATTGCCGGGGCAGTCTTTTTGCTATGGATCAGAAGGGGCTGGGTCAGCCCTTCATCAGCTCCTCAGCCTTGCGCTCCAGGTCCTCGAGACCGCCGCACATGAAGAACGCCTGCTCGGGGAAGTGATCGTACTCACCCTCGCTGATCTTACGGAACGCCTCGATGGTCTCCTTGATCGGGACCGTCGAGCCCGGCACGCCGGTGAACTGCTCCGCCGCGTAGGTGTTCTGCGACAGGAAACGCTCGATCCGCCGCGCGCGCTGCACGGTGATCTTGTCTTCCTCGGAGAGCTCCTCGATACCGAGGATGGCGATGATGTCCTGCAGGTCCTTGTAGCGCTGCAGGATCCGCTTCACCTCGGTGGCGACCTGGAAGTGCTCCTGGCCGACGAACTCCGGGGCCAGGATCCGGGACGAGGACGCCAGCGGGTCCACGGCCGGGTAGATGCCCTTGTCGGAGATCGACCGCTCCAGGTTGGTGGTCGCGTCCAGGTGGGCGAACGTGGTGGCCGGGGCGGGGTCGGTGTAGTCGTCCGCCGGCACGTAGATCGCCTGCATCGAGGTGATGGCCTGGCCCCGGACGGAGGTGATCCGCTCCTGGAGCTCGCCCATCTCGTCGGCCAGGGTCGGCTGGTAACCCACGGCGCTCGGCATACGGCCGAGCAGCGTGGAGACCTCGGAACCGGCCTGCGTGAAGCGGAAGATGTTGTCGATGAAGAGCAGCACCTCCTGCTTCTTCACGTCCCGGAAGTACTCCGCCATGGTCAGCGCGGAGAGCGCCACCCGCAGCCGGGTGCCCGGCGGCTCGTCCATCTGGCCGTAGACCAGCGCGGTCTTGTCGATGACGCCGGACTCGGTCATCTCGGCGATGAGGTCGTTGCCCTCACGGGTGCGCTCACCCACGCCGGCGAACACCGAGGTACCACCGAAGTTGCGGGCGACCCGGGTGATCATCTCCTGGATGAGCACCGTCTTGCCCACACCCGCGCCGCCGAACAGGCCGATCTTGCCGCCCTTGACGTAAGGGGCGAGCAGGTCGATGACCTTGATGCCGGTCTCCAGCATCTCGGTCTTCGGCTCGAGGTCGGCGAAGGCCGGCGCCTTGCGGTGGATGCCCCACCGGTCGTCCGCCTGGAACGTCTCGCCCTCTTTGAGATTGAGCACCTCGCCGATCGCGTTGAACACATGGCCCTTGACCGCGTCGCCCACCGGCACACTGATCGGCTCGCCGCGGTCACGCACCTCCGCGCCGCGAACCAGGCCGTCCGTCGGCTGCATCGAGATGGCACGGACCAGGTTGTCACCCAGGTGCTGGGCGACCTCCAGGGTCAGCGTCTTCTCACCGCCGGACAGGTTCACGTTGACGTTGAGCGCGTTGAACAGGGCCGGCATGGCGTCGCGCGGGAACTCGGCGTCGACGACCGGGCCGATGACCCGGACCACGCGACCCGTGGCCGTCTTGGTCTCTACTGGTGCAGTCATCACACTTCACTTCCCGACGCGGCCAGCGCGTTCGCGCCGCCGACGATCTCGCTGATCTCCTGGGTGATCCCGGCCTGGCGAGCCGAGTTCATCTCGCGCGTGTACTTCTCGATCATGTCTTCGGCGTTGTCGGTGGCGCTCTTCATCGCCCGCCGACGTGCCGCCGACTCACTCGCCGCCGACTCGATCAACGCCGCGTAGATCCGCGTGTTGATGTACCTCGGCAGGAGCGCGTCGAGCAGCGCCTCCGCCTCCGGCTCGAACTCGTACGCCGGCAGCAACCCCTCGGAGCGCGGCCGGTCCTCCACCTGCATCGGACCAATGATCTTGGTGACCGGGTTCTGCGTCATCAGCGAGTGGAACTCGGTGTAGACGATGTGCAACTCGTCGACGCCGAGCACCCCGTCCGCTCCGGCGCTGCCGTCGACGTCGTCCGCACCGGCGGTGAACGCCTTGATCAGCGTCTCACCGACGGTACGGGCGTCCTCGAACGACGGCTGCTCGCTGAACCCGGTCCAGTTCGCCTCGATCGGCCTGCCGCGGAACCGGTAGAACCCGACGCCCTTACGCCCAATGACGTAGAGCACCGGCTCCTTGCCGTCCGCCTTGAGCCGCGCGATCAGCGACTCCGCCATTTTGATCGCGTTGGAGCTGTAGCCGCCGGCCAGGCCACGGTCGCTGGTGACCAACAGGACGCCCACCCGCCGCACCCGCTCGCGCGGGGTGAGCAGCGGGTGGTCGATCCGCGCGTTGGACGCCAGCGCCGTGAGCACACCGGTGATGGCCTGGGCGTACGGCAGGGACGCCTGCACCCGGGCCTGGGCCTTGGCGATCCGGCTCGTCGCCACGAGCTCCATCGCCTTGGTGATCTTCTTCATCGACTTCGCCGAGCGGATCCGTTGACGAAGAACGCGTACCTGGGCCGCCACGGGATCAGCTCTCGGCCGGGCGGTCGGTCGCGCCGTCGCGGAAGCGGGTCACCGTCTCGCGGTTCTCGTCGCCCTCGAGCGGCGTGGCCGGCGCGTCGTTGACCCGACGCTCGTCGGCCTTGCCGAGGAAGACCTGCTTGAACTCGCTGATCGCTGCTTCCAGGGAGCCGACGATGTCGTCGCCCCACTGGTTGTCGGCGATGCCGGCCAGCACACCCTCGTGCTTGTGCCGCAGGTACTGGAGGAACTCCGCCTCGAAGCGCCGGACCTCACCCACCGGGATGTCGTCCAGCTTGCCCTCGACGCCGGCCCAGACCGAGACGACCTCCTGCTCGACCGGGAACGGCGAGTAGTTCGGCTGCTTGAGCAGCTCGACCAGGCGGACGCCGCGGTTGAGCTGGTTCTGCGAGGCCTTGTCCAGGTCGGAGGCGAAGGCGGCGAACGCCTCCAGCTCGCGGTACTGGGCGAGGTTGAGCCGCAGCGAACCGGCGACCTTCCGCATCGGCTTCACCTGGGCGGCGCCACCGACCCGGGAGACCGAGGTGCCGACGTTGATCGCCGGGCGGACGCCCTGGTTGAACAGGTCCGTCTCCAGGAAGATCTGGCCGTCGGTGATCGAGATGACGTTGGTCGGGATGAAGGCCGAGATGTCGTTGGCCTTCGTCTCGATGATCGGCAGGCCGGTCATCGAGCCGCCACCCAGCTCGTCGGAGAGCTTCGCGCAGCGCTCCAGCAGGCGGGAGTGCAGGTAGAAGACGTCACCCGGGTACGCCTCGCGACCCGGCGGGCGACGCAGCAGCAGCGACACAGCCCGGTACGCCTCGGCCTGCTTGCTCAGGTCGTCGAAAACGATCAGGACGTGCTTGCCGCCGTACATCCAGTGCTGCCCGATGGACGAGCCGGTGTACGGGGCCAGGTACTTGAAGCCGGCCGGGTCGGACGCCGGGGAGGCCACGATGGTCGTGTACTCCAGCGCGCCCGCCTCCTCCAACTGCCCCTTGATCGAGGCGATGGTGGAGGCCTTCTGGCCAATGGCGACGTAGATGCAGCGAACCTGCTTCTTCGGGTCGCCGGTGCGCCAGTTGTCGCGCTGGTTGAGGATGGCGTCCAGGGCGACGGTGGTCTTGCCGGTCTTCCGGTCACCGATGATCAGCTGCCGCTGGCCCCGACCGATCGGGGTCATCGCGTCGATCGCCTTGATGCCGGTCTGCAGCGGCTCGAACACCGACTGCCGGGACATCACGTTCGGAGCCTGCAGCTCCAGCTCGCGGTAGCCCTCGTCGGCGATGTCGCCGAGCCCGTCGATCGGCTGGCCGAGCGCGTTGACCACGCGGCCGAGGAAGGCGTCACCCACCGGAACCGAGAGCACCCGGTCGGTGCGCTTGACCCGCTGCCCCTCCTCCAGCTTGGCGGAGTCACCGAGGACGACGACGCCGATCTCCCGCACGTCGAGGTTCAGCGCCACGCCGAGCGTGCCGTCCTCGAACTCCAGGAGCTCGTTGGTCTTGGTCGAGGGCAGGCCCTCGACGTGGGCGATGCCGTCGCCGGTGTCGGCGACGGTGCCGACCTCCTCGCGGGAGACGTCGGACGAGTAGGAGGAGACGTAGCGCTCCAGGGCGCCGCGGATCTCCTCCGTCGAGATGGTCAGCTCGGCCATCCTCTGCTTCCTTAAAATTCAGGGGCCCGGGATACCTAGTACCAACCGGTCCGAATGGCGTCTGTCAATCCAGGCGTTGGCGGCGGAACCACCCCGACACCGAGCGGCGGAGCCGCTCAGCCGCGGGGCGGCGAAGCCGTTCAGCGCTTCGCGAGCGCGTTGCGGGTCTCGTTGAGGCGGCGCAGGATGGTGCCGTCGTACAGGTCGGAGCCGACCCGGACGCTCACGCCACCGAGGACGGCGGGGTCGACCGTCTGCTTGACGGACACCTCTCGACCGTATATCGCGGTGAGGCTCGCACCCAGCCGACGCTCGTCGGAGTCACTCAACGGGGCCGCGACGGTCACGTACGCCACCTGCCGGTCACGCCGGTCGGCGGCCAGTTCGACCAGCCGGGTGAGCGCCCCACTGAAGGAGCGTCCACCGAACCCGCCCAGCGCCACCTCGACGAGGCGGACGGTGACCGGGTTGGCCTTGTCGGCGAGCAGCTCACGGGCCAGGGTGGCCCGCCGCTCGACCGGGGCGGCCGGGTCGGCCAACGCGTTGCTCAGCGCCGACTGACCCGTGACGACCTGACCGAAGCGGAACAGCTCGTCCTCGACCTCGCCCAGCTCGCCGGCCTTGTCGGCGCTGGCGAGCAGCGCCTCAACGCCCAGGCGCTCGGTGCCGTCGAGCAACTCCGAGGGTGCCGACCAGCGGCCGGACACCAGCGTCACGAGCAGGTCGAGCGCGTCCGCGCCGATCCGCCCACCCAGCATGTCGCCGAGCAGAGCGCCGCGGTCCGCGCCGGAACGAGCCGGCTCGGACAGCGCCCGACGCAGCCGCGGCTCACGCCGCAGCAGGGTCGCCACGGAGAGGACGGCGTCGGCGGCGGAGGCCACCGCCGACGGCTCCGCGCCGCGGACGTACGCGTCGAGGCCTTCGGCCGCGATCTTGTACGACTCCCGGCTGGCGGCCTGCATCAGCGGGCCCCCGTGCTCTCGAGACCGCTCAGGAACCGGTCGACGGTGCCCTTGCGCCGTGCCTCGTCGGCCAGCGACTCGCCGACGATCTTGCTGGCCAGGTCCACCGCGATGGTGCCGACCTCCGCGCGCAGCTCGCGCACGATGGTGGCCCGCTCGGCGGCGAGCGCGTCCTTGCCGGCCTGGATGACCCGGTCGGACTCCTCGCGCGCCTTGGCGAGGATGTCCTGCCGGATGCCCTCGGCGTCGGCCCGCGCGTCGTCACGGATCTTGGCGGCGTCGGTCCGGGCCTCAGCGAGCTGGGCACGGTACTGCTCGAGCAGCTGGTTCGCCTCGGCCTGGGCGGCCTCGGCGCGCTTGATGCCGCCCTCGATCGCGTCGACCCGAGCCTGGAACGTCTGCTCCATGCGCGGGAAGACGAACTTCATCAGCACGAAGCAGAGCACGGCGAAGGCGACCGAACCGACCACGATCTCCTGCCAGAGCGGGATGATCGGGTTGTGGGTCGACTCACCACCCTCAGCGGCGAGGAAATACATGGTTACCTCCCGGTCAAAGGGTGGATCAGGCTGCGGAGCCGGCCCAGATGAAGCCGAAGGCGATGCCCAGCAGCGCCAGCGCCTCGATGACGGCGAAGCCGATCCAGACGTACGGCAGGGTCATCCGCGACGACTCCGGCTGACGGGCGGTCGACTGGATGTAGGCAGCGAAGACCAGGCCAACGCCGATGCCCGGGCCGATGGCTGCGAGGCCGTAGCCGATGGCAGCGGTGCTACCGGTGACCTCGGCGAGAACGCTAGCGTCCATTGGTGTGGTTCCTCCTGGTTATCACGCGTGACTCTCACGCGGGACGACAACGGGTGGTGCGGGTGGATCAGTGCTCTTCGGCGAGCGCGCCCTGCACGTAGCTGGCGGTGAGGACGGTGAAGACGTACGCCTGCAGGCAGATCACCAGGAACTCGAGGAAGGTGAGCGCGATGGTCATCACCCAGGAGAGCACCGAGACCGGGGCCAGCCAGGCGTTGGCGCTCAGCATCGCGAAGCCGCCGAGCGTGAAGACCAGCAGGAGCATGTGACCGGCGAACATGTTCGCGAAGAGACGAACCGCGAGCGAGAACGGCCGGACGATGAAGGTGGAGAAGAGCTCGATCGGGATCAGCAGCGGCAGGATGTACCAGGGTGCCGGCGGGATCAGCGAGTTCTTGAAGTATTTGACGAAGCCGTGCTTCTTGATGCCGATGTAGTTGAACAGCACGTAGCTGATGATCGCGAGGATCGCCGGGAAGGCGATGTGCGAGTTCGGCGAGATCTGGAAGAACGGGATGATCGCGAACGCGTTCGTCAGCAGCACGAAGCAGAACAGGGTCGTGAAGTACGGAGCGAACCGCACGCCCTGGTGACCGATCATGTCGACCGCGATGTTGTTGCGCACGAAGCCGTAGATCGACTCGGCGAACCACTGCTTCTTGGTCGGCACCAACTGCGGCTTCCGGTACGTCGCCAGGAAGAAAATGATCAGGACGCCGACCGCGATCCAGACCATTGCCGTGATCTTGGTGAACCAGTACGAGTTCTCCGCGCCCCAGGGCAGGATGGCGGGCAGGTAGAAGTCGTCCACGCTGGGTGGGAATCCCGCCTGGCCTGCTGCCAGAACGTTCGCCTGTCCGAACACCGCGTCCCTTCCTAAGTTGGCGTGCCGAGTCGGCGGACGACCAGGATGATGCCCCCAGCCATACCGAGCACGACGCCGATCCCGGTGGCGACGCCGCCGGTGTCGAGCCACTGGTCAATCAGCCAGCCGATGAAACCCCACACGAGCATGCCTCCGATGAGGTAGCTGAGCGCGGTCCAACCCTGACCGGCACCGGACGGATAATCGTCCGGTTCACCGGCGGGACGGGGGGTTTGGTCACCAGCCATGACGGGGCGAACGATATCAGCCGGGAAGACGAGGCTGTGCCTCACCCCCCGCACAACCGTCGTTGTGTGGGCTTCTCGTGGGCGCCGTCGTCTGTGGGCACGCTACTCCCCTTCCGCCCGTCGGAAAATGACCGGAGGCCGACACATTGCCGCGCGTCCGAAACGTGGGACGACCGCCAGGTCAGCCGTGCGCCCGACGAGCGTGCACCGTGGTCAGCCACCAGATGTGCACCGCCGTCCACACTGCCACCCCGGCGACGATGCCGAGGCAGAGCGGGATCAACCCGGGCCAGCCGGTCGACGCCACCGCCACCAGCACCCCACCCAGCAGGCTGAACTTCAGCACGTACAGACCCACGCCGAGCGGCAGCAGCAACTGCGGGTTGACCTGGTCGGCCCGGGCCAGCACCACTGTGGTGAGGGTGTAGCTGAGCACTGTGACGCCCACGCCGGCCGCCGCGCCGAGCGCGGCCGTCAGGCCGCCGGTGACCCCGCCCACCACTGCGGCGACCGCGGCGAGCGCCGCTGACGCGGCCAGCAGCACGGGCAGGTGCCGCAACCGCCACCGCCGGTCGGTGCCCGGCTCGACCACCCCGGGCTCAGCCACGGGGGTACGCCGGAAACGCCGCGACCAGCTCGGACACCTCGGCACCGAGCCGGCTCAGCTCGTCAGCCCCGCCCGGAGCACCGGGATCGGTGCGCACCGCACGGGCGATCAGTGTCGCCACCTGACGCAGCTCCCCCTCGCGCATCCCCTGGGTGGTGACGCTCGGGGTGCCCACCCGGATGCCCGAGGCCACCATCGGCGGCTGCGGGTCGTACGGGATGGCGTTCTTGTTCAGGGTGATCGACGCGGCGTCGCAGCGGCGCTCGGCCTCGGTGCCGGTCACCCCCAGCTCGCGCAGGTCGATCAGGGCGAGGTGGGTGTCGGTGCCACCGGACACCGGGCGCATGCCCTCGTCGGCCAACCCGGCGGCGAGCGCCTGGGCGTTGCTGACCACCTGCCGGGCGTACGTCTGGAACTCGGGCTGGGCGGCCTCGCGCAGCGCGACCGCCTTGGCCGCGACAGCGTGCATCAGCGGGCCACCCTGGGTGAACGGGAAGACCGCCTTGTCGATCCGCTGGGCCAACGACTCGCGGCACAGGATCATGCCGCCGCGCGGGCCGCGGAGCACCTTGTGGGTGGTGGCGCAGACGACGTCGGCGTACGGCACCGGGGACGGGATCGCCCGGCCGGCCACCAGGCCGATGAAGTGCGCGGCGTCCACCATCAGGTACGCGCCGACCTCGTCGGCGATCTCCCGGAACCGGGCGAAGTCGATCAGGCGCGGGTACGCGGTCGCCCCACAGATGATCAGCTTGGGTCGGTGTGCCCGCGCCAGGTCCCGGACCTCGTCGTAGTCGATCAGCTCGGTGTCCGGCCGGACCGGGTAGCCGACCGGGTGGAACCACTTGCCGGAGAAGTTCACCCGGCTGCCGTGGGTCAGGTGCCCGCCGTGCGGCAGGTCCATCGCCAGCACCGTGTCACCCGGCTGCACCAACGCGGCGTACGCGGCCAGGTTGGCGCTCGCCCCGGAGTGCGGCTGGAGGTTGGCGTGCTCCGCCCCGAAGAGCTCCTTGGCGCGGGCGATGCCGATCTCCTCGGCCCGGTCCACCTCGGCGCAACCGCCGTAGTAGCGCCGGCCCGGGTAGCCCTCGGCGTACTTGTTGGTAAGCGTCGAACCGAGCGCGGCCAGCACCGCCGGCGAGGTCAGGTTCTCGCTGGCGATGAGCTGCAGGCCACCGCGCAACCGGTCCAGCTCGCCGAGGACCACCCCGGCGATCTCCGGGTCGGTGGCCCTGAGCTGCGCGAAATCCGGCCCCCAGAAGGTGCTCGTCTCGGTCTCCACAGCGAACGAGTCTAGGGGGCCGCACACTGAGACTCGTGAGATGCCTCGTCACCGGAGCCACCGGATACATCGGCGGGCGACTGACGCCGCTGCTGCTCGCCAACGGGCACACCGTCCGCTGCCTCGCCCGTAAGGCGGTACGGCTGCGGGACGTGCCCTGGGCCAGCGCGGCGGAGATCGTCGAGGGAGACCTCAGCCGACCGGAGACGCTGGCCGCCGCATTCGCCGACGTGGAGGTCGCGTACTTCCTGGTCCACTCGCTGGGCCGGGCCGACTTCGAGGAGGCCGACCGGACGGCGGCGACCAACTTCGCGGCGGCGGCCCGCGCTGCCGGCGTACACCGGATCGTGTACCTGGGCGGGCCGGAGCCGGCCTCCGACGAGGAGGTCCCCTCCCCGCACCTGCGCTCCCGCGCCGAGGTGGGCCGGATCCTGCTGTCCAGCGGCGTGCCCACGGCGGTGCTCCGCGCCGCGGTGATCATCGGGTCCGGCTCGGCGTCGTTCGAGATGCTGCGTTACCTGACCGAGCGGCTGCCCGCCATGGTCACCCCGCGCTGGGTCAGCAACCGGATCCAACCGATCGCGGTCCGCGACGTGCTGCACTACCTGGCCGGCTGCGCCGAGCTGCCGCCGGAGGTCAACCGGGGCTTCGACGTCGGCGGGCCGGACGTGCTGACCTTCCGCGACATGATGCAGCGCTACGCCCGGGTGGCCGGTCTGCGCCGACGGGTCATCGTGCCGGTCCGCCCGCTCACCCCGTCGCTCTCCTCGCACTGGGTCGGGCTGATCACCCCGGTGCCGAACAAGATCGCCCGCCCGCTGGTGGAGAGCCTGATCCACGAGGCGGTCGCCCACGAACACGACATCGCCCGCTACGTCCCGGACCCGCCCGGCGGGCTGACCGGCTTCGACGAGGCGGTGGCGCTGGCGCTGGCCAAGGTCCGCGACGCCCAGGTGGAGACCCGCTGGTCCACCGCGAGCGGCCCGGACGCGCCGGCCGAGCCGCTGCCCACCGATCCGGACTGGTCCGGTGGCACCGCGTACACCGACTTCCGGGAGCGGACGGTGGACGCGTCACCGGCGGCGCTCTGGCGGGTCATCGAGGGCGTCGGCGGCGAGCACGGCTGGTACTCGTTCCCGCTGGCCTGGTCGATCAGGGGCTGGCTGGACCGGTTGGTCGGCGGCGTCGGCCTGCGGCGGGGCCGACGCGACCCGCACCGCCTCCAGGTCGGTGAGGCGCTGGACTTCTGGCGGGTCGAGGAGATCGTCCCGGGCGAGCTGCTGCGCCTGCGCGCCGAGATGCGGCTGCCCGGCCGCGCCTGGCTGGAGATGCGGGTCCTGGAGGCCGACGGCGGACGCAGCCGCTACCAACAACGCGCCGTCTTCCTGCCGCGCGGCCTGGCCGGGCACGCCTACTGGAAGTCGGTGGCGCCGTTCCACGCGGTGGTCTTCGGCGGAATGGCCCGCAACATAGCCCGCAACGCCGAGCAACCCCGCTGACCGCAGGGGTCAGTTGCCGGCTTGGGGTTGGGCCTGGAAGGCGGTTCGTTCGCTCGGCGGGACGAAGTCGCGGACCGGTTGGTCGCGCAGGGCGAAGGCGAGCACCTCACCGACCGCGTTCACGATCTGGGCCTGCACCGCCTGACCGACAGCGTCCCGGGGATCGTCCGGGTTCGCGGCCATCGAGGCGACAGCGAGCTGCGGCGTGAACGCCACCACCGTCTCCGTCTCGTACCGCTCCGAGCTGCCGGTCTTGCCCGCCACCGGGCGGCCGAGCTTCGCCCGCAACCCGGGAGCGGTGGCGCCGTCACAGCGCCCGTACATCGACTGGTCGCCGACCGGGCAACGGGCCGCGTCGGTGGCCGCCCGCGCCACGTCCGGATCGAGCACCTGTCGGCAATCCGGCTTGGCGGCGTCGACCGGCCGGCCACCCGAGTCGGTGATCGAGACCACCGGCAGCGGTGCGCACCAGGTCCCCTCGGCCGCCACCGCGGCGTACGCGCCGGCCAGGTCCAACGGGGTGGTCGCGGCCACGCCCAGGGTGAACGGACCCCAGTCCTTCGCGCCGTAGCGGGCCAGCTTGGCGTCGGACTCGGCCCGCAGCACGATGCCGAGCCGCTCGGCCATCTCCACCACCCGGTCGGCGCCGACCTTCTCGGTGAGCCAGGCGAAGTACGTGTTCACCGAGCGGCCGAACGCGCTCCACATGGTGCGCGGGCCGTCCATCGACGACGGGCTGGCGTTCGCCGGGCACCACCGTCCGTCGCAACTCGCCGCCCCGGTCACCGGGAAGCGGGTCAGCAACTGGGTCGGCGCCACGAAGTCGGTCGACAGCGGCAGGCCGGCCTCCAGCGCGGCCAGCAGGGTGAAGAGCTTGAACGTCGAACCGCCCTGGTACCCCTCGATCGCGCCGCCGCCGGCGACCAACTGATTGACGGTGTTCGGGCGGTTCTTCTGCCCGACCGGGTTGTCCGCAGCGCTGTAGGTCCGGTTCACCGACATCGCCAGCACCCGCCCGGTGCCCGGTTGCACCACGGCGGTGGGCACCGCCTCGGCTCTGGTCGTCGGATAGATCTTCAGCACCTGCTCGGTGGTGGCCCGCTGCACACCCGGGTCCAGCGACGACACGATGGAGAAGCCACCCCGGCGCAGCGTGCGCTGCCGCTCGTCGGCGGTCGCCCCGAACGCGGACTGGCTGCTCCACCAGCGGGTGAACCAGTCGCAGAAGAAGCCCCAGTCGTTGTGCGCGTCGGGTACGCCCGTGCAGTCGTTCGGGGTCTCGCTGGGCCGCAGCTGCAGTGGCTCGGCACGCGCCGCCGCCGCAGCGTCCGCCGGCACCTGCCCCGTCTCCACCAGCCGCTCCAACACGTACGACCGCCGGGCCACAGCGCTGTCGGCGTCGCCGTTGATCGGATCGTCGCTGTCCGGCGAACGCACCAGACCGGCGAGCAGTGCCGCCTGGGCCAGGGTCAACTCGGCCGGGGAGCGGGAGAAGTACCGCTTACTGGCCGCCGCGATGCCGTACGCCCCGGCGCCGAAGTAGGCGATGTTCAGGTAGCGGGCCAGGATCTCGTCCTTGTCGAGCTCCCGCTCCAACGCGAGCGCGTACCGCATCTCCTGCAGCTTGCGGACGGTGGTGAGCTCGGTGGCGGCGTCCCGCTGCGCCTCAGTCAGCCGGGGGTCGTTGCTGAGCACGTTGCGGACGTACTGCATGGTCAGCGTGGAGGCGCCCTGCCGGGTGTGGCCGTCGCGCTTGTTGACGGTGAACGCGCGCACCACGCCCCGCAGGTCGACCCCGCTGTGCTGATAGAACCGGACGTCCTCGGCCGCCACGATCGCCCGGCGCATCACCGGAGCCACCTCGTGCAGCGGCACGTCCACCCGGTCCTCCTGGTAGAAGGAGGTGATCAGGGTGGTGCCGTCGTTGGCGTAGAGGTTGGAGCGCTGCGCGGTGGGCGGCGTCCGGAGTGTGTTCGGCAGCTCCGAGTACGGCGTCGACAGGGCGCTGAAGCCGATCCCGAAGACCAGGGCCACGGGCAGGGCGGCGGCGGCCAGCACCAGTCCGGCCAGCACGCCGGCGATCACCACGGTCAGCAGTTTGTCGAGTTGGGCCCGGATCATCAGCTCTCCCCGCAGGAGCCGGTCACGCTAGGACCCGTTCAGAATGACCCGGAACGCCCCTTTAGCCCTGGGTTTTCCCCAAACCCGGAGGAAACTCGCACCACGCTCAGGGCAGCAGCGCGCCGGCCAGCGGGTGGACCGTCTCCTCGATCTCGTCGGCGACCCGGCTGAAGCACTGGTCGCCACGACCCCACGGGTCGTCCAGATCATCGGTGGCCAGCGCCGAGGCGCCCAGCCGTGCGTCGTGGGCCGCCGCCACCAGGGCCACCCCCCGGGCGTACACGGCCTCCGGGGTGGCGTCGCCCGGCGGCAGTGCGGCGGCGTCCACCGCGGCCAGCAGCCGGCCGAACTCGCCCAGCACGAACGTGCGGGCCGCCGCGTCCGGACGAAGCGCCACCACGTACTCCTGCTGGTCGGCGGTGGCGGTCAGGACCAGGTCGGCGGCGTCGATGTGGTCCGAGCGCAGCTTGCGCGCGGCGAACCCCGCCACGTCCCCACCACGGCCGGTGACCTGCCGTGCCGCCGGCGGGTTCATCTCCTCACCCGCGTGCCAGCCACCCGTGCCGGCGCTGTGGCTGTGCACCAGTTCCTCGGCCTGAGCCGGGTCCTGCGCACGCCGGGTCAGCCGCTCCCGCACCGCCAGGGCGAGCAGCCGCTCCGCCATCGGCGAGCGGCAGATGTTGCCCATGCAGACGTGCAGAACCGTGAACGGGGGCACTCAGACCGCCCGACCGTCGACGAGATCCGGGACCACGTCACGCAGCTTCTCCAACGGGATCGCCCCGGCCCGCAACAGCTGCGGCACCTCACCGGTCAGATCCACGATCGTGCTGGGCACCGGGTCCGGGCAGGGGCCGGCTTCCAGGTAGGCCCGCACCGAGTAGCTGAGCTGGTCACGCGCCTCGTCGGCGGTGACAGCGGCCGGCTGGCCGGTCTTGTTGGCCGACGAGACCGCCATCGGGCCGGTCTCGCGCAGCACCTCCAACGCCACCGGGTGCAGCGGCATCCGCACCGCCACCGTGCCGGTTTTGTCACCCAGGTCCCACTGCAGGCTCGGCGAGTGCTCGACCACGATCGTCAGGGCACCCGGCCAGAACGCCTCCACGAGATCCCGAGCGGCGGTGGGCAGCGAGAAGACCAACCCGTCCAGGGTGTGCCGCGAGCCGATCAGCACCGGCGGCGGCATCTGCCGACCCCGGCCCTTGGCATCCAACAGCGCTTTCACCGCGTACGGGGTGAACGCGTCCGCGCCGATCCCGTACACGGTGTCGGTCGGGAGAACGACCAGCTCGCCGTTCTTGACCGCCTCGATTGCCGCAGCGATGCCGCGGTCCCGATCGGCGGGCGACCGGCAGTCGTAGAGCATCACGAGGAGTCAGTCTGCCACGCCGCCCCGATCGGGGCGTGCTGGCCGTCCGCCCGTCGGGACGCGGTCGCGTAGCGGGGACGCCCGGTGAGGTCCAGATGCTCGGCGACAGCGGTGAAGCCGCCGTCCTCGGCGAGCAGCCCGGGCACCGCCGCGCCGTGGGTGTCGTCGTGTTCCACGCCGAACACGCCCCCCGGGCGCAACAGCACCGCCGCCCGGGCGACGACCGGTCGGATCACCACCAGCCCGTCCGCGCCGCCGAAGACCGCCTCGGCCGGGTCGTGCCCGGCCACCTCCGGCGGGACCACCACGTCGTCCGGCACGTACGGCGGGTTGCAGAGCAGCACGTCCACCCGGCCCACCAGCTCCGCCAGCAGGTCCGGCGCGGTCACGTCGGCCTCGACCACCTCGATCGGCCGGTCCCCCGCCGCGGCGCGCTCCGCCGCGTTGCGCCGCAGCCAGGCCAGCGCCGCCGGGGACCGCTCCACCGCGATCACCCGCGCTCCCGGCAGCTCCTGAGCCACCGCCAACGCGATCGCGCCCGAGCCGCTGCACAGGTCCACCACCACCGGGTCGGGCCGGCCCCGGGCCTGCTCGACACCCCAGCCGGCCAACAGCTCGGTCTCCGGCCGGGGCACGAAGACACCCGGGCCGACCGACAGCTCCAGGTGCCGGAACCCGGCCCGACCAGTCAGGTGCTGCAACGGCTCACGCGCGGCGCGGCGGCGGATCAGCTCGTCGAGCCGCGCCAGCTGGTCGTCGCCGAGATCGTCGGCGAGAGCCAGCCGACCCCGGGGAACCCCGAGCACGTACGCCGCCAGCACCTCGGCCTCCACCCGGGCGGAGCCGACCCCGGCGGCGGCGAGCGCGCGGGCCGCTCGGGCCACCGCGGCGGACGGCCGGATGGGGCCTGTCCCTTCGGGGGGGTGTTGCGGCAAAGTACTCACGACATAATCATGAAGCGTCGCGGACGACGTGACGAACAGGTGCGCGCAGGCGCGCACGACAGGAGGTTGGCGGGTGGGCTGGCTCGACCGGGTCGATGACCAGGTTGACGCCCTCACGCACGCCCGGGCGTTGCAGGAGGCCAGCCGGTCCGCGGAGTCGTACGTCCTGCTGGAGCGTGTGATTCGCACCACCACCGACCCGGCGGCGCGGGCGGACGCGATGGTGCAGCGCCTCTCCGCGCTGATCAATCTCGGTCGGACGGCGGAGTTCACCCGGGCCATCGAAGAGGCGTCGGCGGCGGTCCGCGACCTCGCGGAGCCCTACCTGCACGGTCACCTCAACGCGCTGGCCGCGCTCGCCGCGCACCACCAGGGAGCACTGGACCGCTGCGTCATGCACCTCGTCCGAGCGGCCCGGGCGCTGGGCGCCGTCGCCGACCCGGACCGGGACACCGCCTGGGGCTGGCACGACCTGGCCATGGCCTACAGCTACCTCAGCTTCCACGGTTACGCCCTGGGCGCCATCGAGCGGGCCCGGCAGCTCGGGCTGACCGCCGGCATCCCGGAGGAGACGTTCGCCGCGCCGGGCATCCGGCTGCGCAACGCCGTGGCCCTGGACCACAACGGCGACAGCGACGGTTGTCTGCGGGTGCTGCGGGACGTGGCCGCCGACCTGACCCGCTTCGTCCGCGCCGGGCGGGCCGGCCAGCTGCGCCCGAGCAGCCTCGCCGCCTACGGCTACGCGGCGGCCCGACAGGCCGCGCTCGGCGACCAGGTGGCTTCCGAAGGCCCCGAGCCGGCCCGGTTGATCAGCCACGGTGGGGACAGCGCCCGCGCCCGCGACCTGCGGCAGCTCGGGCAGGTGTGCCTCGCCGTCGCGGACGGTCGGCCGATCGAGGCGGTCGCCCGACTGGACACCGTCCAGGTGTCCAACGAGACGCTCGGGGCGGCCGAGCCGGCCCGGCTGCGCAGCATCGCGTTGACCCGTGCCGGGGACCACCTTTCCGCGCACCGGGCCGACCGGTTGGCGTTCCGGCTCGCCGCGCAGCGCAACGACAGGCTGCGCGACGTCTACATCGACGGCATCGCCGCCCGAATCGACCACGAGGAGATGCGCCGCGAGGCGGCGCGCTTCGAGGGCGAGGCGTTGACCGACCCGCTCACCGGGCTGCCCAACCGCCGCCGGCTGGAGCGGTACATCACCGCCGTGGTCACCCGTGGCGAACGGGTGGTGATCGGGGTCTGCGACCTGGACGGCTTCAAGGCGGTCAACACCCGGCACGGGCACCACTCCGGCGACCTGGTGCTGCAACGCATCGCCGGTGTGATCAACCGGGTGATGCGCCGGGGCGACTTCGTGGCCCGCTACGGCGGTGACGAATTCGTGGTGGTGCTGCCGGACACCGGCATGGCCGAGGCCGCCGAGGTGGCCCGCCGGATCGAGGCCGCGGTCCGACTGGAGGACTGGGAATCGTTGGTCCCGGGCACCCCGGTCGGCGTGAGTATCGGTTTCGCCGAGGTCTCCGGTGGCAGCGGGCTACGCGACGCGCTCAGCGTCGCGTTCGAGCAGGCCGACCGCGAGATGCTCCGCGCCAAGACCCGCCCCCGAGCGAGCTGATCGCCCCAGTCAGTTCGATGTCGCGGTCAGCGACGGGTCAGCTCGGTATCGCCGGCGAGGCGGGCGGCCCGGTCGGCCTCGGTGAGGGCGTCCAGCACCCCGTCCAGCTCGCCGCCGAGCGCCAGATCCAGGTTGTACGCGGTGTAGCCGATTCGGTGATCGGTGATCCGGTTCTGCGGGAAGTTGTAGGTGCGGATCCGCTCCGAGCGGTCCACGGTACGCACCTGGGCCTTACGCGCGTCCGACGCGGCGGCGTCGGCCTGCTCCTGCGCGGCGGCGAGCAGCCGGGCCCGCAGGATCCGCATCGCCTGCTCCCGGTTCTGCAACTGGGACTTCTCGTTCTGGCAGGAGACGACGATGCCGGTCGGCAGGTGGGTGATCCGCACCGCCGAGTCGGTGGTGTTCACCGACTGGCCGCCGGGGCCGGACGAGCGGAACACGTCGATGCGCAGGTCGTTCTGGTCGATCGTGACGTCGACGTCCTCGGCCTCCGGCAGCACCAGCACCCCTGCGGCGCTGGTGTGGATCCGGCCCTGCGACTCGGTCACCGGGACACGTTGCACCCGGTGCACGCCGCCCTCCCACTTGAGCCGCGACCAGACGCCGTTGCCGCCGTCCGGCACACCCTTGGTCTTGATCGCCAGGGAGACGTCCTTGACCCCTCCGAGGTCGGAATCCTGTGCGTCGATCACCTCGGTGACCCAGCCGTGCCGCTCGGCGTACCTGGTGTACATCCGCAGCAGGTCACCGGCGAACAACGCCGACTCCTCGCCACCCTCACCGGCCTTGATCTCGACGATCACGTCCTTGGCGTCGTGCGGGTCGCGGGGGATGAGCAGCTCGGCGAGGCGCTCCTCCAGCACCGGCAGGGAGCCGGCGATGGCGTCCGCCTCACCGGCGAAGGACGGGTCCTCGGCCGCCAGCTCGCGAGCCGCGGCCAGATCGGCGCGGGCCTGCTCCAACTCGTCGGCGGCCTTGTGCAGCGGCACCAGCTCGGCGTACCGGCGGCCGACCCTGCGCGCGGTGGCCTGGTCGGCGTGGATGGCCGGATCGGCCAACCGCTTCTCCAGCTCCGCGTACTCGTCGAGAAGGCCGGCCAGACGCTCGCTGCTCATGCTGCGGATGCTCCTTCGACGGTGCGCGACGACCGGGCCGGGCCGGGAGGCCAGCGGCCGGGCGGAAAACGGGGAAAACGCGGACGGCGCCCGCGTCCGGCGGGAAACCGGACGCGGGCGCCGAACGAGGAGTTACTTGGCCTTCTTGGCCTGAACCTTGGCGTACTTCTGCTGGAACTTCGCGACCCGGCCGGCGGTGTCGAGAACGCGCTGCTTACCGGTGTAGAACGGGTGGCAGGCGCTGCAGGTCTCGGCGTGGATCGCCCCGCCCTTGGCGGTGCTGCGGGTCGTGAACGTGTTGCCACAGGAGCAGCTGACCTCGGTGGTCACGTACTCCGGGTGGATGTTTGCCTTCATCTCGCCTCGGTCCTCTCGTTGGTGGTCGCCGGGTCGCCGTCATCGCTCGTCGCGCCGTACGCGACGGGCTCGGGCGTGAACCGGAACCGGTGGCCGATTGACCAGTGTGCCATGGGCCTGAGCCGACCCGGTAATCGGGCCGCACACCTCGTCCGGCATCGTCAACACGTGCCTACCCGTCCGCATTCCCGCCGCCCGACGGGGCATTCGCGCACCCGGCGGTCCGCCGTCAGGTACCCCGCCCGGGGTACGCCCGTCGAGCCGGAGGTGTGCCGATGACCCGCCTGATCGCCACCCGGGGACTGCCCGCCTCGGGCAAGACGACGTTCGCCCGGACGCTCCAGCCGTCCGTCTCGCGGGTCAACCGGGACGACCTCCGCCGGATGCTGCACGGCGAACGACTGTTCACCCAGTGGGCCGAGGCGCAGGTGACCGCCGTGCAGCAGGCTCAGGTCGAGGCGCTGCTGCGCGCCCGGGCGGACGTCTGCGTGGACGACACCAACCTGCGGGCGCGGACCCTGCGGGGCTGGGCCGAGCTGGCCGCCCGGCACGGCGCGGATTTCGAGGTGCACGACTTCACCGACGTGCCGCTGGACGAGTGCCTGCGCCGCGACGCCGCTCGCCCTACCGCCGACCAGGTCGGCGCGGACGCGATCCGCCGGCTGCACGAGCGGTACCTGGAGGGGCGAACCCTGCCGTTGCCGGTGCCCGAGGCACGTACCGGACGCCCCGCCGTGCTGCACCCGCCGTCGACCGAGCCACCGGAGATCGTCCTGGTGGACATCGACGGCACCGTCGCGCTGGCCGTCTTCCGCAGCCCGTACGACATGACCCGGGTGGGCCAGGACCAGCCGAACACGGCGGTGATCGCCGCGGTCCGGGCGATGCACGCCGCCGGGTACGGGGTGGTCTTCTGCTCGGGGCGGGACGCCTCCGCCCGCGCGGCCACCGAGGCGTGGCTGGCCCGGCACGTCCGAGTGCCCTACCTGGGCCTGCACCTGCGGGCCGTGGGCGACTCCCGGAAGGACTCGATCGTCAAACGGGAGATCTACGACCGGGAGATCCGGGACCGTTACCGGGTGGCCGGCGTCTTCGACGACCGCGCCCAGGTGGTCCAGATGTGGCGAGCCCTCGGCCTCACCGTGTTCCAGGTGGCCGACGGCGACTTCTGAGCGCGAGCAGGGCCCTTCGTCGGGGAAGGGCCCTGCTCGCTCTCACCTGGTGAGGGCGATGGTGGCTTCGGCGCGGACGGTGTTGACGGTGACGGTGAGGCGTACCGGGGCGCCGAGGCGTAGCGCCGTCAGCGTGCCGGTGGCCGGATCGAAGCGGGCGGTGTGCCACGGGCGCACCCCGGCCGCCGAGCCGATGTACACCTCCGGCGACGCCGACCAGTCGGCGCTGACCGGCGCGGCCACCGGGACCGTACGCCCACCGGGCTGGGTCAGCGTGGCACTCACCGACACCGGTGTGCCCACCGCGACGCTGGCCGGCGCGGTCACCGTGAGCCGGTCGGCGTGCGCGTGGAACTCCGCGTCCACCCAGACCGGGCCTGCCGCGAGCGGGTCACGGCGGGCACTGTCGGCCTCGGCCGGAGTGACCGGGTCCACGCCGAACTCCGTCCAGCCGGTAAAGCCGCCCTGGTCGGCGGGGGTGGATGGCGTCTTGCCCGCGTTGCCGTTGATCACGTAGGGCACCCCGTCCACCCGGTCGGCGTGAAAGGTGCCGACGTGCCCGCCCACGAACAGCGCGCCCTTTCCGGTGCGGTGCTGGAAGTCGGCCATCCACTGCTCCAGCAACGCCGCCTCCTTGCGGTCACCGAGCTGGCTGGCCTGCGCCGGGCTGGGGTCGCGCGCCGGGTGGTGGTGCAGCACGACGACGGAGCCGACCCGCCGGTCGGTGGCCGCCGTGTCCAGCGCCTGGCGCAGCATCCGCACCTGGTCGAAGCCTCCGCCGCGCAGCGTGCCGGTGGACGAGTTCAGCGTGACGAACCGGGTGCCGTTGTGGTCGAACACTCGTGAGGTGGCACCGAAGGCGGCCTCGAAGTTGCTGATCGGCGCCCCCATGATCTCGTGGTTGCCGGGCACGTAGTACCAGGGCAGGGCGTCGCCCAACTCCTCGTCGAGAAGGCGCTTGGCCAGCGCGAAGTCGGCCGGATAGGCGGTGTCCACGAAGTCACCGTTGATCAGCAGGAAGTCCGGCCTGGCGGCCTTCACCTCGCGCAGCGTCCGCCGGGCCTGGGCGACCAGGTCACTGTCCGGGGCTGCGGCGACGAACTGGGCGTCGGAGAGCACCGCGAACCGCCAGGGTGCGCCGTCGACAGTGCCGTCGCGGATCACCACCCGATCGGTACGCGGCGCCACTGCCGGCACGTCGACAGTCGGTGGCACCTTCGCCACCAGATCGTCGATGATCACCTCGCTGGAGTACTGCGCCGCGGCGTTCGTCTCGGCCACGTAGAACCGGCGCACCCGCACCGGGTACTGCACCCCGGCCGGCACCGCGAACTCCACGTACCGCCAGCCCGTCCAGGTGATCAGTGGGCCGCGCAGCACGTGCTGGGTGTCCTGGGCGTCGTGCAGGTGCAGGCTCGGCCACTCTCCGGTGCCGTTGCCGTGGATCCACATGCCGAACGCCTGCGGTTGGCCGGGCACCTCGATCCAGGCGGGCGGGTCGGCGTACGCGGCCCGCGTGCCGGTGGACTGACTGAAGTCGTACGCCATCCGCAGGCCCGTGCCGGTGTGCCCCGGCGCCGGCGCGACCGACCCACTGGCGCGGGCCTGGCTGAACCGCCAGGACCCGGCATCGTCGAAGCCAGCCACCGGCACGTCGGTCAGCCCGACGGTGACCGGCAGGACGGTGCTGGCCCGTCCGACATGAATGGTGACCAGGCCGGAGCCGGTGTCCCGCAGCGCGCTGACCGCGAGGTTGCCGTCCGCGTTCGGGGTGATCCGCAGCAGGTCACGGTCGTAGTCGAGGGTCAGGTCGGCCGGCTCGATCGGCGCGGTGTTGCCGTCGCCGTCGTACCCGACCACGCCCACCAGGGCGTTACCGTCGCGGCCGGTGAGGCCGACCCGCGGCACGGTGGTGCCGACCCGGGCCAGCGGGCCGAGCACGGTGAGGCCCCGCGAGCCGCTGGCCCGGCCACGTGCCGCAGTGACCGTGCCGGCCCCCGGTGCGCCGGCGTGGAACACCCCGTCCCTGTCGACCCGGCCGCGTACCGCCGGGGTCACTCGCCAGGTGGGCGCGCCGGCCGCCGGGCCGTACGTCTCGTCGTAGCCGGCGGCCGTGAGGACGCGGGTCAGACCGGGAAAGACCCGGTCGGGCCGGCCACCACGCACCGGCGAGATGCCCGGGGCGGCGGTGGGGTCGCTGGCCGTCTCGACCCAGTAGCCGGTGAGCCGGCCGCTGCCCTTCGGCGCGTAGATGGCCAGACCGTTGGGCACGGCCCGCTCGCTGCCGTCCGACGGGCCGTTCTCCACCTGCACGGCCGGTGCGCCCGGCTCCCGGGCCAACAGCGTGGACGAGCCGCCACCGTCCAGGTTGAGCGCATGGTGGGCACCGAGCTCGGCCATCATCCGGCCCATCTCGGTCTGCGTCACGCCGCGGCTGTCGACCTGCCGGCCGTCCACCGTCAACATGATCATCTTTCGCCCGTCGGCGCTGAAGCCGACAGCGGTACGCGGAGCCAGCGTCGGGTCGGCAATGCTCTGGACGACGCCGTCGCGGACCAGCACGTTGCCGCCTCCGACGGCCGCGTGCAGGCTGCTGCCGTCGGACGGCTTCGGGCGCCAGGCCACCGTCACCGGGTCACCAGCGCGAAGTCCCGCCAGCGCGTCCGCGCCGGCGTCGCGGCCGAGCAGCACGGTGCTGCCGGCGGCGATCGGGCCGCTGCCGGCCACACCGCTCACCCCGACCACCCGGCCGCCGGAGACGGTGACCTCGAACACCCGGGCCGCGCCCTCCACCGCCCGCTGCCGGGAGTACGTCCCCCAGAGTTCGGTGAACGCGCCGATGCCATCAGCCTGCACCATGTTGTTGAACTGGGTCAGCGGCACCGGCCCGGCGGGCAGCGTGGCGCTGCCGTCGAAGTTCACCTCGATCACCCGGCCGAGCCCGCTGGTGGTGACCGCCACCGCGTTGCGGTGACCGTCGACCCCCGACTGAATCAACTCGCCGTCGCGGATGCCGACGCCCTGAGCGGCACCGGAGTTGTTGATGTCGAAGAAGTCGCCGTTGATCGCGGCGACGGCGCGCGTGGCGTCCGCCGCCTTGCGCAACGGCTCGGCCCGGCTGACCGCACCGGAGTTGACGTAGTCGACGGTGGACCCACCGGCGAGGTCAGTGGTGAGCGCGTCGGCGCGCAGCCAGCCATCGGCGTCGTACCTGTCGAAGGAGGTGAGTTGCACGCCCGGGGCGACCGGCCGGGTGGCCTTCGTGGTCTCCAGTCCGCCGGCCGGCTCCAGACCGTCGGCGCCCGAGGTCGCGGCGGTCGCGGCGGGGTCGGTGACCAGGCCGACCGAGCTGGACGGCCACGACGACGCGGGCGGCGCGTCCTCGGCGACGGTGGACGGGGCGACGACGGTCGGGGTCGGAGGGGCGGCGGTGGCCGGCAGCGGCGCGGCCAGCGAGAGCAGCGGCGTCAGCAGCAGGACGCCGGTGCGGCGGGCGGTTCGTCTGCGGGTACGCATGGACGACAGTCAACCCGGTCATGAATAGAAGTTTCAAGACCCTTGGATTGAAGCGAAGGAAAACTCCACAATGACATCGTCGGGGGCAGCGGGCTGGGGACATGACGAAGGGGCACGGCCACAACGGCCGTGCCCCTTCGTCGGTCAGCGCAGGAGGGTCACTCCCCCGGCGTCGACTTCGCGATCTGCATCAGGAACTCGATGTTCGTGCGGGACTGCTTGAGCCGGTCCAGCAGGAGATCCATCGCGGCCTGCGAGTCCAGCGAGTGCAGCACCTTCCGGAGCTTGTGGATGATGGCCAGCTCTTCCGGTGCGAGCAGGACCTCTTCCTTACGCGTACCCGACGGGTTGATGTCGATGGCCGGGAAGGTCCGCTTGTCGGCGATCTTCCGGTCCAGCTTCAACTCGGCGTTGCCAGTACCCTTGAACTCCTCGAAGATGACCGTGTCCGCCATGGAGCCGGTCTCCACCAGCGCCGTGGCGATGATGGTCAGCGACCCGCCGTTCTCGATGTTGCGGGCCGCGCCGAGGAAGCGCTTCGGCGGGTAGAGCGCGGTGGAGTCGATACCACCCGACATGATCCGGCCGCTGGCCGGCGCCGCCAGGTTGTACGACCGACCGAGCCGGGTCACCGAGTCGAGCAGCACGACGACGTCGTGCCCCAGCTCGACGAGCCGCTTGGCCCGCTCGATGGCCAGCTCCGCCACCGTGGTGTGGTCCTGCGGCGGACGGTCGAACGTGGCCGCGATGACCTCGCCCTTGATCGACCGCTGCATGTCGGTGACCTCTTCGGGCCGCTCGTCCACCAGCACCACCATCAGGTGGCACTCCGGGTTGTTGCGGGTGATCGCGTTCGCGATCGCCTGCAGCACCATCGTCTTACCCGCCTTGGGCGGAGACTGGATAAGTGCCCGCTGGCCCTTGCCGATCGGCATGACCAGGTCGATGACCCGGGTGGTCAGGATGTGCGGCTCGGTCTCCAGCCGCAGGCGCTCCTGCGGGTAGAGCGGAGTGAGCTTGTAGAACTCCGGACGACGCCGCGCCTCCTCCGGCTCCATACCGTTGATCGTGTCCAGCCGCATCAGCGGGTTGTACTTGTCGCGCCGCTGGTCGCCGCTGTTGCCGCCCTCGCGGGCCGCCCGGACCGCGCCGGTGATCGCGTCACCGCGGCGCAGGCCGTACTTCTTGATCTGGGACATCGAGACGTACACGTCGTTCGGGCCGGCCAGGTAGCCGGTCGTCCGCACGAAGGCGTAGTTGTCGAGCACGTCGATGATGCCGGCCACCGGGACGAGCACGTCGTCCTCGCTGACCTGCGGCTCACGCCCGCCGGTTTCGGCACCGGTCTCGGTGCGCTCGCCGCGCCCGCGGCGACGGTCCCGGAAACGGCTGCGCCGGCCGCGCCGGCCGCCACCCTCGCCGTCGTCGTCGTCGCTGTCCCGCTCGGCACGCTGACCACGGTCGTTGCGGTCGTTGCGGTCGTTGCGGTCGTTGCGGTCGTTGCGGTCACCGCGGTCGGGTCGGTCGTTGCGCTCAGCCCGCTCACCGCGGTCGGCACGCTCGCCACGGTCGTTGCGCTCGCCACGCTCGGCACGCTCGCCACGGTCGTTGCGCTCGCCACGCTCGCCTCGCTCGCCTCGCTCGCCACGCTCGCCTCGATCGGTCCGCTCGGTCCGGTCGATCCGCTCGGCACGCTCAGTCCGGTCGGCACGCTCGGCACGGTCGGTCCGCTCGGTCCGGTCGGCCCGCTCGGCCCGCTCCGGACGCTCGGCCCGCTCGCGGCGATTCTCGCCACGGTCGGCCCGCTCGCCGGTTTCCGCCTCATCGGTACGCGTCTCGGCCGCACGCGTCTCGCTTGCACGCGTCTCGGTCGCACGCGCCTCAGCGGGGCGCGCCTCGGTGGCACGGGCCTCTGCCGTCGCGGTCCGGCTCCGCCGGGTGCGGCTACGGCCCTCGGTCTCGGCGGCCGGCTCGGCCGGCGTCTGCTCGGCACCGCGACCTTCGGCGGCCGGCCGGTCGGCGGTCTCCCGCACCTCGGCGCGCACCCCCTCACGGGTCGGGGCGGCCGCGGCCGCGACCTCGGCCCGGGGTCGAGGGGTCCCGGCGGCGTTGCCGCCCTGCCGCTCGGAAATCGCGGCGATCAGCTCGCCCTTGCGCATGCGAGCCGTGCCGGAGATGCCGAGCGACGCGGCCAGGCTCTGCAGCTCTGGCAGCAGCATCGCCGACAGACCGGTGCCGCTACGCCGACGACGGGCGGGAGCGGCGGCGGTGGCATCGCCAGCGACGTTGGAAACATCCGACGTCACGTCGGTGGTGTCGCTCAATGGATTCCTTCCCTCGATAAGGCCGGGACTGCCCGGAGTCGGAGCTCAGGTGGCCGGGCGGCCTCGGTGCACCCGCCTCGCAAGGACGCGTCGCGGGAGTCTGTGACACAGCAGCCGGTCGGTATCCCGACTCACCAACGTCGGTGAGCAGGTCTCGCCGTCTGCGGCGACCTGTGGAAACTGCGGTGCGGCGTGGGCCTTTGGCAGGGGTAGACGGGCTGACCGCCGAGAGCTTCGGGGGTGCGCCGCCCCGCAGGAGATCGCGTGCTTCGCGGCTGTGCTAGGTCTAGAGCGTAATCAACTCTTCCGACCTGCGGCAACAGGGTCCCGCTCGGCGTGTCCAAGTCTACCCCGCGCGACCCGCGCGCCGCTGACGTCTATCGGTAACTGCCAGATCTCCCAGTCTGTTCCCACCGGGAAGCCCGCTGGAGGCTCGCTGAGCGCCAGCACGGTCGGCCCCGCCCCACTGACCACAGCTGCCACACCGGCCGCTCGCAACGCGCTGACCAGGGCAGACGTGCCTGGCATTCCGGCTGCGCGGTAATCCTGGTGGAGTCGATCGACGGTGGCCGGCAGCAGCAGGGTCGGGGACGTCGTGAGCGCGTGCACCAGCAGCGCTGCCCGCCCCGCGGTCAACGCGGCGTCGCCGTGCGGCACGGTGGCCGGCAGAGCCGCCCGCGCGGTCGCGGTCAATCCGCGTTCCGCCGGGACGAAGACGGTGGGCCGCACCGCGTCGGCGACCGGCAGGGAGACGGCCCGGGCGCCGCCCGGCTCGGACCAGGCCACTGTGAAGCCGCCCAGCAGGCACGGCGCCACATTGTCGGGGTGACCCTCGATCTCGGCGGCCAGCCGGAGCGCCGCGGCGTCGTCGAGGCGGTGCTCCCCATCGACGACGAGGGCCCGGGCCAGCAGCACCCCGGCGACGATCGCAGCGGACGAGGAGCCCAGCCCACGCGCCTGGGGGATCCGGTTGACGCACTCCACGCTCAGCCCCGCGGGGTGGGCACCGAGCACGTCGAACGCGGCGCGCATGGCCCGCACCACCAGGTGTCGATCGTCGTCGGGCAACTCACCGGCGCCCTGCCCGGTCACCGTCACCCGGACACCGCCCGACGCGACCTCGGCGGCCACGTCGTCGTAGAGCCCGAGAGCGAGACCAAGCGCGTCGAAGCCCGGGCCCAGGTTGGCGCTGGTCGCGGGAGTCCGGACCCGAACCGGCCCGGCGGTGAAGTTCGTCGGCACGCGCTCATGCTAGGGCCCGGCACCGACGAACCGGCGTCACGCCCGCTGCCTGGGACCGCCGAACTCAGCTTGCCGGGTCCGGGACGGGCTCGGCGGCCGAATCGGTGAGCGAGAGCCGGCGGGTGGCGATCCGCCAGCCGACCGCGTACACGAGGGTGATCAGACCGCAGCCGGCGAGCACCACCCGTTCGTCGACCGCGTCCACCACCAGGGCCACCGCCAGTTGGCTCACCGAGATCGCCAGCGTCGCCAACATCATGTCGGTGGCGAAGACGCGCCCCCGCAGCCGGTCCGGGACTTCACCCTGAAGGGCGAAGTTCGACATCACCCAGTTGCTGCCACCCGCGAAGTGCGCCAGGAAGACCAGCAGCAGCACCAGCGGAAACCACCGCACGACCGAGGTGCCCAGGTAGGACAGCCCGTACAGCGACATGGACAACGCGAGCCCGGGCAGCAGCCAGGCCCGGTTGGTCAGCACCCGGCGCATCAGGATCGGCCCCACCAACGCTCCCGCGCCGCGCACCGCGAAGAGCAGGCCGGCGCCGAGCGGACCGACACCGTACACACCGGCCAGCAGCGGGAACACGGTCAGCACGCCGTTGCCCAGGCCCACCGCCGACTTGACCGTGACCAGCGCGAGCACCCGGGGGCGGTGACCGATGTAGCCGAGCGCCTCGCGGACCGCCGTCCAGGTCCGCTGGGCCGGTTGGTCGGCGTCCCGGGGTGCCTGCAACGGCCGGCGGATCCGGGTGGCGAGGCCCGCGGCCATCGCCAGGCCCGCCGCCGCCACCCAGAAGCAGACGTACGGGCCGGCAGCGGTGCTGAGCACGCCGCCGAGCGACGCACCGACCACGGTCATGGTGCCCCAGGCCGAGCCGGCGACGGCGTTGCCAGCGGCGAGTTCGTGCGGCTCCAGCACGTTGGGCAGCGCGGCCTGGGCGGCCGGCGAGTAGAACGCCTTGGCGACCGCCACCGCGCCGATCGCGACCAGCGCCAGCCACGCCGTTCCGGCGTTCCGCACGCCGAGCAGCAGCAGCACGCCAGCCAGCGCTGCCACGTTCGCGGCAATCATGATCTTCCGGCGGTCGAAGCGGTCGGCGATGGTGCCGGTGTACGGCAGCAGCAACGCCACGATGCCGGTGTCCACCGCCAACACCAGCGCGCCCCAGACGCCGCTGCCGGTCAGGTGCGGCAGCAGCACCAGCAGCGGCACCATGACGAACCAGTCGGCGCCGAAGACCACCAACTCAGCGAGGAACAGGTTGCGGAAGCTCCGATTGCCGGTAAGAACCGAGAGGGTGGACGCCACGGAGCGCGACCCTACCTGCTCGGTGTCGAAGCCACACCCGCTCCCAGCAGCGCCGAGACCGTGACGAATCTGTAACCGCGCGACCGTAGCCCGTCGATCATGTCGGTCAGACCTCGCAGGGCAACCAGCCGCCGGCGCGCCCCCACATCGTGACCGAGCACGATCGTTCCCGGTCGGACCCCGGCCACGATCCGCTGGGCGTGGCCGGCCGGGTCGTCGGGGAACTCGCGCTCCACCATCTGCAACGACCAGAGCACCAGCCGATAGTCCAGCCGGGCCGCCGCTTGCAGCACCGCTCCGCCCAGGTGGCCGTACGGCGGACGGAGGAGCGTCGGCGGCGTCCCGGTCAGGTCGGCGATCGCGTCGTGGCTGCGGCGCAGGTCGTCGTACGTCTCGGCGGTGTCCAGTTCGGCCAGGTCCCGGTGCTCCCAGCTGTGGTTGCCCACCTCGTGCCCGGCAAGGCGGTCGCGGACGACGTCGGCGTGCCGGCGGACCTGCGCTCCGACCATGAAGAAGGTGGCCGGCACCCGGTGCTGGGCCAGGGTGTCGAGCACCATCGGGGTCCACTGTGGTGCGGGGCCGTCGTCGAAGGTGAGGGCCACCAGGCGCTGGTCGGTCCTTCCCGACCAGGCGACCTCCACCGCGCCGGAGCCGACGTCCTGCTGGCCGTTGCCGAGGGTGGCGCTGGCGGGGCCGTCGGCGATCGGCATCCGGCGATGGGCCATCCACCACGCCTCGGACGTCCCGGCGCCGATGGTCACACCGCCGAGCACCAGCAGGCCACGGCGCAGCAGGTCGCGTCGCCCCCACCCGCGCGCGCCCTCGACCATCCGCCCGCCCCGCTTCACCCACACACCCCCCACCTATCTACGAGGAGTATGCAAGAAGTGACACAAAGTATGTGTCGGTCGAGTCGGAGTGTTTCGGTCGGATGAATCTGGAACGCCCCCGGCGAAAAGACCGCCGAGGGCGTTCCGAATCGCGCTTCGACCTACTCGGTCGGCTCCGCCGGAGGCAGCGGCGAGGTACGGCTACGGGGCAGCCGCAGCACCTCGAACTGGTCCGTGCCCTCCACCAAAGCGGCTGACGGCGCGGGTCGTCCGGCCGGCTGGGTCCCCTCGGCCGCTGCCGGCGCGGGCGCGCCGCTCGGCACCGCGACCTGGTTCGGGGCTGACACCTCGTCGGTCTCCGTCGTGGTCACCGCTGACCCCCCGGAGCGCCGCCGTGCGCGCCGACTCCGCAGCGACCCCTTGGTGTGCTCCACCATCGTGTAGAGCGTCGGCACCAGGATCAGCGTGAGCAGCGTCGAGCTGAGCAGACCACCGATCACCACGACCGCCAGCGGCTGAGAGATGAAGCCGCCCTCACCGGTCAACCCGAACGCCATCGGCAGTAGCGCGAAGATGGTCGCCACCGCCGTCATCAGGATCGGGCGCAGTCGGCGACGGCCACCTTCGACCACCGCCTCCCGGACCCCCATGCCCTGCGCCCGGTACTGGTTGATCAGGTCGAGCAACACGATCGCGTTGGTCACCACGATGCCGACCAGCATCAGCACACCGATCAGCGCCGGCACACCGAGCGGCGTCCCCGTGACCAACAGCAGACCGATCGCGCCGGTCGCCGCGAACGGGATGGAGATCAGCAGGATCAGCGCCTGGGTGAGGCTGCGGAACGTGGCCACCATGATCAGGAAGACGATGGCGATCGCGGCCAGCACCGCCAGGCCCAGGTCCGCGAAGGCGTCCGCCTGATCCGCGCTGACACCACCGATGGTGAAGCTCGCGCCCGGCACGTTGATGCCGTCCAGCCGCTTCTGCAACTCCTTGCTGGTCGCGCCCAGGTTCGAGCCGGTCGCCGCGCCGGTCACCGAAACGCTGCGCTCACCATCGATCCGGGTGACCTGCTGCGGGCCCTCGCCCTGGGTGACCTGCGCGATGTCACCCAGCTTGACCGGGCCAACCGGCAGTGCCCGCAGCTCCGCCACGGTCATCGGCGGCTGCGTGCCCAACCGCAGCACCACGTTCTGCTGCTGGCCGTCGAGCGCGACCTGCCCCAGCGGCGCTCCTCGGAACGCCTGCGACACGATCTGCCCCACGGCGGCCTCGGTGAGCCCGACCCGACCGGCGGCGACCCGGTCGACAGTCACGTCGACCCGCGGCACCCGCGCGGCCAGGCTGGTGGAGACGTCCTCCACGTCCGGGACGCCGGCCATCGCGGCCCGCGCCTCCTCGGCGGCCCGGGTCAGCACCTCCGGGTCGCTGGCCTGGACGATCACCTCCAGCTGGCTGGTGGACGCCTCCTGCCCGCCACCGAAGCTGATCTCACCCACACCGGCGCCGAGCTTGTCGAACTCCTTGCGCAGCACCTCACGCATCTGCTTGGCGTCGGTGTCACCGCCGAGCGCCAGCGACCAGCTGGCGACGTTGTTGCCGCCGCCGCCCGCCCACGGGTTGTCCCCACCGCCCGCGGTCACCTGGTACGTCTCGACGCCCTCGGTGCGGGACAGCACCGACTCGACCTGCTTGGCCGCCGCGTCGGTGGCCGCCAGGCCACTGCCGGCCGGCAGCTCCTGACTGATGTTGAGGGTGTCCTGGCCGGAGTCGTCCAGGAAGTTGGTCTCCAACTTCTGCGCCAGGCCGAAGGTGCCGAAGAGCACCAGCAGGCCGAGCCCGACCGTGACCCAACGGGTCGACCGCTTGCGGGTGGCGAACCCGATCACCGGCAGGTACGCCCGCTGCAACGGGCTGCGCAGCTCCTTCTCCTCCGCGGCGTGTCGTACCGCCTCGTCGTCCGCGGTGCCGCCGCGCGGCTTGAGGAACCAGTACGCGAGGACCGGGATGACTGTCAGCGACACCAGCAGCGAGGCGAGCAGGGCCACCGTCACGGTGATCGCGAACGGCGCGAAGAGCTGGCCCACGAACCCGCCGACCAGCGCAATCGGCGCGAACACCGCCACCGTGGTGAGGGTCGAGGCGGTCACCGCACCGGCCACCTCCCGGACGCCGGTGATGATGGCGTGCCGCTTCTCCTCGCCGTACTCCAGATGTCGTTTGATGTTCTCCAACACCACGATCGAGTCGTCCACGACCCGACCCACAGCGATGGTCAACGCGCCGAGGGTGAGCAGGTTGAGCGAGTAGTCACCGATCCACAGGGCGATCAGCGCCACCAGCACGGAGAGCGGGATGGAGACCGCGGTGACCACCGTCGAGCGCACCGACAGCAGGAAGACCAGGATGACGATGACCGCCATCACCAGGCCCAGCAGGCCCTCGGTGGTCAGCGACTCGATCGACTTCTCGACGAACGGCGCCTGGTCGAAGACCACCGTCAGCTCCGCGCCGGAGGCGTCCTTCAGGTCGTCGAGCCGGTCGCGGATCTCGTGCGAGATCTGCACGGCGTTGCCGTCCGGCGCCGCGGTGACCGCTATACCGAGGCTGTCCTTGCCGTTGGTCCGCGTGATGGCCGTGGCCGGAGCCAGCTGCTGCTCGACCGTCGCCACGTCACCGAGGCGGACAGGTGCCGCGGCCGGGGCGACCACGATGCCGCGCAGCTCCTCCAGGGTGGCGATCGGCGTGCCGACCTGCACCGGGAGGGCGAGTGCGCCGTCGGTCACCGCGCCGGCCGGAACCGCCACGCCGTTGGTCTTCAGCGCCGCGCCGATCGCCGTCGGCTGGATCTTCGCGGCGGCCAGCTTCGCCCGGTCCGGGGTGACCACCACGACGTTGTCGCGGGTGCCGGTCACCTCGACCGTGCGTACCCCCTCGATGCCCTCCAGCTCCGGCACCACGGTGGCGCGCAGCTTCTCGGCGAGCGCTCGCTCGTCCGCCGTGCCCGCCGCGGCCAGCACCACCGCCGGGAGGTCGTCGGTGCTACCCGCGATGACCTGCGGGTCGACGCTCTCCGGCAGCTGGGCGTCGATCCGGCTCAGCGCGGTCTGCATCTTGTTGACCACGTCGTCGAGGTCGGTGCCGAACTCGTAGGTCACCTGGACGGTGGCCGCGCCCTCGCGGGACGTGGAGGTCACCTTGTCCAGCCCCGGGATGCCCTGGAGGGCGTTCTCGATCGGCTCGGTCACCTGCGACTCGACGATCTCGGGGCCGGCGCCGGGGTAGGGGGCCACGATGAACGCGGCCGGGAACTCGAGCGACGGCAGCAGTTGCTGCTTCAGCGACGGAACGGCGAACGCTCCGAACACCGTGGTCACCACCGCGATGAGGGCGATAAGCCCTCGGTTGGCGAGGCTGAATCTGGCGAGCAGCGACATCGGCCTGGCTCACTCCTGAACGAGAATGCGGGCGGGGATACCCGAAAGTGTGCCGGACTCGCATACCTCGACCCCCGCCACCCCCGCGCCGTCCCGCCGTCGGCCTACCCGCCGTCGATCACCGCCGGGACGGTGGCGCGTTCAGGCCAGATCGAGGGCGCGGGCCGCGGCCAGCGGGTCGTTCGCGATGGTCACCGGCGCCGGGGCGGTGGAAATCGCCCATTCCGGGTCCTTCAGCCCGTGGCCGGTCACCGTGCAGACCACCGTGGAACCGGGCGGCACAGTGCCCGCCGCGGCCTGCTGCAACAGGCCGGCCACACTGGCCGCACTGCCCAACTCGACGAAGACCCCCACCTCGCGGGCGAGCAGACGGTACGCGGAGAGGATCTCCCGGTCCGTCACCGACGCGATCAGGCCACCGGAGGCGTCCCGGGCATCCAATGCCTTGGTCCAGCTCGCCGGGTTGCCGATCCGGATCGCGGTGGCGATGGTCGACGGCTCCGGCACCACCTGGCCGGTCACGATCGGGGCCGCCCCGGCGGCCTGGAAGCCGTACATCTTCGGCGCCCGGGTGGTGGTGCCAGCGGCCAGCTCCTCCGCGTATCCCATCCAGTACGCGGAGATGTTGCCGGCGTTGCCGACCGGCAGGCAGTGGATGTCGGGCGCGTCACCCAGCGCCTCGACGATCTCGAAGGCGGCCGTCTTCTGGCCGTGCAGCCGGTCGATGTTCACCGAGTTGACCAACGCGACCGGGTAGTCCTGGGCGAGCTTGGCGGCAGTCGCGAGACAGTCGTCGAAGTTGCCGTTCACCTGGAGCAGCTTCGCGCCGTGCACAAGCGCCTGGGCCAGCTTGCCCAACGCGATCTTGCCCTGCGGCACCAGCACGGCACAGGTCAACCCGGCCCGGGCCGCGTACGCCGCGGCGGAGGCGCTGGTGTTGCCGGTGGAGGCGCAGATGATGGCCTTGTTGCCGGCCTCGACCGCCTTGGACACCGCGAGGGTCATCCCCCGGTCCTTGAAGGAGCCGGTCGGGTTGGCGCCCTCCACCTTGAGGTGCACGTCGCAACCGAGCCGGGCGGACAGCACCGGCGCCGGCAACAGCGGGGTGTTCCCCTCGTGCAGGGTGACGACCGGCGTGGCCGCGGTGACCGGCAGCCGATCCCGGTACGCCTCGATCAGACCCCGCCACATGTCGTTCTCCTCGCCTCTACCGCCGAGCCCACCCGAACATCAGGGCCACCTTGGACCAGCCTGCCGGAGCGGTCGATGGCACACCCCGGCATACCCACCTGGCGGGACGCGCGAGCCGCCCCGTCGATGATGCAACGACTCAGGCGTCGCCTTCGACCCGCAGCACACTGGTCACCGACCGGACGATGTCCAGACCGCGCAGCTCGCCGACGGTCGCGGCGAGCGCGGCGTCCGGTGCCACGTGCGTGACGATGACCAGCTCGGCGTCGCCGTCGCGGCCCGCCGGCCCGCCCGCCGAGCCCTGCCGCACTGTCGCGATCGACACGTCGTGCCGGGCGAACACGCCCGCCACCGAAGCCAGCACACCCGGGCGGTCGGCCACGTCGAGGCTCACGTGGTAGCGGGTCAACGCCTCACCCATCGGCCGGACCGCCAGGTCCGCGTACGCGCTCTCGCTGGCCGCGCGCACCCCGGCGAGCCGGTTGCGGGACACCGCGACCACATCACCGAGCACTGCGCTGGCGGTGGGCGCGCCGCCGGCGCCCCGACCGTAGAACATCAACTGCCCGGCCGCGTCCGCCTCCACGAACACCGCGTTGAACGCGTCCCCGACGCTGGCCAGCGGGTGGCTGCGCGGGATCATCGCCGGGTGCACCCGGACGCTCACCGTCTCCCGGCCGGTGGAGTCGACACCCCGGGCCGCGATGCAGAGCAGTTTGATCGTGCAGCCCATCGCCTGGGCGCTCGCCATGTCCGCGGCGGTCACCTCGGTGATGCCCTCGCGGTGCACGTCGGCGGCGCCGACCCGGGTGTGGAACGCCAGCGAGGCGAGGATCGCCGCCTTCGCCGCCGCGTCGAAGCCCTCCACGTCGGCGGTCGGGTCGGCCTCCGCGTACCCAAGGGAGGTGGCCTCTTCGAGCGCCTCGGCGAAGCCGGCCCCGGTCGCGTCCATCGCGGAGAGGATGAAGTTGGTGGTGCCGTTGACGATGCCGGTGACCCGGTTGATCCGGTCGCCGTGCAGCGACTCCCGCAGCGGGCGCAGCAGCGGGATCGCCCCGGCCACTGACGCCTCGTAGTAGAGGTCGCCGCCGCCCTCGGCCGCCGCCTCGTGCAGGGCCACCCCGTCCTCGGCGAGCAGCGCCTTGTTGGCGGTGACCACGCTCTTGCCGGCGCGCAGCGCCTCGACCAGCCAGCTCCGGGCCGGTTCGATGCCACCGACCACCTCGATCACCACGTCCACGTCGTCGCGCTTGATCAGGCCGAGGGCGTCGGTGGTGAACAGATCCTCGTCGACCGGCAGGTCACCCCGGTCGCGGCCGAGCCGACGCACGGCGATGCCGGCGATCTCCAGCGGAGCGCCGATCCGCGCGGCCAGGTCGGCCGACTGTTCGTGCAGCAGCCGGACCACCTCCTGGCCGACAGTGCCACAGCCGAGCAGCGCCAAGCGCACAGGTGACGTCATCCAACATCCAATGCGAGCAGGTCCTCTTCGGTTTCCCGCCGGACGATCAGGCGCGCCTGGCCGTCGCGCACCGCGACCACCGGTGGCCGGGGCACATGGTTGTAGTTGCTGGCCATGCTTCGGCAGTACGCACCGGTGCCGGGCACTGCGACAAGATCTCCGGGCTGCACGTCGGCGGGCAGGAATTCATCCTTCACCACGATGTCCCCGGACTCACAGTGCTTTCCCACCACGCGGGCGAGCAACGGCTGCGCGCCGGAGGCCCGCGAGGCCAGCGTGGCCGAGTAGGAAGCGTCGTAGAGGGCGGTACGGATGTTGTCGCTCATCCCGCCGTCGACGCTGACGTACGTCCGGAGGCCGTCGAGGTCCTTGACCGTGCCGACCTCGTAGAGGGTGAACACGGCCGGCCCGACGATGGCCCGGCCCGGCTCGATCGACAGGTGCGGCACGGCCAGGTTCTCCGCCGCGCACTCCGAGTCGACGATCTTGCGAAGCCGCTTGGCGAGATCCTGCGGGGTCGCCGGGTCGTCCTGGGTGGTGTACGCGATGCCGAACCCGCCGCCGAGGTCCAACTCGGGCAGCTCCACCCCGCGTGCGTCGCGGATCTGCGCCTGTAGTGCGAGCACCCGACGGGCCGAGACCTCGAAGCCGCTGGCGTCGAAGATCTGCGAGCCGATGTGCGAGTGCAGCCCGCGCAGCTCCAGCACGCCCTCGTCGAGGATCTTGAACGCGGCGTTCGCGGCGGCACCGCCGGCCAGCGAGAAGCCGAACTTCTGGTCCTCGTGGGCGGTGGCGATGAACTCGTGGGTGTGCGCCTCGACGCCCACCGTGACCCGGACCAGCACCCGGGGCCGGACCCCGCGCTCGCGGGCCAGCGCGGTGAGCCGGTCGATCTCGGTGAACGAGTCGACGATGATCCGGCCCACCCCGGCGTCCAACGCCCGGCCCAGCTCGGCGACCGACTTGTTGTTGCCGTGGAAGCCGATCCGCTCCGGCGGCATCCCGGCCGACAGCGCGGTAACCAGCTCACCACCGGTGCAGACGTCCAGGTGCAGCCCCTCCTCGGCGATCATCCGGACCACCGCGCGGCAGAGGAACGCCTTGCCCGCGTAGAAGACGTCCTCGGTCGGGAAGGCCGCCCGGAAGTCGCGGCAGCGCGACCGCAGGTCGGCCTCGTCGAGGACGTACACCGGGGTGCCGAACTCGGCCGCGATGTCGCGGACGCTCAGGCCCGCGACGGCGACCGCGCCGTCCGCGCCGCGCGTCACGCTGCGCGGCCACAGCGCCGGCACGAGGGCGTTGACGTCGGCCGGGGTACGCAGCCAGGCCGGCCCCTGGTTGCTGATGTCCGCGTGCAGCGCACCAGCCTCATGAGCCCTCATGTCACATCCTCTCGGGTGCGGAGACGCCGAGCAGGTAGAGGCCGTTGGCGATCACCGTGCGGGTGGCGTTGTTGAGCCAGAGCCGGGCGCGGTGCAGGTCGGTGATCTCCTCGTCGCCCAGCGGCAGCACCCGGCAGTTGTCGTAGAACCGGTGGTAGGAGGCGGCAACGCTCTCCTCCAGGTAGCGGGCCACCCGGTGCGGTTCCCGCAGCTCGGCGGCCGTGGCCACCACCGCGGGGAACTGGGCGAGCGCCTTGAGCAGCTCGTTCTCCTTCTCGTGGTCGAGCAGCTCGGGGCGGAACGCGTCGGCGTCCCCGGGGACCAGCCCCACCTCGGCGGCGTTGCGGGCCACGCCCGCCGTGCGGGCGGCGACGTACTGCACGTAGTAGACGGGGTTGTCGCGGGTCGCCCGGGTCCAGAGCTCGATGTCGATGTCGATCGGGGAGTCGCTGGAGTAGCGGGCCAACGCGTACCGGGCGGCGTCCACGCCGATCGCGTCGACCAGGTCCTCCAGGGTGATCACGGTGCCGGCCCGCTTGCTCATCCGCATCGGGGCGCCGTCGCGCAGCAGGTTGACCAGCTGCCCGATGAGGATCTCCAGGTTGCGCTCCGGGTCGTCACCGAAGCAGGCGGACATCGCCTTCATCCGGCCGATGTAGCCGTGGTGGTCGGCGCCCAGCATGATCACGACCCGCTCGAAGCCGCGCTCCCGCTTGTCCAGGTAGTAGGCGCAGTCCGCGGCGAAGTACGTCCATTCGCCGTTGGACTTGCGCAGCACCCGGTCCTTGTCGTCGCCGAAGTCGGTGGTGCGCAGCCAGGTGGCGCCCTCGGACTCGTAGAGGTGCCCCTGCTGGCGCAGCCGGGCCAGGGCGAGGTCCAACTCGCCCCGGTCGTGCAGGTCCTTCTCGTTGAAGTAGGTGTCGAACTCCACCCCGAAGTCGCGCAGCGAGGTGCGGATCTCGTCGAACATCAGCGCGACGCCCTCGACCCGGAAGATCTCCTGGGCGGCGTCGTCGTCGAGCGAGCGCACCTCCGGCCGGCGGGCCTGCACCTCGGTGGCGATCTCGGCGATGTACGCCCCGCCGTAGCCGTCCTCCGGCGCCGGCTCACCCTTGGCGGCGGCGAGCAGCGACCGGGCGAACCTGTCGATCTGCGAACCGGCGTCGTTGAAGTAGTATTCCGTGCCGACGTCGGCGCCGGTGGCGCGCAGCAGCCGGCTCAGCGCGTCACCGACGGCCGCCCAGCGAACCCCGCCGATGTGCACCGGCCCGGTCGGGTTGGCCGAGACGAACTCCAGGTTGATCTTCTCGCCGGCGAGCCGGTCGCTGCGGCCGTACTCCGCGCCGGTCTCGACGATCACCCGCGCGAGCTGACCGGCCGCGGCGGCGTCGAGCCTGATGTTCAGGAAGCCCGGCCCGGCGATTTCCACCGATTTGACACCCGGTGCCCGACCCAGCTCGTCGGCCAGTGCCGTAGCCAGCTCCCGGGGCGGAACGCCCACCTTCTTGCTCAACTGCAGCGCGAGCGTCGAGGCGTAGTCGCCGTGCTCGGGGTTGCGCGGTCGCTCCACCACCGTGCTCGCCGGCAGCGCGGCGCGGTCCAGCTCACGCTGCTCGAAGACGGCGTGGGCGGCGGCAAGGACGACCGAGGCTAGTTCTGCAGGAGTCACCCAACCATGTTATCGGGGGTAGACTCGGGCACTCGGCGGCTCCCCTGCGCGTCATCCGGCCCGCCACTCCCCTGACCGACCGACTTGACGAGGCACGATGAGCATCAGCACCCCGGGTGGCCCTGAGCGTCGCCCGACCGTGGTCAGCACCGGCAAGAAGCCGGCCGCGGGCCGGCCGGCGTCCGGCGCCAAGGCCGGTTCCGGCAAGCCGACGGGCTCCCCCCGCGCCGGTGGCAAGGGCCCGCGCAAGCCGGTCACCCCGGTCAAGGTGAGCCAGGGCCGCGCGTGGGGGCCGATCGCGCTCTTCGTCGCGGTGGGCGTGCTCGCGGCCGGCATCATCGGGTACGGCGCCTGGGCGTCGTTCCAGGGCTCCAAGCCGTGGGACAAGCGGGCCAACGCCATCGAGGGCATCGTCAACATCCGCAAGACCGACAAGACGAGCCTGGAATACGAGTCGCACAAGTCGGGCCCGCTGACCTACAAGTACTCGCCGCCGGTGGGTGGGGTGCACAACGCCGCCTGGCAGAACTGCATGGGCGACGTCTACGACGCCCCGATCGCCAGCGAGCACGCGGTGCACAGCCTGGAGCACGGCGCGGTGTGGATCACCTACCGCCCGGACCTGCCCAAGGACCAGGTCGACAAGCTCGCCAGCAAGGTGCGCGGCGTCGAGAAGATGCTTATGAGCCCGTACGAGGGCCTGGACAAGCCGATCTCGCTGCAGGCCTGGGGCTACCAGCTCAAGCTCGACAACGCCGACGACTCGCGGATCGACGAGTTCATCAAGGACCTGCGGGTGAACGCCTCCGTCGAGGGCCCGACGGCGCTCTGCAACACCGGCATCACCGCCACCGGCACCACGCCGCGTGAGCTCCAGCAGCAGCAGCAGCCCACCCAGTAAGGACGGCAATGACCGCTCCGGCGACCACCGACAGCGAGTACGACGAGATCCCGGCCGCCCCGGACGAGGGCGGCCGGGCCCCGGCGTCGCGCTACGGCGTGCTGGCACTCGCCATCATGCTGGTGGTGGGGCTCCTCCTCGGCTACGCGGGCGGTCTGCTCACCCCCCGGCTCACCCGACCCGGTGACGCCTCGGTCGAGGCGGGCTTCGCCCGGGACATGACCACCCACCACGCCCAGGCGGTGGAGATGAGCCTGATCGCGTACCGGTCGGCGACCCTCCCCGAGGTGCGGCAGATCGCCGTGGACATCGCCACCGGGCAGCAGGGCGAGATCGGCGCCATGCAGACCTGGCTGCGCGAATGGGAGCTCAGCCCGACCGGGTCGAAGCCGCCGATGTCGTGGATGTCCGACGGGGCCACCGTCAAGGACGGTCTGATGCCGGGCATGGCCACGCCGCAACAGATGACCGCCCTGCGCGACGCCCAGGGCATCGAGGTCGACCGGCAGTTCCTGGCCCTGATGTACGCCCACCACCTGGGTGGCATCCACATGATCGACGCGGCGCTCGGCGCGACCGACAACGCCGAGGTGGTCCGGGTGGCGAAGACCATGAAGGCCACCCAGCAGACCGAGCTGAACAACCTCCGGCAGCTCCAGGAGCAGGCCAAAGGCTGATCGACCGGACAGGCGCACCCGGCCCGGGGGGGCGCGCCCCCCCGCGGGGGGCGGCGGGGCCCCCGCGGGGGGCGCGCGGGCGCCGCCGGGGGCGCGCGCGCGCCGCCCGCCGGGGGGGCC
>NZ_JBEXIM010000035.1:0-61781 GCF_040608575.1 Micromonospora sp. NPDC005171 | reverse complement strand
TTTTTGTTTATTACTTTTTTGTTTTCGACCGGTTTTTGTGGGGGGGGGGGGGTGCGCCCGGCACCCACCGCGCACCTGGCGACCCGCCGCGCGGACCAGTTGCCACTAGCCTGCACTGATGCGACACACCCTCGTTCCCGGGGATGACAACCTGCACGGCCACTTCTCCCCCGATTTCCCGCCGGTACTCACCGTCGACCCCGGCGACACCGTCACCTATCGCACCCTGGACTGCTGGTGGTCCGCCGGCCCGTACCCGGGCGGGGCGAACCGGGACCGCCCCCGGGTCGCGCAGCACCGGCCCGACCACGGACACGCGCTGATCGGTCCGGTCGCGGTCCGCGGTGCGCGCGCCGGCCAGACCCTCGCGGTACGCATCGACGCGGTCGTCCCGGCCAGTTGGGGGACCACAGTGGCCGGCGGCTGGCAGAGCGAGTTCAACCAGCGCTACGGCGTGCAGGAACAACCGGTGGTGCACGCCTGGACGCTGGACCCGGTGACGATGACCGGCCGCAACCAGCACGGCCACGCGGTGGCCCTGCGGCCCTTCATGGGAGTGCTCGGCATGCCACCGGCGGAGCCGGGACGACACTCGACGACCCCACCGCGCCCCTGGGGCGGCAATCTGGACTGCCGGGACCTCACCGCCGGCAGCACCCTTTTGCTGCCGATCCCGGTGGACGAGGCGTTGTTCTCCGTCGGGGACGGCCACGCCGCACAGGGTGACGGCGAGGTCGGCGGCACCGCGATCGAGTGTCCGATGGACGAGGTGACGTTGACCTTCGACGTCCGCGACGACTTTCCGGTCACCGGCCCGGTGGCCCGTACCCCCGACGCCTGGCTGACCCTGGGCGTCGGCGCCTCCCTCGACGACGCCACGTTCGCCGCCCTGGATTCGATGCTGACACTGATGCAGCGGCTGCACGGTCTCAGCCGAGCGGACGCGGTGGCGCTGGCCAGCATCGCTGTCGACGTGCGGGTGACGCAGATCGTCAACCAGAGCGTCGGCGCGCACGCGGTGCTCCGCGACGACGCGCTGCGCTGGCCGGACGCCGGTTCTGTCGGTGGGCGCCGATAACGTGTGGTCACTGTCGCCGCGCCGGCCGGATCGCGCCGCTCGCTGACCCCTCGGAGGTCCCCATGTCCCAGGAGACGACCTACCTCGAACTGTCCGAAGTGGACGGTGCCCACAAGTTCTACGAGGTCATCGTCGACAACGCCACGCTGACGGTGCGCTACGGCCGGATCGGCGACCAGGGGCAGATCAAGGCGAGTGCCTATCCGGACAACGCCCGGGCCCGGGCCGCCGCGGCGAAGAAGATCGGGGAGAAGATCCGCAAGGGTTACGCGCCGGCGGTCCCCGGCGTCCGCCAGAAGCGCACCGTGTCGCGGCGGCAGATCGTGAGCACCCGCTCCACCGCCCACACCGCCCCGGTGCTCTGGCGTTACGACTCCGGCGCTCCCGCCTTCGGCATCTTCGTCGACGGGCAGCACTGCATGGTCGGCAACGAGCACGGTGTCATCACCACGCTCGACCACGACGCGCAGGTGCGCAGCCAGGTCCGCCTCCCCGACGGGGTGAAGTGCATCGTCGCCGACGACGCCTGGATCTACGCCGGCTGCGACGACGGCAACGTCTACGACCTGTCCGGCAAGGTGCCCCGGGTGGCGTACGCGATCGCCCCGGAAATCGACATCTACTGGCTGGACATCCACGACGGCGTTCTCGGCGTCTCCGACGCCGACGGCGGGATCACCGCCGTCGACCACGAGGACGAGTTCCTGTGGCGGCGCCCCGGGCGGGGGCGTTCGGCCTGGATGGTGCGGTGCGACAACGACGCCATCTACCACGGTCACTCGCGGGGCGTGACCGGCTACGAGTGGCGCACCGGCGGCGAACTCTGGCACACCACCACCGGTTCGGTGCTCTTCGGCTGGCAGGAGCACGGCAGTGTGTTCGCCGGGACGGGCACCCGCGAGGTGGTCCGGCTGTCCAAGTCGGGCCGCCTCGAAAACACCTACCGCTGCGATGCCCCGGTCTTCTCCTGCGCCACCGCCGAGGGCGGTCGGTACGTCTTCGCCGGTGACAGCCAGTCCTCGATCTACTGCTTCGACGCGGCGGGCACCCGGCTGTGGAAGCTCGGCACCGGCTGCGGCTCGGCGTACTCCATGCAGTACCACGACGACCGGCTCTACGTCGTCACCACCGGTGGCCACCTGGCCTGCATCGACGCGAGCGAGCCGGCGATCCGCGCGGCGCAGGCCGGTGACGTTCCCCAGGTACGCGACATCAAGGCCCCACGGCAGGCACCCCAGCCGGTGCAACCGACGATCGTCGAGGTGACCAGCGACTCGGGCGCCGGCGTGGTCGTGCAGTGCCTGGACGATCGGGGCCGGTTGCGGGTCCAGGTGCTCTCCGACGGCTACCGGCGCGACTGGTCGGTGCAGTTCCCCAAGGGGATTCGCGAGCCGGGCGCCCGCTACCTGGTGACCGAGGTGCGCGAGTCCAGCCGTGGTGGTTACTACCGCGCGTACGGCGACATCCGCCGTCTGCGCTGACGGCGGGCACACCGCCTCGTCACCCGAGGGGCCCGGTCGCGTCCGCCCGTGTCGTAGGGTGCCGCCATGGTGCACCCCGACCGGGCCGACGGCGACGCCAACGGGGCCTGGTGGGCTGTCCCACCGACACGGCGAGTGAGTCACCTGCCGGGCATCGACCCGGAGCTGCTGCGGGTGGCGCTCGACCCGTTGCCACCGGCAGCGCCCGCGATGGTGCACTACCGGCCCACTGTGACAGGCCCGCTCGGCGACCTCGTGGGCACCCTGCTCGACCAACTGGACAGCGCGGCCCTCACGATGTTCCCCCGTTGGCTGACCGGGGCCGACCGTTTCGACAGCGAGGGCACGCTGGGCGTGGCGGCGGTGCGCGCCCTCGCGGCCCGCACCGCCGCCCGCTCCCGGCACTTCGGCCCGTTCCTGGCCGACCTCGCCGAGCGTGGCCTGCGCGGTCCGCGACACCCCGCCGGCCGGTCCCGCTTCGCCCCGGGGGTCCGCGCCGCCGGGCTCGCTCGGGTCATCGCCGAGGCGTACGACCGGGAGAGCTGCGTACTCGTCGTGACCCTGCCCGACCTGGACGCCGACGCCGAGCGGACGCTGGTGGCCGCCGCCGAGTGGCTCGTGCGGCACGGCGGCTTCACTGTGTGGTTGGCCGGCGGGCCGCTGCGCCACGCCGACCGGGTGCGCTCGGTCCCGGTGCCGCTGCCGACGCGATTCGCCGGGCTGGCCAGCACGATCGAACGGGTTCCGACCATCGCCGCCGAGCCGGGGTCGACGGTGCTGGCCTGGCCGCCGATCGCGGGGGTGCCACGCGGTGACAGCGCCGCCGAGCAGGCGTTGGAACGTGCGCTCGCGCCGCACGACTGGGCGCGCGGCCGGCAGTGGAACCAGACCTACGAGTGGCATGTCCTGGGTGCGGCGTACCGACTGGATCTGTTTTGGCCCACCGAGGGTCTTGCGGTCGAGGTGGACGGCCCGGAGCATCGTGGGCGAATCGCTTTCGCCAACGATCGGCGGAGAGACGTGCAGCTGCAACTCCTCGGGCTGAACGTGCTCCGCTTCACCAACGAGCAGGTGCTCACCGACGCGCCGGCGGTGGTCGACGGGATCCGTCGGCTGCTGGCCCGGCGACGCGCGGGCGGCACGCACCCCCACGGAGATGAGACATCATGACGAGCCCGGCGGACGTCCCGCACCTGACGCCGAACCAGATCAACGCCCTCGTGGTGCTGATGGTCGAGGCACGCCGACTCACGAACGCCGAGCTGAAAGAGCTGGCCGGTTTCACGCTGACCGGCAAGGACAACACGAAGCTCGTCGACCTGGGCCTGGTGGACACCGATCGGACGCACCGGCCGTTCGCCCACGAGCTGACCGACGAGGGCTGGCGGGTGGCCCGTCGGCTGCACACCTCCCCGCCGCCGAAGCAGGGCGGCTCGACGACCCGGTCGCTCTTCGTCGTGCTGTCCAACCTGCACCGTTCGCTGGACCGGCTCCGGGTCAGCCACGGCGACTTCTTCAAGCAGACCGAGGCGACGGCGCCGGCGGCCAGCGAGCCTCGGCATGAAGCACCGGCACCCACGGCGGCAGAACCCGCGGCGGCGGCCCCCGTGTCCGCGGCGGAGGTGGAGGCGCTGGTTCGTTCGGCGTACCGGGAGCTGGCCACCGCGCCCGGCGCCTGGGTCGGCCTCGCCGACGTCCGGGACCGGCTCGCCGACACCGACCGGGTCGCCCTCGACGCGGCGTTGCGGGCGATGGTCGGCCGGGAGGACGTCCGCATCATCCCGGTGGCGAACACCAAGTCGCTCACCGCACGGGACCGGGCCGCGGCCGTCCGCATCGGGAACGAGGACAACCACGCCCTGGCGATCGGCCCGGCATGATCTCGGACGACCAGCGGGCCGCGCTGGAAGCGGTGAGTCTCAACCCTGCGGTCACCCCGGACGACGTCTGGCGACCCAGCCCACACAACGTGCCGGAGCTGCACGAGAAGGTGGCCGCGGAGATCCTGCGCGGGGTGGCGCGGGCCCGCACCGACGACACGAGCATGCCGCTCGGCGTGGCCATGCAGGGCCGTGCGGGCGCCGGCAAGACGCACCTGCTCGGCGCGGTCCGCGAACGGATCCAACGCGAGGGTGGCTACTTCTTCCTGGTCGACATGGTCAGTGGCAAGACGTTCTGGGAGAGCGTGGCCCTGGCCCTGGTGGAGGGGATGGGCCGCGCCCACGTCGGCTGGGGCACCCAGCTGAAGACCTTTCTGCGTCGGCTCACCCCCCAGCTGGGCCTGCCGATGGAGGTCCGCGACGCGGTCGCCGGCGCCCGCCCGGTGACCCGCGCGCAGCTGGACACCTTCATCCGGGCCCTGCGCGAGCGTGATCGGGAGGTCGGGCGGGACGCCCAGGACACCGCTCGGGCGCTCGTTCTGCACGGGGCCATCGACTTCGAGGCGCAGGACGTCGGTTACGCCCACCTGATCTCCGAACCGGGCGACCCGGCCGAGCGGGCGGCGTGGGGGTTGAGCGCCGCGATCCGCACCCCGCAGCAGGTGGTGCAGGACATCTCCCGGCTGATGGCGCTGACCCTGGATCCCACTGTCATCGCCGTGGACCAGCTCGACACACTGTTCGCACAGACCAGCACCTCACTGCTCAACCACCACCAGGGGCTGGAGGACGGCCAGGCCAAGGTGCTCGGCCCGATCGCCGACGGCCTGCTCAAGCTCCGCGACATCACCCGCCGCACGCTTGTCGTCGTCTCGTGCCTGCCGGACACGTGGGTGCTGATGACCCGCACCGCGCCCACTCCGGTCGCCGACCGTTTCCGTATGTCGACCCTGCCGGACCGGATACCCACCCCGGAGATCGGGCAGGCGATCGTGGCGAAGCGCCTCGCCGCCGCGTTCGCCGGTCCGCGCTTCGTGCCACCGCACCCCACCTGGCCGATCGCCCCCGCCGCCTTCGCCGACGCACCCACCCTGACGCCACGCGCCCTGCTCCGCCGGGTGGACCGCCACATCACCTGGTGCCGTGACAGCGACGAGGTGGTCGAGCTCGACCGGCTGATCGACGGCGCCGAGTCGACGCCGACGGTGAACACCGTCCGTGGCGCTGCCGCCGACCCGGCGACCGACGAGCGCCGCCTGCACGAGTTGGACGCACGCTTCGCCGAACTGGTCGAGGCCGCGGACGTGTCGGCCGCCGTCGACCCGGCGGGCGAGGACGAGCACATGCCGCCGCTGCTCGCCGCCGGCCTGGCCGCCTGGATCGCCGAGCAGGCGCCGACCGGCGCCACCTACAAGTACGATCCGCCGCCCGGGCGCAAGCCCGCGCTGCACGGGCGGCTGATCGAGGTGCTCGACGAGGCAACCGAGAACGAGGCGCACTGGTGCTTCCGGGCCATCGCGCACCCGAATGCCGTCGCCGTCACCGCCCGGGTCAAGGCCGCGTGCACCCTGGCCGGGCTGGACCGGGACCTGCCCCAACGGCGGCTGATCCTGCTGCGCAACGGTCCGTGGCCGACCGGGAAGCGTACGACCGAGGTGTTGACCGGCTTCGACGCGGCCGGCGGCCTGCGGTGTGCCGTGCCCGAGGCGGACCTGCGGGTCTTCGCGGCGCTGCGGGTGATGGCGGCCGAGCCGTCCACGGCCTTGCAGGAGTGGCTGGTGGCCCGCCGTCCGGCCAGCGGCACCGAACTGTTCCGCACGGTCCTGCCCGGGCCCGAGGGGACGCACGGCGGTGCTCCGCCGCCGACGCCCGACGACGACGAGCCACCGTCGGGTGGCCCCGGTCCCGACCCGACGACCGTGCCGGCCGTCGACGTTCCCGCTGACGCGTCGACCGGGCCGGTACCCGCTGACCCGGCCGACCTCGTGGTCGGCGAGGGCGCTCGGGTCGTCGGGCTGGGGCGGACCGTCGACGGCGGTCACCAGTTCACGGTTCCCCTGGAGTCGCTGCGCCGCCACGCCGTGGTGTTCGCCGGGTCCGGCTCGGGCAAGACCGTGCTCATCCGCCGGCTGGTCGAGGAGTGCGCCCGCGAGGGGGTCTCCGCGATCGTGCTCGACCCCAACAACGACCTCGCCCGGCTCGGCGACGCGTGGCCCGAACCACCGAGCGGCTGGGGCCCCGGTGACGCCGAACGCGCCACCGACTACCTCGCGCACACCGAGGTGGTGGTGTGGACGCCCCGGGTCACCGCCGGTCGGCCGCTGAGCTTCCAGCCGCTGCCCGACTTCACCTCCCTGCGGGACTGGCCCGACGAGTTCGACCAGGCCGTCCGCTCCGCTGTGGAGGCGCTCGCGCCCCGGGCCGGCGTGGACCGCTCAGGCCGACTCGCCCAGCAGGGCAAGGCGGTCCTCACCGAGGCCCTGCAGGCGTACGCGCGAAGCGGGATGGTGGGCCTGCCCGGCTTCACCGAGTTCCTCACCGACCTGCCCGAGGGGGTCAGTCGGCTGGCCCGCGCCGGGAAGCTCGCCGAGGAGTTGGCCGAGGCGCTCAAGGCGGCGATGGTCACCGATCCGCTCTTCGGCGGGGTCGGCGCGCCGGCCGACCCGGGGCTGCTGCTGACGCCGTCGGCGGGGCGGCGGGCCCGGGTGTCGGTGATCAGTTTCATCGGCCTCACCTCCGACCAGGAGCGGCAGAGCTTCGTCAACCAGTTGCAGATGGCGCTGTTCGCGTGGATCAAGCGGCACCCGGCCGGTGACCGGCCGCTGGGTGGGTTGTTCGTGATGGACGAGGCGCAGACGCTCGCGCCGTCGACCGGCACCACGGCCTGCACCGCCAGTTCGATAGCGCTGGCCTCGCAGGCCCGCAAGTACGGGCTCGGGTTGGTCTTCGCCACCCAGGCGCCGAAGGGTCTGCACAACCAGATCTCCGGCAACGCGACGACGCAGTTCTTCGGGCTGCTCAACGCGCCGGCGCAGATCGACGCGGCCCGGCAGCTCGCCGAGGCCAAGGGCGGTCGGCTGCCGGACATCGGCCTGCTCAACAGCGGTGAGTTCTACGCCGCCGGGGAGGGGTTCTCGTTCGTCAAGGTCCGCACGCCGCTGTGCCTGACGCACCACCCGAAGGCGCCGTTGACCCCCGAGGAGGTCGTCGCCCGCGCCCGCCCGGCTGGGTAGCCTGGTGCCATGATCTTCATTACCGCCAAGTTCCGGGTCCGCGCCGAGCACGCCGACCGGTGGCCGCAGATCGCCGCCGAGTTCACCGAGGCGACCCGGGCGGAGCCGGGCTGCCTGTGGTTCGACTGGTCCCGCAGCCTGGACGATCCCACTGAGTACGTGCTGGTCGAGGCGTTCCGCGACGACCAGGCGGGAGCGGCCCACGTCCAGTCCGCGCATTTCCGCGCCGCCCAGGAGACCCTGCCGCCGCACCTGGCCGAGACGCCGCGCATCGTGAACGCCACAGTGCCGCAGGAGGACTGGTCGCTGCTCGGCGAGATGGCCGTCCCCGAGGGCCGCTGACCGTCGCCGGTCTGCGGTCTCGCCGCCCGCCGTCAGCGCAGCCGGCGGGCGGTGAAACGGGCCGGCGGGTCGGCGATCACGTCCTGCGCCGCGATCAGCTGGATCTCCCGGGTGCCCGCCGCGAGAGTCGCCTCGAGCACGGCGTAGACGGAGGCGATGGTGCGTTCCAGCGCGGTCGCGGGTGAGCCGGTCGTGCACAGGTGCGCGAGGTACAGCGCCGCGGTGACGTCGCCCCCACCGTTCGGGTTGATCGGCAGCAGCGGCGTGGTCACCGCCCAGGCGCCATCGTCGGAGACCGCCAGCACCTCCAGCGAATCCGGCGGCAGGTCGCCGTGGAGCACGCTGGTCACCAGGACGTGCCGTGGCCCGGTCGCGCGCACCACGTCGACCGCGTCGAGCACCTCGGCCAGCGAGTTGGTCGTACGGCCGGCGAGGAAGTCCAGCTCGAAGTGGTTCGGCGTGATGATGTCCGCACGGGGGACCACGGTGTCCCGAAGGTACTCCGGGATTCCCGGCCGGACGAACATCCCCCGACCAGCGTCGCCCATGACCGGGTCGCAGCAGTACACGGCGGCCGGGTTGGCCGCCTTCACCGTCGCCACCGCGTCCAGGATCACCGCGCCCACGGCCGGGTCGCCCTGGTAGCCGGAGAGCACCGCGTCGGCGCTGCCGAGGACCCCACGGTCCCCGATGCCCGCGATCACCTCCGCCACGTCCGCCGCCGGGATCACCGGGCCCCGCCAGGCGCCGTACCCGGTGTGGTTGGAGAAGTGCACCGTCAGGACCGGCCAGACCTCGTGCCCGAGGCGTTGCAGCGGAAAGGCCGCCGCCGAGTTGCCGACGTGACCGTAGGCGACCGACGACTGGATGGACAGGATCTTCACCGGCCCATCATCGCCGCTGCCGCCGCCGCCGCAGGGACGGCCCGCCGTTTCTGTCGGGTGGCCCACTCGGCAGCCGCCGTCGCGGTCCGGTGGCCACCCCCGCCCGCCCTCGTCAAGACGGCACGAACGGGCGGCCCGGACCGTGTCGTCCGGGCCGCCCGAGCTGGCGTACGGTCAGCCGCCGAGGCTGGCCGCGGCGGAGGCGATGGACGAGGCGAAGTAGCTCACCTGGGTGTAGACGCCCGGGTAGTTGGGCCGGGCGCAGCCGTTGCCCCAGCTGACGATGCCGACCTGGATCCAGGCGTTGTTGGCGTCGCGGCGGAACATCGGGCCACCCGAGTCACCCTGGCAGGTGTCCGTGCCACCGCTGGCGTAGCCGGCGCAGATCTCCTCGGCCGGGATGAGGTCCCCGCCGTAGTTGGCGTTGCAGACGGAGTCGCTGACAAACGGCACTGTCGCCTTGAGCAGGTACCGCTGCTGGCCGCCGCCCTCACGCGCGGCGCCCCAGCCGGCGACGGTGAAGGTGCCGCTGTCGTACGCGGTGGTGGTGGTGATCGGCAGCGTGCTCAGCCCGGTGACCGGGCTGGCCAACCGGATCAGCGCCCAGTCCCGGCCGGCACCGTTGTAGCCGGGAGCACGGTAGACGTAGTTGGACCGGACGGTGATCCGGCTGGACGACTGGAGGTCGACCGTCCCGAGCGTCGCGGTGATGCTGGTGTTGGTGCCGGTCGAGCCCACGCAGTGTGCCGCGGTGAGCACCAGCCGGGGGCTGTACAGAGCCCCGCCGCAGCCCATCGAGAGGCGCACCATGAACGGGAACTCGCCCTGAGCGGCGCGGGTGCCGCCGACGACGGTCGGCGTCACGGGGCTGTCGGCCGCGGCGGCCGGCGCGGTGAGGGTGAGGCTGGCCGCGGTCACCGCGGTCAACGCGGTGGCCAGCAGGCCAGTGAGGGTACGCCAGCGAACCATGCATTCCTCCGCATCAGGATGGCACGCCTCGTGAGCGCACCGCAGTCGAGATAGCGGTCATCATATTGAGGTTTATGGATCTAGCGGGTCATCCTCTCTGGGTCGTACCACCGGCGTTATGGATCTCGCGCGGCGCGGCGCGACGCGGCGGCGCGACGCGGGCGGGGCGACAGGTGGTCAGACGTCCGGCGTGCCGGTGCTCTGCCGGCGGAGGAGCCGGAACGGTGTCTGCACGGTCAGCGGCCCGGCGACCTCCGCGCCCTCGATGCGAGCGATGAGACGCCGTACCGCGAGACGGCCGATCTCCCTCTTGTCCGGGGCGATCGTGGTGAGGGTCGGGGTGGTGAACCGCCCCTCCTCGATGTCGTCGATCCCGACCACCGCGACATCCTCGGGCACCCGGTGACCGGCCTCGGCCAGCGCTCGCAGCGCGCCGATGGCGACCAGGTCGTTGTATCCGAAGACCGCGTCCGGCGGGTCACCGAGGGCGAGCAGGTCACGCATGGCCCGCATGCCGTCGAGTCGACCGAACGCGTCGGTGCGGGCGACCAACCGCGGTCGGTACGGCAGGCCGGCCGCCGCCAGGGCCTCCCGGTAACCCCGGACCCGCAGGTGGGCCGACTGCCGGTCACCGCCCGGGGTGGCGCCGATGAACGCTATCCGGCGGCGACCGATCGCCACGAGATGCCGGATCGCGGCGTGGCTGGCGGCCACGTTGTCGATGGCGATGTGGTCGTGCGGCACGTCGTAGACCCCCTCGCCGATGAACACGAGCGGGCTACCGGCAGTCCGGGCCAGCACCTCCTCCCGGCCGATGCGCACCGGGCTGAGGATCAGGCCGTCGATGATTCGCTGCCGGGAGCCGTCGAGGAGCGCCAGTTCCGCCCCCCGGTCCGCGGCGGTGTTCTCCATGACGAGCGTGTAGCCGAGCGCGGCGGCCTCGGAGATGGCGATCTCGGCGAGTTCGGCGAAGTAGGGGTTGGTCAGTTCCGGGACGGCCAGGGCGATCAGGCCGGTACGGCCCCGACGGAGGTGCCGGGCGCCGAGGTTGGGGCTGTAGCCGAGTTCGTCGATCGCCTGCTGCACCCGCTGTCGGGTCCGCTCGCCCACCGGCCGGTATCCGTTCACCACGTTCGAGACCGTGGCCAGCGAGACACCGGCGCGCTTGGCGATGTCCTTCAGGTTGACGCCCATCCCCAACCTCTCGCGACGTGGACCGGCCGGCTGGCCGGGCATTGATGAACAAGCATTGACGGGACCCCCAGCGCGGCTCTATAACGTTAAACAGGTGCTGATGGATGTCAATATGCCGGTCACCGCCGGCGGGTGGAAGTCCCACCGACATCCGTCGCTGACGCCCGTCCCCCCTCGATGACCACCCGATGCCCACCACCCACGCGCTTCGGGCCTGGCTGCACCGCCCGCGGCAACTCGTCCCCCGGAGACGGCATGACACGTCACGTCCCCATCCGCCCCGCCCTGCCACTGCTACTCGTTCTGGCCCTGGTCGCCGGCGTGCTCGCCGCGCCCGCGGCGTACGCCGCACCGGCCAAGACGCCGCCACTGACCACCCCCTGGACCAGCCAGGCCCTGACCGGCACACCACTGCCCGAGTATCCGCGGCCCCAGATGACGCGGCCGGACTGGCTCAACCTCAACGGCGAGTGGCAGCTACGCCAGTCGACGACCGACGACGCCCCGCAGTTCGGCACCAACCTGCCCGAGCGGGTCAACGTGCCGTTCCCGGTGGAGAGCGCCCTGTCCGGCATCCAACGGGCCGCCAACGACAACCGCAACTACCTGTTCTACCGACGCACCGTCACCATCCCGGCGAACTGGTCGGGCCGGCGGACCCTGCTGCACTTCGGCGCCGTCGACTGGCAGAGCACCGTCTGGGTCAACGGTGTCCGGGTCGGCGCACACACCGGCGGCTACGACGCCTTCACCTTCGACGTGACTCCCCAACTCACCACCGGGACGAACGAGATCGTCGTCAAGGTCTGGGATCCCACCGACACCCGGCAGAACGGCAGCCTGCCCGCCATCGGCAAACAGACCAAGACGCCCGGGGGGATCTTCTACACCCCCAGCTCCGGCATCTGGCAGACGGTGTGGTTGGAGCCGGTGCCCGCAGCCTCGATCAGCAGCGTGGACGTCTACCCGAACCTGAGCAACAACACACTGCGGGTCCGGGTCTTCACCCGAGGTGACGTGAGCGGCCACAGCGTGCTCGCCGAGGCACTGAACGGCGCCACAGTGGTCGGCTCGGCCACCGGCGGCTTCACCGACTTCAGCGTGCCGGTGCCCAACGCCCGCCGCTGGTCACCCGACGACCCGTTCCTCTACAACCTGCGGGTCCACCTGCGCAACGCCAGCGGCGCCACAGTGGACCGGACCACGCACTACTTCGGCATGCGGGAGATCACCACCGGCCTGGTCAACGGGGTGCTGCGCCCCAAGCTCAACGGCCAGTTCGTGTTCCAGGTCGGCACCCTCGACCAGGGCTTCTGGCCGGACGGGCTGTACACCGCGCCGACCGACGCCGCCCTCGCCTTCGACCTGCAGAAGCACAAGGACCTGGGCTTCAACATGGTGCGCAAGCACATCAAGGTCGAGCCGCAACGCTGGTTCTACCACGCCGACCGGCTCGGCCTGCTGGTCTGGCAGGACATCCCGTCGCTGACCGCGCAGGACGTCGACCCCACCGACGCCCAGCAGGCGCAGTTCGAGGCGGAGGCGCGCGAGATCGTCGACGAACACCGCAGCTCACCCGCCGTGATCGCGTACACGCCCTACAACGAGGGCTGGGGCGAGCGGTCCCTGGCCGACACCCGGCGGGTCGCGCAGAACATCAAGAACCAGGACCCGACCCGTCTGGTCAACCCGCACAGCGGCCACAACTGCTGCCAGTCACTCGGCAACCCCGGCAACGGCGACATCGACGACTGGCACGTCTACCTCGGACCGGACTCCCCCGTGCCGTCGAGCAGCCGGATCGCGGTGCTCGGTGAATTCGGCGGACTGGGCCTGCACACCCCCGGCCACGAATACAGCCCCAACGGCCAGTTCTTCGCCTACGAGTGGCAGCCCAACTCGACAGTGCTCACCGACCGGTACGTGGGGCTGGTGCAGGGCACCCAGAACCTGATGCTCGGCAAGGGGCTCAGCGCCTCGATCTACACCGAGATCACCGACCTGGAGGGCGAGCTGAACGGCTTCCTCACCTACGACCGGCAGGTGATCAAAATGGACCAGGCGCGGGTACGCGCCGTCAACACCGCCCTGATCAACGCCTCGAAGACCATCGGTGGTTCGGCGCCCGTCGCCCTGCCGGTCAACACCCGGCGGTCGTTGCAGGTGACCACTCCCGGCTTCACCAACCGCTACCTCCGCCACCAGGACGGTCTGGCCTACACGGAGGTGGTCGACGCCGCGAGCTCAAGCCTGCTCAAGGCCGACGCCACGTACACCATCCGGCCGGGTCTGGCCGGTGCCGGTTGCTACTCGTTCGAGTCGGTCAACTTTCCCGGGCAGTACCTGCGCCACCAGAACTCCCGGGTCCGCAACTCGCCGGACGACGGCTCCGCGCTGCTGCGCGCCGACGCCACCTGGTGCGCCCGTACCGGGCTGACCGGCACCGGCGTGTCGCTGGAGTCGTACAACTTCCGAGGTAAGTACCTGCGGCACTACAACTCGGAGGTCTGGCTCAGCAACGGCACCGGCGGCGACGCGTACAACACGCCGACCTTGTGGACCGCCGACAGCACCTGGAACATCGCCGCGCCGTGGGCGCCGTGACCGCCGCGCGCTGACCGCGCCGTCACCACACGACGCGCGGGGGGTTCCGGCCTGGGCTGGAACCCCCCGCGCCGTTGTCACCGGGCCGGCTCCTTCCGTCAGCGCCGACTCGTTCCGTCGGCGTCGGCTGCTTCCGTCAGCGCCCGCTGCTTCCGTCGGCGTCGGTGACCGGGCTGCGGCGTCACTCGTCGTGCCGGAGGTCGTTTCCCCGGTCATGAGGGAGAAGCGGCGAGTCGATTCCACCGTCCAACCGGGTCGACTTTCACGGCAAGGGCCGAGCCGCAACTTGCATTCAGCCAGGCTCGCTCGGCTGTTGCAGCACGCAATTAAGCGACCAATAAATAGATGAAACCCAATCTTGACTTTGTGTGGCCGGCCAGCGCACCGTAAAGAGCCAGAGGCGAATGCGCGCCATTATCGGCCCGGCTGAAGTGGATCGCCAAATGGGGGCGCTGCCGGTTTCTCGCCGCGTGCATCAGGAGGCTTTTCATGCGGTTAAGTCCGTACGCCGGGGTCTATCTCACCGATCCGGCAAGCATGTGGCGGCGCATTCTCGACGACCCGGCAGGGGTGCACTACGCCGAGGATCTGGGCCTGTGGTTGATCAGCCGGCACACACACGTCCGGCGGGCTCTCGCCGACGCCACGACATTCGCCAACGCCCTCACCCTCGCCCCGGTGTACGAGGTGTGTCCACCGGCACTGAACGTGATCATGCAGATCGACGCGCCTCCCACGACGGCCGCTGCGGACCCACCCACGCACCCGCGCACCCGCCGGGCCCTCCGCGCCACCTTCGCGAACACCGCCGAGCGGGTCGAGGCTGAGTACGGGGCGATCGTCCGGCGCCGGGTCGACCAGTTGGTGTCCCGCCTCGCCGCCCGCCAGGGCGACCAGGTCGACCTGATCCCGGAGTTCGCCACCGAGCTTCCCCTGCTGGTGGTCCTGGACATCCTCGGGGTGCCCGACGCCGACATCAGCCGGATCCGGAGTTGGGCGGACGGCCAGATCGCCCTCATCTGGGGGCAGCCGGACCCGGCCGAGCAGGTACGCCTGGCGCAGGGCCTGCTGGAGTTCTGGCACTACTGCGAAGATCTGGTCCGCCAGCGGGTGGACAGTGGACATCGGGGAGACGACTTCATCAGCCGCGCGCTGGCCTTCCGGGACGACGACGACACCGTGCTGACGGTGCCCGAGGTGGCGAGCCTGGCCTTCAATCTCCTGGTCGCGGGCCACGAGACCACCGCCGGGTTACTCGCGCACGCCCTCGACCAGGCCCTGTCCGCTCCCCGGCGTTGGCCGGCGATCACCGCGGACCCGGGGCTCGTCCCCGCCTTCGTGAGCGAGACGCTCCGGTTCGCGCCCGCCATCGACGGCTGGCTCCGAGTGACCACCCGGGACGTCACGGTGGGGGCGGTGACGATCCCCGCCGGGGCGCGTTGCCTGCTGTTGATCGGGGCGGCGAACCGGGACCCCGAGGCGTTCCATGACCCGGACCGGTTCGACCCGCACCGGGCCGACGTGAGCAATCACCTGTCGTTCGGCCACGGTCCGCATTTCTGCATCGGTGCGGGATTGGCGCGACTTGAGGCCGGGATCGCTCTCAGCCGGCTCGCCGAAGCCATTCCCGGCCTACGGTTGTCACCGGAGCAACATCGCTCGTACAAGCCCAATGTCGCGTTTCGTGCGCACCGCACACTCCTCGCGATAATCGATGTCCCGGCGTCCACGGACGTGCCGGCGGCACGCGGTGGGGCGACGGCCGAAGTGCACGCCGCCTGAGAGAACGCGAGCGCCAGCTGTGCTGACCTGCGGACGGGCGGAGGGTGGGGTGGGGCTGCGTGACCCGGCGCACCTGGGTGCCGGCACCGGGCGGCGCGCACCTTTTCCGCTTTCCCCGACGATCCATGCCGGTGAACGTCTTCACACCCATCCCGTCCTGGGTTAAGAATTGCCCTCTGTGAATGTTCGGCTCATCGGCAGATCTCGATCTGGCGTCCGCCGCTGAATGTCCGTTCCACGAAGGTGAGCGCATGGAGCACACGTCCCCGTCGAGCTCGGCTCACTCTGCGGCAAGTCACCGGTTCCGATGGGAGTTGCGCAACTGTCGCGTCCAACGGGGCCTGACCCAACGGGCCCTGGCGGATCTGGTGCGGTTCAGCCGGGAGACGGTCGCGGCGGTCGAGTCAGGTCGCCGGTTCGGCAGTCACGAGTTCGCGCTGCGCTGCGATGACGTGCTCGGCACCGGCGGCCGGCTGGCCGAGCTGTGGCCGCAGGTCGCGGCCGAGCAGTTGGCCGCCGACGGTCGCCGGGGCCCGCGCGCACCGGAACCGGCGCGGCTGGATCGGCAGGTGCCGCGTCAGCGTGGCCAGCGTGACGCGCGTGACCCGGGTGCCGTGGTGGACGCGATCGACGAGCTGCGGGAACTGATCGGCCAGGTGCTCAACGGCCAGCCCGAACCGGACGACCCGCAGCGGCGGCATCCGCCGGCCGGGCCCCTCGACCACCAGCGCTGACTCGACGAATCCGGCACGACCCCGGGGCGTCACCGGTCGCTGACTTTGGGTACAGATGCTGGTACGGGCAGTTTGTACCACGGCCAGGTCTGGTCTACGAGCGCGGCTTCCGGCCGAATGGGACTTGCATTCGGCAACGTGCGTATAGACCGTCATCGACGAGTCGTGGGAGTCAATCTTGGCGTCGAGCACCCGGTCCCACGCGGCCAGACCCTACCCGACCCGCCGACGCGGCTGGAAGATAGCCGGCCGGATGCGCCTCATCGTCGCGGCCCCGCTCGTCGCCGTGATCGGCTTCGCCGGTCTCGCGCTGACCGAGAGCGCACGCCAGACGGCCCGTGCCAGCGACCTGCAGATCCTGGCGCAGGTCGGTGCCGAGGCCGGCGACCTGGCCTACCGGCTGCAACGCGAACGCATCGCCGCCGCCGACCTGCTCACCTATGCCCGACCGGAGCAGCAGGACGCCTTCGGCGCGGAGATGGCCGCCACCGATGACGCCGTCGCCCGCTACCGCGGGCAGCGGGATCGTCTGTCCACCGACGAGGACGCCAACCCGGCTCTGCTGCGGCGTATCGACGCGGCGCTGGACGGCCTCGCCCCGCTGCGCACGCAGGTGCGCACCGCCACGCACGCGTCGGTGTCGGCGATGACCTTCAGCTACCGCATCGCGATAGCCGATCTCATCAACTTCCGGGAGAACGTCTCCCACGGCGTGGTGGACGCCCAACTCGCCGACGGGATCCGGGCTTCGGCGGCGCTGTCGAAGACGGCCGAGGCCATCGGTCAGCAGCAGGTGGCCGTGCTGCGCGCCGTCGCGGGCGGGGAGCTGACCCCGGCCATGCAGCAGGACATCACCGCGGCCCGCACCAGCTACACCGAGTCGAGTCTGTCGTTCCTGGCCCTGGCCCCACCCGAGTGGAGCATCTGGTGGGAGCAGGCCGGCACCGGCAAGGAGGCGCTCGCGCTGCAACGGATGCAGGACGAGGTGTCCCGCGCCCAACCGGGGTCGCAGCTGCAACTGGAGACCGGCGCCTGGGTGGCCACCACCCAGACGCGCGCCGCCCGCCTGGCCGACCTGCGCGCCCGGGTCGACGGCGCGGTCCGCGACGACGTTCGCGCCGCCCACGCCGACCAGCGCCGCCGGGCCGTGGCCGAGGCGGCCAGCGTCCTCCTGGCCCTGATCCTGACCGCGTTGGTGACCTGGGCCGTGGCGCGGCAGATCACCCGACGGCTGCGCCGGCTACGGGACGCGGCCAACGCCGTGGCCTTCGAGCAGCTCCCCGCCGTGGTGGCCCAGCTGCAACAACCCGGCAGCGCCACCGTCGACCCACAGACGCTGGCCCGGCAGCAGTCCAGCTCCGCCCTCGAACCGTCAAGCGACGACGAGATCGGCGAACTGGGTCAGGCGTTCAGCGCCGTGCACCAGGCCGCCGTGCGGACCGCCGCCGAACAGGCCGTCATGCGCGCCAACACCGCCGACATCTTCATCCACCTGAGCCGCCGCGAACAGCGGCTCGTCGACGCCGTCCTGGCCCAGGTCGACCTGGTCGAGCGCGACGAGACCGACCCCGACCGGCTCGACCAGCTGTACACACTCGACAACCTGGCGACCCGGATGGGCCGGATCAACGCCAGCCTGCTGGTGCTCGGCGGCGTCGGGGTGGGTCGCGTACGCCAGCGCGACGTTCCGCTGCAACAGGTGCTCCAGGCCGCGCTGTCCCAGATCGAGCACTATGCGCGGGTCCGGCTCGGCATGATCGACGGGGATGTCGCCGTGGCGGCCAAGACCGTCGACGAGGTCGTGCACCTGCTCGCCGAACTCATGGACAACGCCACGACGTACTCACCGCCGGCAAGTGAGACGTGGGTGAGCGGCCGGAGCCTGGGTGACCGCGTCATCGTCCAGATCAGCGACGAGGGTGTGGGGCTGTCGGCGCAGCGGATGCAGCAACTCAACGAACTGCTGGCCCACCCACCGGCCATCGACGTGGCCGCCGTACGGGCGATGGGGCTGGTCGTCGTGGGCCAGCTCGCGGCCCGGCTGGGCGCCACCGTTCAACTGCGACGCGGCCCCCGGCGCGGCATCCTCGCCGAGGCGACATTCCCCGCGGCGATCATCCGGTCCCTGCCACCGGAGGAGTACCTGCTCGCACCCGGCCGGCTGTCGCGACGGGCAGCGCGGACGGCCAGCCCTCCGCCGCCGCCGTACCAGCCGCGCCCCGAACCCACAGCCGGACGCCCTGCGGGCGAACGGACCCTGCCGGCGGCGCCGGTGTTCCGGCCGGCTCCCCCACCCCCGGACCGGGGTGACGCGCCCACCGAGGAGCTTCTCATCTTCGAACAGGTCAACCACTGGTTCCAGGCCGACGTCGTCGACGGCCAGAACAGCCAGAACGGCCACCAGTGGGCCAGCCCCGCCGACGACGCCTGGCGTACGGCCGCCCAGGCGCACACCCCCGAGGTCACCACGACCACCAACTCCGGCCTGCCGAAACGGGAGCCGCAACGGCACCTCGTGCCCGGCGGTGTGACAGTGCCCCAGCAGCGGCAACGGTCCGAATACCGCGACCCGGCGCAGGTGGCGACGGCGATGGCCGCGTACGCGCGGGGCGTGGCGAACCGACGGCGTACCCCGATCAACCTCGGCAACAAATGACGCGACAGGAGAGCACGTGACCGACCAACAGGATCTCGGCTGGCTGCTGGACAACTTCGCCGCGCGCGCTACCGAGGTCAGCCACGCGATCGCCATTTCCAGCGACGGCCTGATGGTGGCCGCCACCCGCGACCTGCCACCGGACCGGGCCGACCAGTTGGCCGCCACCGGTAGCGGGCTGGTCAGCCTGTTGCGGGGGGCGGCGGCCTTCTTCGACGCCGGCGCGGTGATCTCCAATGTCACACAGCTCGAGGGCGGGTTCATGTTCTCGATGGCCTTCAACGACGGCGCCTCGCTGCTGGTGCTCGCCGCCCCCGAGTGCGACGTGGGCAAGGTCTCCTACGAGATGACCGAGCTGGCCAACCGGATCGGGGACGCGCTGACCCCCGCTGCCCGCGCGGCGCTCGCCCGCAGCCGCTGACCACCCGGCGCCCCCACGCCGGAGACCCCTTCCCCTTCCTCTGGAGTTAGACATGCCTCTCACCACGCCTTGGCGCAGCCGTGCCCTCACCGCCGCGCTGCTCGCGGCCGTGCTGACCACCAGCACGGCCTGCGGCGACGACGCTCCGGGCACGAGCGCCGGCGGCTCGATAAAGATCGGTCTGCTCGCGTCGCTGTCCGGGACCTACCAGGCGGTCGGTACGGAGATCCGCGACGGCTTCCAGCTCTACCTGGACACCCACGACGGCAAGTTGGGCGGCCGGCAGGTCGACCTGATCGTCGCGGACGAGGGCAACGGCGCCCAGACCGCGGTCCCGGCCGCGACCAAGCTGCTCAAGCAGGACCGGGTGTCCGCTCTCACCGGCATCGTCGGTGGCGGCTCGGTCGCCGGAGTCACCCCGGTGCTCAACGAGACCAAGGTGCCACTGGTCGGCTCCAACGGCCGGCCGGAGCTCAAGGACGTCTCCCGGGTCTGGCACACCTCGTACCTCTCCGACGAGCCCGGGGCGGCGATCGCCCAGCACGTCCGCGACAACGTGAAGGGTTCCGTCTACGCGATCGGCCCGGACTACCAGGGCGGTTGGGACGAGCTGCGTGGTTTCACCGACGCGTTCGGGAAGATCGGCGGGAAGCTGGCAAACGCCGACGGCAAGACGACCTTCACCCCGTTCCCGGCCACCACCAACTTCCTCCCGTACTTCGCCCGCATCAAGGCCTCCGGCGCGGCGGCCGTCTACACCTTCTACGCCGGCAGCGCCGCCGTCGACTTCGTCAAGCAGTACGCGCAGTCCGAGATCAAGGACATCCCGCTGTACGCGGCCGGGTTCCTCACCGAGGGCGGCGTGCTCAACGCGCAGGGCGAGGCTGCCCGGGACATCTACTCGGTGCTCAACTACTCGCCCGACCTCGACAACGCGGAGAACCGGGCGTTCGTGGCCGCGTGGAAGGCGAAGCACGACGGTTCACCGACGACCTACGCGCTCGCCTCGTACGACGCGGCGGCGGTGCTGGACCGGGCGATCGGCGCCGCCGGAAGCAACCCGACCCCCGAGGCCATCAACACGGCCATCGGTCAACTCGGCCAGATCGCCAGCCCGCGCGGCACCTGGCAGTTCTCCACCACCACGCACTCCCCCGTGCAGAAGTGGTACCTGCGCCAGGTCCGCCAGGACGGCCGGGCGCTGTCGAACACCGTCGTCGGCGACCTCGCGACCGTCGGCCGGTGATAGCGGTGGCGGCCGGCACGAGCCGGATCGACCCGTACCTGATCCCGGCGTTGGACGGAGTCGCCTACGGGCTGCTGGTGTTCGTCGCCGCGTCGGGCCTGGTCTTCTGTTTCGGCGTCGCCAACATCCTCAACCTGGCGCACGGCCTGCTCTACGCGATCGGCGGGTACACCGCCGCGGCGCTGCTCGACGGCGGCTGGGCGAGCCTGGCGTTGGCGTTGGCGGTCGGTGTGCTGGCCGCCGCCGCAGCGGGGGTGCTCCTGGCCGGCCTGCTCACACCGGTCGCCACCGGCAATCACCTGAGTCAGGCGTTGCTGACCTTCGGGGTGGCGCTGGCCGGCGGCAGCCTGCTCGTCGCCGGTTTCGGACCCGACGACCCGCAGGTCCAGGTGCCCGCCGCCCTGGAGGGGTCGGTGGTGGTCGCCGGCCACCGCTACGCCGCGTACCGGTTGGTGTTCATCGTCGTCGCGGCGGTGCTCGCGGCCGCGCTCTATCTGGTGGTGCGACGCACCAGGGCCGGGATGCTGGTCCGGGCGGCCGTCGACGACCCGGAGATGGTCGCCTGCCTGGGCGTGAGTCCGGCCCGGATCCGGGCCGGTGTGCTCGCCGCCGCCGGTGCGCTGGCCGGCGCGGCCGGGGTCCTCGGCGCGCCCATCATCGGCCCCGGCACGGGCACCGCCGACACCGTGCTGCTGCTCTCCCTGGTGGTCGTCGTCCTCGGTGGGCTCGGATCGATGGCGGGCACCCTGCTGGCCGCGCTCGCGATCGGCGAGATCCAGACGCTGGGAGTGGCGCTGCTGCCGTCCGCCGCGCCGTTCCTGCTGTTCGCCGCCATGGCGGCCGTGCTGGCCGTGCGGGCGCGCGGCCTGGCGGGCAGGTGGCGGGCGGCATGAGCGGCGCGGTGATCCGGCGTGCCCGGGGCGGCATCGCGGCGCTGGTCCTGGTCGGCCTGGTCGTGGCGCCCTGGGTGGTCGACGACTACACCACGGCGATCCTCGCCCGGACGCTGGCGCTGGCCCTGGTCGGGGTGAGCGTCGCCCTGCTCACCGGCGTCGCCGGCATGCCCACCCTCGGGCAGACCGCACCCTACGCGGCGGGCGCCTACGCCTGCGCCGTGGTCGGCAGCCGAATCTCCGACGTCGGCGTGGTGCACCTCGTCGTCGCGGCGGGCGCCGGAGCGCTGCTGGCCGCGCTCACCGTGCCGCTCGTCGTGCACGCCCGAGGGGTGATCGTCCTGATGATCACCTTGGCCATCGGCGAACTCGTCGTCACCGTCCTCGGCCGGTGGCGATCGGTGACCGGCGGCACGGACGGGTTGGCCGGCATCCCCGCGGTCCGCCCGTTCTGGGGGCTGCCGTCGCTCGCCAGCGATCAGGCCCGTTACCTGTACGCCCTGGTCGTGGTGGCCACGCTGGTCGGCGCGGTGCTGATGCTGCTGCGTACCCGGGCCGGGCTGGTGCTGCGGGCCGGGCGCGACGACGAGACGCGGCTGCGGGCCAGTGGCCACCGGGTGGCGCTGCACCTGTCCGGCGCGCACATCGCCGCCGGGGCGATAGCCGGTGCCGCCGGCTCGGTCCTGGTCGTCGCCCAGCAGTACATCTCCCCGGCCGATTTCGGCTTCGACACGTCCGCGCTGCTGCTGCTCGGTGTCGTCATCGGTGGCACCACCTCGGTGGGCGGTGCCCTGGTGGGCGCGGCGTTGGTCATCGCCGTGCGGGACTGGCTGTTCGGGGTGCTGCCCGGCCACGCGCCACTGGTGCTCGGCGCGCTGTTCGTGGCGACGGTCTACCTGCTACCCACCGGCGTCAACCGGGCCCGGGGACGGCTACGTCCACCGGGCACGCCGCCGGACCAGCCAGCCACCCAGGAGCAGGCCACCGTTGCGGAGCTGCACCGATGACCGGCCTGCTCGACGCCCAGGATGTCACAGTGCGGTACGGCTCGCTCGCCGCGCTCGACGGTGTGGACCTGTGCGTCCACGACGGCCAGCGGCACGCCTTGATCGGCCCGAACGGGGCCGGCAAGACGACGCTGCTCAACGTGATCGGCGGGTCCACGACACCGCAGCGCGGCACGGTGCGGTTCGACGGACGGGAGGTCGGTCGGCTCGGGCCGGCGGCCCGGGCGCGGCGCGGCATCAACCGCATCCACCAACGACCGGCTGTCTTTGCGACGCTCACCGCGACGGAGAACGTCGTGGTGGCGGCGCTGCCCCGGGTCATTCCCCGCCGCCGGTGGTGGCCGGGCCGGCGCAGAAGCGCCGCGCGGCAGCTGGCGGGTCACCTGCTGGAGCAGATGGGGCTCACCGCCGTCGCGGCGGTGCCCGCCGGGCACCTCGCGCACGGGCAACGACGCCAGTTGGAGATCGCGATGGCCCTGGCCGGTCGCCCCCGCCTGCTGCTCCTCGACGAACCGGCGGCCGGGCTGTCCGCCATCGAGGTCGGCCGGCTGGTCGAGTTGCTCCAGGCGCTGCCCAGGGCGGTCGCCGTGTTGCTGGTCGAGCACCGACTGGACCTGGTGTACGCCCTTTCCGACACGGTCACCGTGCTGCGCGACGGTCAGACGTTGGCCGCCGGCACACCGGACGAGATCCGTACCTCGCCGCTGGTGCGGCAGGCCTACGCCGACGGGGTGGCCTGATGCTCACTGTGGATCGTCTCTGCGCCGGCTACGGCGGGGGAATCGTCCTGCACGAGGTCAGCCTGCGGGTGCGCCCGGGCAGCATCCAGGCCGTGGTGGGCCGCAACGGGGCGGGCAAGAGCACGCTCGTGCACACCATCGCCGGGCTGGTTCGGGCGTCCAGCGGTCGCATCGAGATCGGCGGCGTGCACGTCGCCGGCCGGCAACCGCATCGCATCGCCCAGTCGGGCGTCGGTCTCGTCCCGCAGGGCCGACGGGTCTTCTCCCGGTTGACAGTGGCCGAGCACCTGCACCTGGCGGCGGCGCCGTGGCGGGCCCGCACCTCCGGCGGCGAGGGCTGGACGGTCGACCGGACCCTGGAACTGCTGCCGAGGCTGGCGGTGCGGCTGCGACACCGTGGCTGCGAACTCTCCGGCGGGGAGCAGCAGATGCTGGCGATAGCCCGTGCTCTGCTCGGCCAACCCCGGGTGCTGCTGCTCGACGAACCGTGTGAGGGCCTCTCGCCCGACCTGGCGGCGCGGGTCCGCGAGCTGGTCAACGGTCTCGCCGCCGACGGCCTGACCGTGCTGCTGGTGGAGCAGCAACTCCAGCACGCCATCGAGATCGCCGACCGGGTGGCGGTGCTGGAGTACGGCCGGGTGGTCTATGACCGGCCGACCGCTGAGGCCCGCCGCGATCCGGCCCCACTGGCGGCGATGTTGAGCGTCGCCGCCGTCGCCCCGCGCCCGGCCAACCGACCGACGCCTCGGCTCTGGGCCGACACCCCGTAGTCAACCCGACCCTTCTCGGAGAGGTGGACACCGATGACAACCAATACCAGCGACGACACGTACACGTTCGACAACGGCGCACCGGACGCCGTTCCCCAGATGCAGGCGCTGGAGTCCTTCCTGGATCCGATCACGACTCGTCGGCTGGCCGGCCCGGTGCTGCGACCGGGCGCGACCTGCTGGGAGGTCGGGGCGGGTGGCGGCTCGATGGCCCGGCGGATCGCCCGCGCGGTCGGCGACGACGGGCACGTGCTGGCCACCGACATCGACCCCACCCACCTGGTGGCCGCGGGCAACCTGCAGGTACGCCAGCACGACGTGCGCACCGAACCGCCACCCGGGGACGCGTTCGACCTGATCCACGCCCGGCTGGTGCTGCTGCACCTCCCCGATCGACGACGGGTCCTGCGTACCCTCACCGGCGCGCTGGCACCCGGCGGGTGGCTGGTGGTCGAGGAGTTCGACTGCACCGCGCCGCAGCGGGTGCTGACCGCGCCCACCGACGACGCCGCGAAGCTCTTCGCGCAGGTCATGGACGCCATGATGGGTGTCCTGGAGGATCACGGCGCCGACCTGGGGTGGGCGCAGGACGTGCACACCGAGATGGCCCTCGCCGGTCTGACCGACCTGGACACCATCACCCACTCGCAGAGCTGGGCCGGCGGGTCGAGCGGAACGTCGCTCTACGAGACCAACTCCCGTCAGTTGGAACCGGACCTGCTGGCGGCGGGGTTGTCGACCAACCAACTGAACGCCTTCCGGCGGCTGCTCCGTGACCCCGGGTTCGCCGTCATGTCGTACCACTTCGTCTCCACGCGGGGCCGCCTACCGAGCTGAGCAGGCGGGCCACCGCGCGAAGCGCGGTCACGCCGTCCGTACCTCTCCGGCCGCAGCACCCCCCTCTGCGGGCCGGACAGCTCCGCGACGGCCTCGACCGCACCGGCCGGGCTCCCCGCGAGGGAGCCCGGCCGGCCTGTGCGTTGGGTCAGTCGAGAGCCCCTGAGCATCGGCCCGCCCCGCAGGACTTGATCGGCTCGGTTTTGCTGATCTCGAGGTAACGCGCGCGTCCGGACGCCGCGTTTTCACGACAGTCGGCACTGACCAAGATCATCAGACGCGTCCTCGGCGAGGCAGCGCCCATGTCAGCGGGTGTCGGTGCCGTGTCAGGGCGGTGTCAGCGGGCCCGCGCAGACTGTTCGCATGACAGCTGACCTGGTGATCGAGGCCGAGGGCCTCGTGAAGACATTCGGGAAGACGAGGGCGCTGCAGGGCGTGGACCTCGCCGTACCCCGCGGGACGGTGCTCGGGGTGCTCGGCCCCAACGGCGCCGGCAAGACCACCGCCGTGCGGATCCTCTCCACCCTGCTCACCCCCGACGCCGGCACCGCCCGAATCAGCGGTTTCGACGTGGTACGGGACGCCGAGCGCGTTCGGCAGAGCATCGGTCTCACCGGCCAGTACGCCTCGGTCGACGAGGACCTGACCGGGCGGCAGAACCTGGAGCTGTTCGGCACCCTGCTGGAGCTGGGGCGCACCGGCGCCCGCCGGCGGGCCGCCGAACTGCTCGACTGGTTCGACCTGACCGATGCCGCGAACCGGCCGGCCAAGACCTACTCCGGTGGCATGCGGCGGCGGCTGGACCTGGCCGCCAGCCTGGTCGGCTCCCCCGACGTGATCTTCCTGGACGAGCCGACCACCGGGCTCGACCCGGCCAAGCGTGAGGACATGTGGGACGTGGTCCGCTCGCTTGTCGACAACGGCTCGACGGTGCTGCTCACCACCCAGTACCTGGAGGAGGCCGACGCGCTCGCCGACGCGATCACGGTGATCGACCACGGCCGGGTCATCGCGCACGACACCCCCGAAGGGCTCAAGCGGGTGGTCGGCGGGCAGACCCTGGAGGTCCGCCCCTCCGACCCGGCGCAACTGCCCCGCACCGCGGAGATCCTGACCCAGGTCGGCTCCGGCGGGCAGGCCGACGAGATCCGCAAGGGCGTGCTCGCGGTGCCGGTCACCGACGACACGGCCCTGACCGCGAGCGTCGCACGGTTCGCCGCGGCCGGCATCGCGGTCACCGAACTGTCCCTGCACCTGCCGAGCCTCGACGAGGTGTTCTTCACCCTCACCGGGCGTACCGCGTCCGTTGACGACACCACCCGCCCCTCGGAGGTCGCGGTATGAGCACTCTGACCGACACAGCGCCCACGAGAAGTCGCGCGCTCTCGAACTCCGCGCCGAACCCCCGGCCGTTCCGGCTGGTCCGGCACTCGTTGGCGCTCGCCAAGCGCAGCCTCATCAAGACCTGGCGTACGCCCGAGGCGCTCATCGACGTCACCCTGCAGCCAGTGCTGTTCCTCATCATCTTCGTGTACGTCTTCGGCGGCGCCGTCGCCGGATCGACCCACGACTACCTGCAGTTCCTGCTGCCCGGCATCCTGGCGCAGACGATCGCGACCGGCGCCATCGCGATCGGTGTCAACCTCAACACCGACATCGCCAAGGGCATCTTCGACCGGTTCCGGTCGTTGCCGATCCCCCGCTCCGCACCACTTGTCGGCGCGGTCCTCGGCGACGTGGTCCGGTACGTGATCGTCACCGTGTCGACCCTCGCGATCGGCTACGTGATGGGTTTCCGGATCGACACCGACCCGTTCCGGGCGATCGCCGGGTGTCTGCTCGCGGTGCTGTTCGCGCTCTGCCTGAGCTGGCTGCCGGTGCTCGTGTCGATGAAGGTGCGCACCGCCGGCGCCGTGCAGGGTGTGATGTTCGCGCTGATCATGCCGCTGAGCTTCGCGTCCAACGTGTTCGTCGGCGCCGACACCCTGCCGGGCTGGATGCAGGCGTTCGTGGACGTCAACCCGATGACCCACCTGGTGGCGTCGGTACGCGGGCTGTTCCTGGGCACCCCACTCGGTAACCACGTCTGGTGGACCCTCGCCTGGTGCGCCGGCTTCGTGGCGGTGTTCATGCCGCTGGCGCTGCGCGCGTACCGCAAGAAGATCTGACCTGGTCACGGCGCCGGCACCTCGACCAGCCGGCGCCGTGGCCGAATGGCGGTCCGGAGGATGCACCGCCGACGGTCCGGGCCCGTGGCGCGGGCCGCGCTCAGTCGTCGCGCCCGACACCTCGATCGGGCGCGGCCATGTCTCCCGTGCCGGGCGTGCCGTCGGCAATCCCGTACCGCAGGTAGACGGTGCCCTTCGAACTGGCCACCGGCGGTTCGAGGAGCGTGACGTTCGTGGGCACCGCACCTCCGTCGAACACCTTCTTTCCGACGCCGAGCACGATCGGGTGCACCCAGAGGTCGAGTCGGTCGAAGAGTTGTTCGCGCAGGAGGGTCTGCACCAGGTTCAGGCTCCCGACGACCTTGACGTGCTGGTGCCGGTCGCGGATCTCGCGCACGGCGCCGGCCAGATCCGGGCCGAGCTGCGTGGACCCGGCCCAGGAAAGGTCGGGCGTGCCCCGGGAGGCCACGTACTTCGGGATGCGGTTGAAGAGCGTGGCGATGGCGTTGTCCTCGCCGCCCTCCTGGTGGGGCCAGTAGGCGGCGAAGATGTCGTAGGTCCGCCGGCCGAGCAGCAGGGCGTCCGTGCCCTCGTACGCGGCGGCGACCTGCTGCCCGGCCACCTCGTCGAGCAGGGGCGCCTGCCAACCGCCGAACGTGAACCCTTCCGGATCCTCATCGGGGCCGCCGGGCGACTGCCCGACCAGGTCGAGGGTGGCGAACAGTTCGATGTGGATGAGGCCCATGACTGCTCCCGACGAGTTGGTTGGCTCGGCCGGACGGTGGAACGGCAGCCCACCGGCAGACCAGGCCGGGACACCGCACCGGCACTTTCCGCCCACCATAGACCAGGATTCGCGCCCAGCCCCCGCTATGAAACACGTCTCCAGCCTGCCCGCCCCGAAGAATCGACAGGTGCACCCCCCGGCACCAGGTGTGGCCGCGGTGCTAGGCGAGCAGGTCGTCCATCAGCTCACGGATCCGGCTGACGGCCACGGCGGGTGGCCGCTCGCGCCACGCGGCCAGCAACGGCTCACGCTGCTCCTCGTTCCCGAGGATGGCGTTGAGCCGTTCGCCGTTCTCGAAGGGGAAGAACATCTCGATCTGAGTGCCGATCCGCTTCGCGAGTACGGCCAGTTCGCGGGCGGTGTCGACGTCACCCCGGTACGCCGCGAACTCCGCGCCGCCCGACGCCCACGCCCCGATCACCGGCAGGTCCCGTGAGGTCAGCGCATCCTCGCGGGCGAGCGACAGCATCGCGGAGGCCTGGACCGTGGCATCGTTGCCCGACACCCGCCCGACCTGGGCCACCCGCAGGTAGATGATCGCCGCCGTGGCCCGGAGCATCACGCGCGGCTGTGGCTGCGGCCCCACCCAGCCGGCGAGGACACGCGTCACCTCGTCGGCGTGGGCGAGCGCCTCGTCGTACCGCTCACGCTGCCAGGCGAGGTGCGCCAGGCCGAGCAGCGCCTGCGCGGCGTCTATCTGCTCGGCCTGGCCCAGCGCAGCCGTCTCGCCCAGTCGCCGCTCCGCCTCCGCGTCGCCGGTCAGGGCGAGCTGCACGTCCAGCCGTACCCGGATCGACCGCGCGTCCTGCGTGGCGCCGACCAACTCCATGTGCCGGACGCTGCGGGTCAGCCACTCGGCCGACCGGGCATCCCCGCCCGGGACCAGGAACTGCCCGACCGCACCCGCCGCCATCGCCATGCCCCAGTGGTCGCCGGCGGCCTCGAAGCGGTGGTAAGCCTGCTCGGCGTCGCTGATCGACGCTTCCGGCAGGCCGCCGTTCTCCCGTACCGCCGCGCGCGCGAACAACCCCAGCCCCTGCACGTACGGGTCCGGGTGCGCGACCATCTCGGTCGCGCTCTTCAGGCTCTGCTCCAGATCGGACGCGTCGAAGCCGGGCAGCGCCGACGCCAGTGCGGTCAGCCGGGACGACACCTCGCCGGGGCGTTCGGTCTGGAGCGTCCGCAGCGCCCGTCGGGCGAGCACGGCGGGCCGCAGATCGGCGCTGACGCCGGCGTTGACGCTGATCACCACGCACGTCCAGGCCAGCCGGTCGGCGTTCGGCAGTGGTCGGCCGCTGGCCGCGCCCCGCAGGATCGCCGACCGTAGCCGTCGCTGCGGATCGTCGATGTGCAGCAGCCCACGCGCCCAGGCGAGGACCTCCAGGTGCAGGCCCCGCACCGACCAGAGGTGGAACAGCGCGGTGGCGACGTCGACGGCGGCGGGCTCGTCGTCGGCTGCCATTGCCCACCGCAGGCCCGCGACCAGGTTGTCCTGCTCGGCGGCGCAACGGTGCAGCGCCTCGACCTGGCCGGGGCCGATGAAGCGGGCGGCCAGCGCAACGGCCTGCTCCCGCGCCCAGCTGACCAGGCCGGCCATGGCCTGGTCCCGGGCGCCGGCCGCGTCCAGCCGGGCCTCGCCGTACTCACGGACCGTTTCGAGCATGCGGTAGCGGGGCGGGCCGTCCCCCTCGACCAGTGTCAACAGGGACTGCTCCACGAGGGTCGCCAGGCCGCGACGGACGTCCGAGGCCTGCGCGACGGCGGCGGCGAGGTCAGCGGTGAACGGCGCGGGGATGACAGCGACCCGCTGCAGCAGGTCGCGGTCGTCCTCGGCGAGCAGTTCCCTGCTCCAGTCGACGAGCGCCCAGAGGCTCGCGTGCCGCTCGGGCAGGCCGCGCAGGGCGTCGTCGAGCAGCGCGAACCGGTCGGTCAGCCCGGCGAGCACGTCGTCGATCGGCATGTGCCGCAGTCGCGCGGCGGCCAGTTCGAGGGCCAACGGCAGGTTGTCGAGCCGGTGGCACAGGGCGAGCGCCCGCTCGGTGTCCCAGGTCGGCACGGCGCCACCGGCCCGTGCCCGGGACTCGACAAGCGCGAGCGCGTCGGCGTCCGGCAACGCGGTCAGCCGGTGCACCAGCTCGCCGACCAGGCCCAGCGGGGCGCGGCTCGTCGCGAGCACCGCGACCTCCGGCGAGGCCGCCGCGACCAGGTCCGCGACGACGACGGCCACCGCGCCGAGCACGTGCTCGCAGTTGTCCAGCACCACAAGCCCGTCCAGGTCCGGCGCCACGGCGCGCAGCCGCTCCTCGGGGCTGAGGACCCGCCGCTCCAGACCCAGGTTGCCGCCGGTCGCCGTGGTGTCCGCACCGCCGAGCGCGGCGAGCACAGTGGGCAGCACCTCGTCGGGCGAGCGCAGGCCAGCGAGTTCGATCACGCGTACCGCCTGCCCACCCGCTGCCGTACGCCTGGCCACCTCGGCGGCGAGCCGGGTCTTGCCCGCCCCGCCGGTCGCCACGATCGTCACCACGGGTGTCTCGGCGAGCGCGCCGGTGATGGCCTCGACGTCCCGCTCCCGCCCGACGAGGGCGGCCATGGGACGGCGCCACGCGGCGGGCAGCGTGATCCGCGCCGGTTGCCGGGGCGGCGCCGCGACGGGCGGGGCGGTGAGTTCACCGCGCAGCAACGCCAGGTGGACGGCAGTGATCACGGGTGACGGGTCGGTGCCGTACCGGTCGGCCAGGTCGGCGCGCAACCGCTCGACCACCTCCAGCGCCTCCGCCTCCCGCCCCTGAGCGGCCAGCACCCGGACGAGCAGGGCGGCGGACGGCTCGTCCGGCGGCGTACGCGCGACGAGCCGGCTCAGGTCGACCTCGTCGAACGGGCCCACGCCGGCGAGTGCCGCCTGCGCGCGCAGCGCGGCGACCTCCGCGAACAGGCGGGTGTCCTCGGCGCTGACCAGCTCCGGCACCTCGGGGAACAGGGCCCGCGCCTGATCGGCCAGGCCGCGGGCGGCACGGGGGTCACCGCACTGGAGCACGGTGCGCGCCTGGTCGACGAGGGCGCGCGCCTCGACCGCGTCGACGGCGATCTCCTCGGCGGGCAGCCGGTATCCGCCCGGCACCGCGACCACTGGCAACCCGAGACGGCGTACCCGGGACACGAGCGCCTGGACGGCGCCTGTCGCGTCGTCGGGTGGCGCGCCGTCCCAGACGGCGTCCACGAGCAGGTTCACGGAGACCGCCCGCCCCCGGGCGTCGACGAGCGCGCGGAGCACCGCCGCGAGCCGTTCACCCCGAACGGGCCGGCCGTCGACGGCGAGTGGGCCGAGGGTGGCGATCTGCACGGACCCAGCATCCCCCACGCGCGCACGGAGTCGACGACCACCGGCCCGCCAGGCTGGTCACGGCCCCGCGACCGGCTTGACAGGCCTTGATCTGGTTAGGTTAGCCTAACCTCATGCAGAACGAGTTGGCGTCGGTCAACGGAGAGCACAGCCTGTCCGGCGTCGACCTCCGTCTCGGCTATCACGGTGTGCCGGTGGTGCACGGTGCGGTGATCAACCTCCGCGCGGGTGCCGTGACCGCACTGGTGGGGCCCAACGGCAGCGGCAAGTCCACACTGCTGCGGGCCCTGGCCCGGTTGCACCCGATCGAGGCCGGAATCGTGCACCTCGCCGATGGCGTCACCGCCGCCAGCCTCGCGGCCCGGGAGTTCGCCCGGCGGGTCACCCTGCTCGCCCAGAGCCGGCCGGTGCCCAGCGGAGTCACCGTCCGCGACGTGGTCGGCTACGGCCGCCACCCCTACCGGGGGCGCTGGCGCAGCGAGGATCCGGACGGCCCCGCCGCCATCGCCCGCGCCATGGACGTCACCGGCGTCGCCGCGATGGCCGATCGTCCCGTCGACGAACTCTCCGGCGGCGAGTTGCAGCGGGTCTGGTTGGCCACCTGCCTCGCCCAGGACACTCCGGTTCTGCTCCTCGACGAGCCCACCACGTTTCTCGACCTGCGCTACCAGGTCGAGATCCTCGACCTGGTCCGCGACCTCGCGGACGGTCACGGCGTCGCCGTCGGCGTCGTGCTGCACGACCTCAACCAGGCAGCCGCCGTGGCGGACGAGGTGGTCCTGTTGCACCAGGGCCGGGTCCGCGCCACCGGCGCCCCGGCAACGGTGTTCACCGAGAACGCCCTCACCGAGACCTACGGGATCCGCATCGAGGTGACCGCCGACCCGGTCAGCGGACTTGTCACCACCCGCCCCGTCGGGCGGCACCAGATCCGCGCCCTGGTCTGAACAACACCCCTCATCCACAGCAGAGAAAGACCGTCATGACCCGTACCCGTTTCACAGCCCTTCTCGCCGTCGTGGCCGCGCTGACGCTCGGCGCCTGCGGCACCACCGAGAACGCCGCCGCCCCCGAGACCTCCGCCTCGGCGGCCAGCGGTCCGGTCACCCTCACCGACAGCCGGGGCAAGGAGATCACCCTCAAGGCGCCGGCGACCAAGGTCGTCGGGCTGGAGTGGGCCGAGGTCGAGATGCTGGTCAGCCTCGGCGTCATGCCCGTCGGTGTGGCCGACCCCAAGGGCTACGGCACCTGGGTCACCTCCGCGAAGCTCGACCCGGGCGTCAAGGACGTCGGCACTCGCGGCGAACCCAGCGTCGACTCGATCGTCGCCCTCCAGCCCGACCTCGTCGTGATGGAGGACGACCGGGGCGCCAACATGGTCAGTCAGCTGGAGAAGTTCGTGCCCGTCGTGGTCGCCAAGGGCAGTGACGCCACCGACAACCTCGGCCGGATGCGCACCGACCTCAACATGATCGCGAAGGCGGTCGGCAAGAGCACCGAGGCGGAGAAGCTGCTCGCCGACTTCGACGCGGCCATCGCCGACGGCAGGAAGAAGATCGCCGACGCGGGTGCCGCCGGTCGGCCGTTCGCCATCGCCGACGGATGGAAGGAGGGCAGCACCGTCAGCATCCGGATGTTCGGCAAGGGCGCGCTGGTCTCCCAGATCGGCATCCAGCTCGGCCTCACCAACGCCTGGACCGGCAAGACCGATGAGGCGTGGGGCCTCGGCCAGACCGACGTCGAGGGCATGACGGTCCTCAAGGATCCGACCATGCACCTCTTCTACAACGCCTCCGACGGCGATGACGTGTTCGCCGACGGTCTCGCCGGCAACGCCATCTGGAAGTCGCTGCCGTTCGTGCGGCAGGGCAACCTGCACAAGATGCCGAACGGCATCTGGACCTTCGGCGGTCCGCTCTCCGGCAAGCAGTACATCGACGAACTCGTCAAGACGTACGCGGTGTGAGCGTGCTGAACGCACCCCCACGCCCGGAGCCGGCCACCCGGCCGGCTCCGGGCGGCCGCCTGGCCGTGCCCCGCACCGCCGGTGTCTTCGTCGCCGCGATCCTGCTGCTGCTCGTGGTCGGCGCGGTGCACCTCACCCAGGGCACCTCGAACGTCGGCGCCCTCGACCTGCTGCGGCTCGCGACCGGCGCCGACGACGAGGCGGCCCGCGTCCTGATCGCCTCCCGGCTGCCCCGGCTGCTCGCCGGGCTGTCCGTCGGCGTGGCGCTGGGGTTCGCCGGGGCGGCGTTGCAGTCGATCGCCCGCAACCCGCTCGCCTCCCCCGACACCCTGGCGGTCAACGCGGGCGCGCACCTGGCCATCGTCGCCGTCGCCGCCTTCGGCGTGTCGCTGCCCGCGCTGCCCGCCGGCGGCCTCGCCTTCTGCGGCGGGCTGGCCGCCGCCGGCCTGGTGATGGCGATGTCCTCCGGTGGGCAGGCCGGTACCACCCGGCTGATCCTCGCCGGCTCGGCGACCGCGCTGGCGCTCGGATCGGTGACCACCCTGCTGCTGCTCCTGTTCGAGCAGGCCACCATCGGGCTGTTCGCCTGGGGGAACGGCTCGCTGGTGCAGAGCGACCTGACCGCGCTGACCGAACTCGCCCCGGTGATCGTCGGCGCCGCCATCGTGCTCGTGCTGCTCGGGCACCGCCTCGACATCCTCGCCCTCGGCGACGACACCGCCACCGTGCTCGGCCTCGACGTGCGGCGTACCCGGCTCACCGTCATGGTGCTGGCCGTGCTGCTCTCCGCCGCGGCCGTCACCCTCACCGGCCCGGTCGGCTTCGTCGGCCTGTGCGCCCCGGTGATCGTCCGGCTGCTCGCCCCCGTGGTGCCGGGTGTGCACCGGCACCGCATCCTGCTGCCGTTGTCCGGCATCGCCGGGGTCATCATCGTGCTCGGCTCCGACGTGCTGCTGCGGGCCGTGATGGGCGGGCAGGCAGGCGTCGACATCCCCACCGGCGTGGTCACCACGCTGTTCGGCGCGGCGATCCTCATCTGGCTGGCCCGCCGACACCGCGACGCGGGCCCCACCCGTCGTCCGCCCGGCGGGCACGCGGCCGTCCGCTCCGCCGCGTTCCACCGCGGCGTCGTCGCCGCCACCGCCGCGCTGACCGTCTGCGCCGTGGCGGTCGGCATGCTCGCCGGTGACACCTGGGTGCTGCTCGGTGACGTCGTCAACTGGGTCAACGGCAGCACCGGGCCGGCGTACACCTTTGTGCTGGACCAGCGGTGGCCGCGCGTCGCCGCGGCGGTCCTGGCCGGCGCGGCGCTCGCGGTCGCCGGCACCACGGTGCAGGCGGTCTGCCGCAATCCGCTGGCCGAACCCGGCATCCTCGGCATCACCGCCGGCGCCGGGCTCGGCGCCGTCACCCTGCTCACCTTCGTGCCGCTGGCCGGGGTGTGGGCCGTCTCCGGCGTCGCCGGGCTCGGCGCGATGCTGGCGTTCGCCCTGGTCTACGGGCTGGCCTGGCGCGGTGGACTGAGCTCCGACCGACTGGTGCTGATCGGCTTCGGCGCCTGGCAGGGCGGCATGGCGGTCATCACCTACCTGGTCGTGGCGTTCGATCCGTGGAACACCGGGAAGGCGCTGACCTGGCTGTCCGGCTCCACCTACGGTCGGATGCCCACCCAGGTGCTGCCGGTGCTGATCGCCCTGCTGGTGCTCACCCCGGCCATGGTCGCCGCCCGCCGGGAACTCGACCTGATGGCGCTCGACGACGACACCCCCCGGGTGCTGGGGGTCCGCCTGGAACGCACCCGGTTGGTCGCGCTCGGCGCAGCGGCGCTGCTCACCTCCACCGCCGTCTCGGCCGTCGGGGTCATCGGCTTCGTCGGCCTGGTCGCCCCGCACGCCGCGCGGGCGCTGGTCGGCGGGCGGCACTCCCGGGTGCTCCCGGTGGCCGCACTGCTCGGGGCGGCGCTGGTCAGCATCGCCGACACCCTCGGCCGGACGGTCATCGCTCCGGCCCAGATCCCCGCCGGCCTGGTCACCGCCATGATCGGCACCCCGTACTTCGTCTGGTTGCTGTGGCGGTCCCGCGCCGTGGCGAGCACCACCCGGTAGACGCCGGCCCGAGTCGAGAGAGGCACCATGACCGAGACCCTGCCCATCGCCCCGTGGCGCGTGTTCGCCGTCACCGTCCGCGCGGTACGCCGACTCAGCCCGTCCTTCACCCGGGTGACCTTCATCGGGGCGGACCTGGACCGCTTCGCCGACAACGGTTACGACCAGCGGATCAAACTGGCGCTGCCGCTGCCCGGCCGGCGTGGGGCGAACCTGCCCGACGGAGCCGACTGGTACGCGGCGTGGCGGGCCCTGCCGGAGCACCTGCGCAACCCGATCCGTACCTACACGGTGCGGGCGGTCCGACAGCACCTGGCCGAGGTCGACGTCGACCTGGTGCTGCACGGCGACAGTGGCCCGGCGACACGCTGGGCCCGACGGGCCAGCGTCGGCGACGAGATCGCCCTGGTCGGGCCGGACGCCGGCTATCACGGCAACCACGGCGGGGTCGAGTTTCGACAGTCGACCGGCGGCACTCTGCTGCTGGCCGGGGACGAGACCGCGGTGCCGGCGATCAGCGGCATCTGCGAGCGGCTGCCCCTCGACGCCCGGGGCACCGTCGTGCTGGAGGTGCCCGACGCCGCCGACGTGTTGCCGCTGGTGACGCCGCCCGGCGTCGAGGTCCGCTGGCTGGCCCGGGGCGCCGGCGGGTACGGCAGCCGGCTGGTGCCCGCCGTCGTCGCCGCGGCCGGCGAGCTGCTGGCCCCCGGCGCGTCGACGGCCGCCCCGCCCGTGCCGGACGTGGAGGTGGACACCGAGATCCTCTGGGAGGTGCCCGAGGAGATGGCCCCGGTGCCGCTCTACGCGTGGCTGGCCGGGGAGGCCGGCGTCATCCGTAACCTGCGCCGGCACCTGGTCGCCGAGCGGGGACTGGACCGGCGGGCGGTGGCCTTCATGGGCTACTGGCGTCTCGGCCACGCCGACTGACAGCACTGCCCGCAGGGCGGCGAGGTGCGTCGGAGGCGGTGAGGCGCGTACCGTTTCGGGTCGGACTTGGGGCGGGGCCGGCTGGAGCCGGCACGGGATACGGGACGAGACAACGACGCATGACGGTGGACAACATTACCGAAAACGGTCAAGAGGGTATTGACCGAAGCCGGCTGGAGGCCTGCCTCAGCGTCTTCGAGGCGTTGGAGGCGCTGCCCTCCGACCACCCCGACGTGGTGCAGGTACAGCGGGCCACCGCCCGCCTCTACAAGGTGATCAAGCAGCGGCGGCGGGAGGAACGGCGGGAGGCCATCCTCGCCGCCGACCGGGCGGTGACGGAGGCCACCGCCACCGGCGCTCCGGGGCGGATCGACGACGAGACGCAGGGCATTCCGCTCGCGTCCTCCGTCGCTGGCGAGACGGCCGGCTTCCTGCACAACCCGCGCGGCTGCTACGTCTGCAAGCAGCGCTACCGTGAGGTGGACGCCTTCTACCACCAGCTCTGCCCGTCCTGCGCGGCCCTCAACCGGGAGCGCCGCGACGCGCGTACCGACCTGACCGGCCGGCGCGCGCTGCTCACCGGCGGCCGGGCCAAGATCGGCATGTACATCGCGCTGCGCCTGCTGCGCGACGGCGCGCACACGACCGTGACGACGCGGTTCCCGCACGACGCGGTCCGCCGGTTCGCGGCGATGCCGGACAGCGGGGACTGGCTGCACCGGCTGCGCATCGTCGGGATCGACCTGCGCGACCCCGCCCAGGTGATCGCACTCGCCGACGACGTCAGCAGCCAGGGCCCGCTCGATATTTTGATCAACAACGCGGCGCAGACCGTCCGCCGCTCCCCCGGGGCGTACGCGCAGCTCATCGCCGCGGAGGCCGCGGCCCTGCCGGACGGCCCGCTGCCGGAGCTGATCACGTTCGCCAAGCCGGACGGGCAGGGCGGCCCGGTGGGCAGCCTGACCGCCGGGCCACAGTCGACCGCGCTCACCCCGCACGCGCTCACCGCGCTGGCACTCACCAGCGGCTCGGCCTCACCGGAACGGATCGCGGCGTCCACGGCCATCGACGCCGGAGGGCTCGTGCCCGACCTCGATTCGGTCAACAGCTGGGTCCAGCGGGTGCAGGAGGTGGACCCGGTCGAGCTGCTCGAAGTGCAGCTGTGCAACGTCACCGCGCCGTTCGTGCTGGTCAGCCGGTTGCGCCCGGTGATGGCCGCCGCGTCCGCCCGCCGCAAGTACGTGGTGAACGTGTCGGCGATGGAGGGCCAGTTCGGCCGTGGTTACAAGGGGCCGGGGCACCCGCACACCAACATGGCCAAGGCGGCGCTGAACATGCTGACCCGCACCAGCGCCGAGGAGATGTTGACCGACGGCATCCTGATGACAAGCGTCGACACCGGCTGGATCACCGACGAGCGCCCCCACCCGACGAAGATGCGACTGGCCGACGAGGGCTTCCACGCCCCACTGGACCTGGTCGACGGCGCCGCCCGGGTGTACGACCCGATCGTCCGCGGCGAGCAGGGTGAGGACCTGTACGGCTGTTTCCTGAAGGACTACGCGCCCTGCGCCTGGTGATCGCCCCGTTGATCGCCTCCGCACGATGAGGAGAAGAAAATTGTCAGCTGACCGTGAATCGTGGCCGACGCTGGACGAGCTGCTGCGCGAGGAGCACGAGCTGGAGCTCGCGGGCCTGTCCGAGACCGACGCGTACGAGCTGGGGATGCTGGCCGTCGCCGCGGCGACCGAGCAGCGGCTGCCGGTCTCGGTGGGGGTGTGGCGGGCCGGGCGGCAGCTGTTCCACTGTGGCCTGCCGGGGTCGACTGCGGACAACGACGCGTGGCTGCGCCGCAAGGGTCGGGTGGTGATGCGCTTCGAGCACTCCTCGCTCTACATGGCCCGGCTGTGCCAGGACAAGCAGGTGACGCTGACCGAGCGGTTCGGCCTGCCGGCCTCGCGGTACGCGGCGGCCGGCGGCGCGGTGCCGCTGCGGGTGCGCGGCACCGGTGTGGTGGGCTGGGTCGGCGTCTCCGGGCTGCCGCAGCTGGACGACCACCGCTTCGTGGTCGACATCCTCCGCAAGCTCCCCCGCTAGGGCCTGTTTCACAAGGGCGGTCCCGGCGGCCTCGCGACGAGGCCGCCGGGTCAGCCCTTCTCAGCGCGCGCGCCGGTTGGCGCGAAGGGCGCCCAGGAGCACGCCGGGCCGGGCGAGCGAGCGCGGGTGCTCGCGCATGGAGACGACGTCGTTGAACCGCCGCGCGGTCGGCACGTCCGTGACGGTCGCGGCGATGATCTGCCCGCTGGCCCAGCGGGACAGCCGGTAGCCGCGCGGGTAGGGCCCGTCGACGTGGGGCAACGCCAGGTCCGCCGAGGTCGACAGCGACCAGGCGGCGTCGACAACGACCTTCTGCAGCGCGAGGTAGTGGCGCGCGGGCGCCCGCAGATACGGGCCGGACCGGAGGTACGTCGACAGGCAGGCCGCGTGCAGGGCCGCCGCCGTCATGCCCTGCCCGTACACCGGGTTGAACGACGCGACGGCGTCGCCGACGCTGATCAGGCCGGCCGGGAAGCGCTTGAGCGCGTGAAAGTCGCGTCGCCGGCTGTCGGCGTGGTGGTAGGTCTGGACGTCACCGATCATCTCCTGGTCGGCGACCTCGCCGAACTCCGGTGGGAACTGCTCCCGTAGGCGGCGGACGAAGTCCGCCGCGGTGCGCCCCGGGCGGTCGTCGCCGTAACCGGCCATCATGGCCATCCACCTGCCGTCCTCGATGGCGAAGAACGCGGCCCCGGCCACGTCCAGCGCCATCCCCGGCGTGTTCAGGGCCAGCACGACAGTCGAGGCCGGGGTGGGATCCGGGCGGCGGAACAGGGCTGTCGCGTAGTTGAGGTGCACTGTCATGCGTCGGGTGACCGGCCGGTCCCAGTCGGCCCGCTCCAACCAGTCGGACAGTTTGCTGGACCGCCCCATGGCGTCCACCACGAGGTCAGCGCGCTCGACACCGGGCACCCCGCCGACCTCGGAGCGGACCCCAGCGACCACGGCGCCGTCGAACACGAGCCCGGTGGCGCGGGCGGTGATCGTCTTGACGTTGGGCAGTCGCAGCACCTGCTGGCGGATCAGGCCCTCCAGCAGAGGTCGGCTGCCCGCCAGACTGTCGGCGTCGTCGGGGACGACGACCTTGAGACGCCCGTCGAGGTAGTTGCGCCGGGCCGTGGGTGGCGCCTCGATCGCGCCGCGCGCCAGTGCCTCGTCGCGGAATCCGGGGAACAGCCGCTCCAGCTGGACGAGGCCGCCGGGCAGCAGCGCGTGCAGCTGGGTCCCCTGGGGTACGCCGGGGCGTGCGCCGGTGACCTGCGGGTCGTCCCGGTCGATGACGACGACGGTGTCGGCGTGGTCGGACAGCACCCGGGCGGCCAGCAGACCGGCGACACTGCCGCCGACCACGACTGCCGTTCCCATCGTCGGCGACGGCTGGTCAGGGGGTCGCGTCGCGTTCAGCTCTGCGAAGACCCGGGACGGGGAGAGGGACATCGTGCTCTCCAAGGGGGTAACGAGGTGTGTGCCCTCCCCGGGCACTGTCCGCGACCGTGCGCGGACAGACCGGTGGACGGGTCGTTCGACATGATGCTCGCCGATCGTCGCACAACCGCCCGAAAGCCAACCGGCTGTGTCCGCCAGATGACCACGTGTTGGCCGATGTGCCGGACGAGCTCGACGTTCGGGCGGGTCAGGTGGCGCGCCCGCGGGCCGACTGTCACCATCTCCGGCATGCCCGTTGCGCGTCGCACCCTGCTCGGGGCCGGCCTGGCCGCCGCGACCTCCGCCCTCACCGGTTGCGGCGCCAACGGCGCGCCGGACCCCGGTTCGGCCGGCCCCGGAGACGCGGTGACCGGCACGGACGCCGCCGGCAACCGGGTCGGGTTCGGTTCGGCGGGAAACCTCAGGTCACCGTCCGCCGTACCGGGCGCGCCGGTCCCCCCGAGCGGCGCCCCACCAGCCGGTCAGGCCCGCTACGCGCAGGATGTGACGGCCCTGCTCCGGCGACACCTGCCCGCCACACCGCAGACCGTCCAGCACAAGGGTTTCCCCGGTGCTGTCGCTCTCGTCCTGGTGGACGGAAAGATGACTGTGCACACCGCTGTCGGCGAGGCGCTGCGCTACGGCGCGGGCCCGAAGCTGCTGTCGGCGAACCAACGCGTCGCGATGCGCCCGGACTCCATCTTCGACCTCGCCTCGGTCACCAAGGTGTACACGGCCATTCTGCTGTTGCAGCAGGTCGACAAGGGGCAGGTCGACCTCGGCGCTCCGGTACGTGACTACCTGCCCGCCTTCACCGGCGCGGGCAAGGAGCAGATCACCGTCGACATGCTGCTCACCCACACCAGTGGCCTCCCCGTCGGCGCCAAGGTCACCGGCCTGCCCGACAACGCGGCCCGGTGGAACGCCGTGCTCACCACGCCGCTGGTCTCCGGCGCCGTGCCGGGGAAGACATTCCGCTATTCCAGCGTCGGGCTCATGGTCGCCGGCAAGATCGTCGAGAAGGTCACCGGCCAGCGGCTGGACCAGGCGCTCCGGACCAACCTCACCAGCCCACTCGGCCTGCGCGACACCGGCTTCAACGCCAACAGCTGGATGTCCACCACCTCGAAGGCCAGCCGGTTGGTCGCCACCGACGCCCGCTCGTCCCGGGGCCTGCTGCGTGGCACCGTCCACGACGACGTCGCCAACCACCTCGGCGGCATCGCTGGTCACGCCGGCATCTTCGCCTCCGCGGCGGACCTCGCGGCCATCGGTCAGCTGCTCCTCAACGAAGGCACCTACCAGGGCAAGCGGATCCTGGCCGCGGCGACCGTGCGTCGGATGCTCAGCAACCACAACGCCGGCAAACCCGCCATCGACCCCGAGCGACCCAACCGGACCTCGGCGCACGGCCTCGGGGTCGTCCTCAACCAGAGCTGGTTCATGGGGAGGCTCGCCTCGGCCCGGACCTTCGGCCACACCGGGTTCGCCGGCCCTTCATTCCTGGTCGCGCCGGACCGCAAACTCGTCCTGGCGCTGCTCACCAACCGCGCGCACCCCAACTGGAGCTGGTCGAACCCCGACCCGGTCCGCGCCGCGGTCGGCGACCTGCTCGCCACGAAGGTCAGCTGACCGGAAGGTGTGGACCATCGCGTCCCACCCTGACACGATACTTGCGCTAGTAGTGCAAATACTTCGTCGTCCAGGTGGAGGATCGATGCACACATCTCGCCGGAGGCTGCTCTCCGTGCTGGTCGGGGTCGCCCTCGCGGCCAGCCTGTCCGCCGTCGCCGTCCCACGCGCCGCCGAAGCCGCCGCCACACCGACATACCGTCCAGTGATCTTCGTGCACGGCAGCGCCGGATCGGCGGCGCAGTTCGAGTCCCAGGCCAAACGGCTGGCCAGCAACGGGTACCCGATCGACATCATCGAAGCCCACGAGTACGACTCCCCGAACATCGCGGCGATCCTGCCCCAGGTGTACGCGGGGCTCGACGCACGCATCTCCCGCCTGCTGGCGGCCACCGGCGCGGACCGGGTGGACCTGCTCGCGCACTCGCTGGGCACCTTCGTCACGCAGGGCTATCTCACCAGTTCGCCGGAGCGCGCCGCCCGGGTCGCGCACTACGTCAACCTGGACGGGCGCACCGCGACCTCCCCGCCCGGTGGTGTTCCCACGCTCGCGATCTGGGGCGAGGGCGACCCGGCCCGCGCCATCGTCGGCGCGACAAACGTGCACCTGCCGGACCAGTCGCACACCCAGACCGTGTCGTCGGCGGAGTCGTTCGGTGAGATCTTCGCCTTCCTCCAGGGCCGCGCGCCGCACACGACGCGGATCGTGCCCCAACTCTTCGGCGCCGCCCGGGTCTCGGGCCGCGCCGTGCTCTTTCCGAGCAACGTCAGTGTCGCCGGTGCGACTCTCGAGGTCTACCCGGTCAGCCCGCTGACCGGCAGTCGGCTGTCACACCGGCCCGCGCACCGGTCGTCGCTCGCTGGCGACGGCTCGTTCGGCCCACTCCCGGTGCTCGCCACGGCCCACTACGAGTTCGCCATCGTGCGCCCCGGCGCCGCGACGCACCACTTCTACTTCCAGCCGTTCCTCCGCTCGGACTCGTTCGTCCGCCTCGCGACCAGCGAGCCGGGTGAGGGCCTCAGCGCCCTGGTCGACACCAGCGACCGGCACACGGCACTCACGATCCAACGCCAGAAGGAGTGGTGGGGCGACCAGGGTGATGCCGGCGACCGCCTCTGGATCAACGGCAGGAACGTGCTGAACGCGGCGAACACCCCGCGCGCCAAGAGGACGATCGGCATCTTCGCCTTCGACGACGGCAGCGATGGCGTCACCGACCTGGCGACCCCGTTGCCGGAGTTCTTCAGTCAGACCTTCATCACCGGCATGGACGTCTTCATCCCGGCGGCGCCGGCACACTTCGGTCTGGTCCAGATCACCGTGGCGCAACGCGGCGGCGGCTACGAGGTGATCAACGTGCCCAACTGGAGATCGAGCACCGACCGGGTGACGGTGAGCGTCGACGACTTCTGACCGCGTCTCGCGGGCGGCCCGGCCACGTCGGATCGAGACGGTGGCCGGGACCGCTCGCGCCGTCGTCAGACGGTGACCGGGACCCGTTCGCGCGTTCGTCGCCCGACGGCGAAGCTGACCAGCCCCAGGATCAGTCCGACGACCGCCAGCGCGACGCCCACCCAGGCCGGCGCGAGGTAACCGAGGCCGGCGGCGATGGCCACGCTACCCAACGCGGCACCCAGGCTGTTCGCGATGTTCATCGCCGACTGGTTGAGCGCCGCACCCATCAGTTGCGCTCCCGGGGCGACGGTGATCAGGCGCGCCTGCAGGACCGGGCCGAGATAGAGGCTCGTCGCACCGACCAGGAACGCGCCCACGAACAGGCCGACAGGGGACGACGCCACGAGGCTGAACACGGCGATGCTCACGATCATCGCAACGAAGCCGATGACCATGCTCCGTTGGAGGTCGCGGTCCGCCAGCCAGCCGCCCAGGGCGTTGCCGACGGTCATCCCGAGACCCACCGCGACCAACGCCCACGGCACCGTCGCGGCGGAGAGGCCGGTGACGTCGGTGGTGACGGGCGCGATGTAGGTGTTCACCGCGAAGAAGCCAGCGAAACCGACCGCGCCGGTCGCGGCGACCAGCCAGACCTGCGAGGTCCGCAGCGCCCGCAACTCGGTGGCTGGCGAGCCGTCGACCGCCGCGGCGACCTCCGGCACGACCGCCAGCACCGCCAGCAGGGTGAGCACGAAGAAACCGGCGATGACCAGGTACGCGACCCGCCAGTCGGCGGCCTGCCCGAGCCGCGTGATGAGGGGTACGCCGACCAGGTTGCTCACGGTCAGACCACCGAGCACCGTGGCGAAACCACGGGCCTCGTTACCGGGGCCCATCAGGGTCGCCGCGAGCAGACCGGCCGCACCGAAGTACGCGCCGTGCGGCAGCGCCGCCGCGAACCGGGCCACCAGCACCAGGTCGAAGGTGGGGGCGATCGCGGATGCGACTGTGCCGACGGCGAACAGCACGAGCAGCCCGAGGACGAGCTTCTTGCGGGGCAGACGCGCGCTCAACGCGGCGATCAGCGGCGCGCCGACGACCACGCCGAGCGCGTACGCGGTGATCATCCAGCCCGCCCGGGCGACCGCGTCCGACGACGACTGCGCGTACTCGTGCGGGAGCAGGCCGCGGGCGATGTCGGGCAGCAGCCCCATCGCCACGAATTCGGTCAGGCCGACCGCGACGCCGCCCAGTGCCAGAGCACCGAGCGCCGCCAACCGTCGACCTCTACTCAACTCGATCACCGAAAAAATTTAGCAACAGCGTTGCGTAATAGGGTGGTGAGATGACTCGCGTCACTGCCGACGTCAGCTTGCTGCGCGGCTACCAAATGCGGGTTAGTGCGCCGCTTTTCAGGGCTGTGGTGGATGCCGGCGCGGGAGGGCTGTCAGGGCCCGAGCGCGTCCTAGATCGGCCGGTTCTGCTGCTCGATGTGCTGACGGAGCACGGTCAACGGTGCGCCGCCGACCGATCCGGCGAAGTACGAACCGGACCACAAGCGGTTGGCGCGGTAATAGTCATGGGCAAGGTCGGGGTACTTTTGGCGCATCCAACGGCTGAATTTCCCTTTGAGGCTGTTGAGCAGCTCAGAAAGCCACTTTGGGCGGGAAATCGACGAGCAGGTGCACGGGGTTGTTCTCGCCGTTGAACTCGACTAGCTCGGTCTCGAAGTCAGCGCACACTGCCAGCATGATGTCCTTGAGGCGGGTGAGTGAGGTGGAGGTCGGTGAACACTATGTGCCGGTGCTTCGCCACGAAGACTAAGTGAGATGCAGTGAAACGCAGTGTCTGCCACTGCGAACGTCTCCCGGACAGGCCATGGACCAATGGCAGACTGTGGTGGTGGAGCTTCGGTACAACTACCGTGTCTATCCGACGTTGGGTCAGCAGCAGGCGCTGGCGCGGGCGTTCGGGTGCGCGCGGGTGGTGTTCAACGATGGGCTGCGCGCACGTCAGCAGGCGCGGGAGGCTGGCCTGCCGTATCTGACGGACGCGGAACTGTCCCGACAGGTCACGGCGGCGAAACTCACCCCGGAGCGTGCGTGGCTGGGCGAGGTGTCGTCGGTGGTGTTGCAGCAGGCCCTCGCGGACCTGAACACCGCGTACCGCAACTTCTTCACCTCAGTTTCCGGCAAGCGTAAGGGCCGCACGGTGGCTGCACCTCGGTTCCGGTCCCGCAAGGACAACCGGCAGGCCATCCGGTTCACGGCCAACGCCCGGTTCAAGGTGCTGGACAACGGGCGGCTCCGGCTGCCGAAGATCGGCGACGTGCAGGTGCGCTGGTCGCGGACGCTGCCCGCCATGCCGACGTCGGTGACGGTGGTCCGGGACGCGGCGGGTCGGTACTTCGCGTCGTTTGTCGTGAAAACCACGGACGAGCCGCTGCCGGAGACGGACTCCGAGGTGGGTATCGACCTGGGACTGACGCACTTCGCGGTCATGTCCGACGGCACGAAGGTCACCGCGCCGAAGTTCCTGCGTCGTACGGCACGCAAGCTCAAGCGGTTGCAGCAGGACCTATCGCGCAAGCAGCGTGGCAGTCGCAACCATAAGAAGGCCGTTATGAACCTCGCCCGCGCCCATGCGCGGGTGGCCGACACCCGACGGGACTGGCAGCACAAGCTCTCGACATCGATCATCCGCGACAACCAAGCGGTGTACGTCGAAGACCTGTGCGTGGTCGGTCTCGGCAGGACCCGGCTGGCGAAGTCGGTGTACGACGCTGGATGGTCGTCGTTCACGAGCATGTTGGAGTACAAGGCCGCCCGGTACGGGCGCACCTTCGGCCGGGTTAACAGGTTCTTCCCGTCCACCCGGATGTGCTCGGACTGCGGCCGGATCACCGACACGATGGCGCTGAATGTTCGCGAGTGGGTCTGCCCGTGTGGCAGTCACCACGACCGGGATGTCAACGCCGCCAGGAACATCAGGGCCGCCGGACGGGCGGACCTCAACGACCGTGGAGCGCAGGTAAGACCGGCATCCCTGCCGGCACCGCGCAGCGAAGCGGTAACCCACCGGAAGCTTGCCCCTTCAGGGGTATAGCAGACCGGAATCTTCGCCTTCAGTGCGCAGAGGACGTCAAAACCAGGCACTGGTCATGGTGGCGGTGGGGCGTACCTTGCCGGCACCGTGCACCACTCGACGGTCAGCCCGCTGCCCTCGGACTTCACCCCGGAGCAGCTCCTCGGCGCCCTGAGCGTCGGCATCGACACGATGGCCGGCATCGGCGACCTGCGCACCCGGCTCACCGGGCTGGGCATCGGCATGATCGGTCCACTCGACCACGCCAACGGCCTGGTCCGGGACGCTCACGGCCTGCGGCACTGGCACGACGTACCGCTGCGCGAGCTCGCCGAGAAGCACCTCGGCCTCCCCGTCCACCTGGACAAGGACGTCACAGCGGGGATCACGGCGGAGGCCTGGCGGCACGGCGCGACGTTCGGCGACGCGGCCCTCATCATGGTCGAGTCCGGCATCGGCGGAGGCTTCTGGCTGGGCGGCACGGCCCACCGGGGGGCGCACACCAACGCGGGCGAGTTCGGCCACACCGTCGTCGACCTGACCGGACCCCTGTGCGTCTGCGGTCGGCACGGGTGCCTGGAGATCGTGCACCGCCACGCCGCTGAGGCCGGGGACATCGCACTCGCCGCCCGCGTGCTGGCCGTGGGCGTCGTCAACCTGCTCCAGACCCTCGACCTCGCCCACGTGGTGCTGGCGGGCGCGGACCTCCTCCGGCACCCGCAGACCTATCTCGCGGCGGTCACCGAGGCCGTCCAGGCCGACGCGCGACGGGCGGACTGGCTCAGCACGCGGGTGGCAGTGTCCAGCCTCGGCGCGGACGTGATCGCCGCGGGCGCCGCCATGCAGGTCCTCGACCAGCACTACGGCATCCCGGAACTCGCCCCGATCTGACCGCCGGCAGCCGCCGGGTACGGGCGGTCGCTGCGCACGGTCGGCGGTGACCGTGCCGCGCGCGTCGGGTCGTTACGGCACCAGGGCGTCGGATTCCACGTGGGCACATCCGCTGGTCGGGCTCTCGCTGGAGGCGATGACCGCGTCGAGCCGGTCCCGGGCGTCGCGGAGTTGCCTGATCTGCTCGTCGATGCGGGCACGTTCGGCGCGCAGCAGCGCCCGGGACTCCGGCGTGTTGACCTTCGCGTCGACGCAGGGCAGCAGGTCCAGGATGGTCCGGCTGGACAGCCCGGCCGCGTACAACGCCTGGATCAGGTGCACCCGCTCGACCGCGCTGTCGCCGTAGTGGCGTTGCCCGCCACCGCTGCGGTCGGCGGTCAGCAGGCCCTGCTCCTCGTAGTAGCGCAGCGCTCGGACCGACACCCCGGTCTTCTCGGCGAGTTCCCCGATCCGCATGGACCCCTCCCCCGGCCGGTGACGCCAGCCACACAGCCTTGTCCCTCACGTCAGCGTCAGGTTTTAGCGTAGCTCGCGTACCGCTCGTTCCCGAACCTGCCAGGAGGCAATCATGCGGATCTCCGGTTCCATCGCTCTGGTCACCGGCGCCAACCGCGGCATCGGCCGACACTTCGCCGGACAACTGGTGGAACGCGGAGCGGCCAAGGTGTACGCCACCGCCCGCCGCCCGGAGCAGATCGACATTCCCGGCGTCGAGAGGCTCCGGCTGGACATCACCGACCCCCGATCCGTCGAGGAGGCGGCCGCTGTCGCGTCCGACGTCACCCTGTTGGTCAACAACGCCGGGATCTCCACCTACACCAACCTGGTCAACGGGGACCTTGGCAAGATCCGGTCCGAGCTCGACACGCACTTCTGGGGGACCCTGAGCATGGTCCGGGTTTTCGCGCCGGTGCTCGGCGCGAACGGTGGAGGGGCGATCCTCAACGTCCTGTCGGCGCTGTCGTGGTTCTCCTACGACGGGGCCAACGCCTACGCGGTGGCGAAGGCAGCCGAGTGGAGCCTGACCAACGGGATTCGGCTGGAACTCGCCGGTCAGGGGACCCTGGTGACCGGCCTGCACCTGGGTGCCGCCGACACCGACATGATGGCCGGCTACGACGTCGACAAGATGGACCCCGCCGACGTCGTGCGCGCGGCCCTGGACGGCGTCGAGGCCGGCAGGGTCGAGGTCCTTGCCGACGAGTCGAGCACGTACGTCAAGGCGTCCCTGGCCAACGACCCGAGCGACTTCTACACCTCGACGGCGCGGTGAATCACTGGCAGACCCGCCACTCGCCGTCCTCCTTGACCAGCGCCATCCCCTGCGTGAACCTCGCACCTGTGGCTTCCTGGACCGCCTCGACCTGGACGGTCCCGGTGACCCGCCCGTTGTAGTTGTCGACGTTCACGCCGGTGATGAGCCCGCCGGGCGCCCGGTGGTTCACCCTCCAGAGGCGGACGGCCCCGGCGTCGGCACGCCGCCGGCTACCGCACGCGCGGGCGGCGCCGACGCCGGAGCCGGTCGAAGATCCGCGGGTACGGGTAGCGCGCTGCCCTTGACGAACTGGCCCCAACTGGTGTTCCAGGCCGTCCAGCCGTTGCCCGACTGGAGGCGGACCTCGGTGCCGGTGAAGGTGACCAGGTCACCGACCTGGGTGACGCCCATCAGCCAGTCGGCGTTGGCCGCCGAGATGTTCGTGCAGCCGTGCGAGACGTTGCGGTGCCCCTGATCGGACACCGACCAGGGTGCCCCGTGGATGAACTCGCCACCCCAGGTGAGCCGTTGCGCATCCTCGACGTTCACCACGTAGCCGCCGTTCGGCTCGCCCCGCGTGTCGAACGTGGTGTGCTGGTACTTCTCCATGATCACCATCTTGCCGCTGGACGTGGGGGTGCTGCGCTTGCCGAGGCTGACCGGGATCCTGCGGATCAGCCTGCCGTCGCGCAGCACGCGCATCTGCTTGGTGGCGTTGTCGACTTCGAGCGCCACCTGCCGTCCGATCCGGGACGTCGCGGTGCGGTCGGCGTCACCGATCTGGTTCTTGCCGATCGGCAGACCCTCCAGGCCGGCCCGGACACTGATGGTCGTCCCTGGCCGCCAGAAGTCGCGAGCCCGGTAGTAGACCTGGCTACCGTCGTCCACCCAGGACCAGACGCCCGGCTGGGCCGGCTTCGTGGTGACGAACAACCGACGTTGCACGTCGGCGCGGGCCGCCCTGGCGATGGGCGGATCGAAGCCGATGGTGACCGGCATGGCCGTGCCGTACGTCTGCTTGTCGGCGAAGTACAGGGTGCTGGTCACCTGCGGCTTCGTCGACGCCGCCGCTGTGGTGAAGGTGGTGGTGCGGGTGGTGGTCCGTCCGGAGTCGGCGGTGGCGGTCACCGCCGCTGTGTAGGTGCGCTGCGGCCGCAACGGAGCGGTCGGCACCCAGGACGAGCCGTCCTCGCGGGGCTCCGCCCGGACCAGCGTGCCGGTGTCGTCGACGAGGCGCACCGCGGTGATCTTTCCTCCCGTGACGAGCGGAACCACCTCGGCGCTGAGTGGCACGTTCCGGGAGAGGTCGGCGGGCGTGAGGGTCAGTTCGGGCGATGGCGCCACCTGCTGGGCGGGGCGCGCGGCGGGCTTCCGCTCGGTGGTGCACCCGCCGAGGACCAGCGGTGTCGCCGCGACGGTCACCGCCACGAGCGCCATGCGCCTTCGCAAACCCATCGAACGTCCCCCGGCTTCCGTGTGCTCCGTGGCGGCAATTCTCTCCGCGTCGGCGGCACCCTGCGCCGTTTCCGGAAATCACTCAACGAAGGTGGGAAGGTTCGGCACCGCACGCGGTCCGGGTCAGTTGGTCGCGCTTTCCCTTTCGTGACCCTCGGGGCATCGAAGCGTGATGCGGTGATGGAAGGCTGCCGACATGCCCGGAAGCCGACGTCCATGGATTCTGCTCCCGCTTCCCCTCCTCCTCCTGACCGCCTGCTCACCAGCGGAGGAGCCGATTGTCGCTCTCGCCGTCCAGGACGGCCGGCCGATCGGCGTTCTGGTCACCTGCGATGACCGTGACGCCGATATCCGCGTGTTCGAGAACGGCCCTGAAAGTGAACCGGGCGAACAGTCCCTGGTCAGGTGGCGCATCGGCGGCCCGCCCGCGAGCGAGGTCGTGGAGGTGGCCCTGTTGGGTCAGCCGCCGGAGGGGTGGGAGGTCGCCGAAGCTGTCGACAGCCCTGCGGCCGAGGTGGACGTCGAGCTGCTCACGGAATTTCGGGCCGGGGTCACCTACACCCTCGACGGGTCGAGCCGCCGCGAGGCCCTCTCGGTGGACTTCACCCTCGCGGATCTGCCACGGATCGGGCCGGACCAGGTGTTGGTGATGCCTCGCGGACACCACTCGACGACTGTCGTTTCGCGGGAGACCTTCCTGCGCGAGGCACGCGACCGCTGCTGACCCGGCACGGCCGACCACTGAAGAGAGTGGAGTGCCGCCGCAGTCGCCGATTACAGTTTTTGGAGAGTAATCAGAGATTTGAGATTGAGTCGACATCGCAACGGTTCCGCACAGCCGACCAGGCAATCGCTGAGCGCTATTTAAGGGAGAATTAATCGTTTCAGTGGGAAACGAGCAGGGGGCGGACTCGTATTCTTCGTGCTCGGAAGAAAGGTGCGCCCCCGTTGATAAATCTTCGATCCACCCCTCGACACCGTCGTAGCGTCCCCGCCCTGCTGCTGGTGAGCATGGCGCTCGCCGGCGGATGCAAGGAGGCGCCGGGCACTCCCGGTGGGTCCGGCCCGTCCAGCGACACCGGCATCGGCTCGCCCGGCCCGGACGCGCCGACGGCCACCGCCCCCGGCGACCCGTCGGCCACGCCGAGCGCCCCGGGCACCTCGGCCACCCCGTCCACGCCGGGTAAGCCAGGCACCCCGGCGACCAGCCCCGCCCCGCCCACCGCATCCGGCGGCTGGATCACCATCGACGCTGCCGCGCAGGCCGCCGCGACGAAGGCGTTCTTCGCGCGCAAGCCCAAGCCGGTGACCGGCAACCCCGTGAAGGTGCCCGAATTCAACGTCGGCTGCACGACCAGCCACCACAACAGCGACGACCCGATCGTGCTGCCCAAGCTGGTGGGCGGCTCGCACAACCACACGTTCTGGGGCAACAGGTCGACCGACGCCACCTCGACCGCCGAGTCGCTGCGGGCGTCGAAGGCGACCACCTGCAACTCGCCGGACGACCAGTCCGCCTACTGGTGCCGACGATGTACCAGAACGGCAAGGTCGTGGACCCGAAGGAGGTGACCGTCTACTACGGTTCCCGGCTGAAGGACCCGAGCAGGACCCAGCCCTTCCCGTTCGGCCTGCGAATGATCACCGGTAATGCCAAGAACCAGGTCGACACCCCGGACAAGCAGGGCAACCACTTCTGGTGCGCCGGCATCGGCGGCGAGGTCGGCCGCAGCGCCGACAAGACGTTCCCGGTCTGCGCCAAGACCGCGAACATCGTCCGGCAGATCACCTTCCCGGACTGCTGGGACGGCAAGCACCTGGACAGCCCCGACCACAAGGCGCACATGGCCAACGGGGACCACACCGGGGCGTGCCCGAAGAGCCACCCGGTGCCCGTCCCGTCGGTGTCCTTCGTGATCTCGTACCCGTTGAGCGCGAACACCGACGGCATCACCCTCGCATCCGGCACGTCGTTCTCGATGCACGCGGACTTCTTCAACGCGTGGAAGGACGAGGCGCTCGCGGCCCGGGTGCGCAACTGCCTCGACCAGGGCGTGAAGTGCAACTCGGCCGGTAACTTCTAGGGCGGTCGTCGATGTGAGCTGGCCCGCGGATCGTCGCGGGCCAGTGATCGAGACGTAGCGAGGTCTCCGGTGGACGGCTCAGCCACCGGGCGGAATTGAAGACCGGGGACCTCGCCTAGTCAGAGCCATGGCATCAGACGAGGCGCTGGATCCGCACCTTCGGGTGCACGTTTCTCAGGTGGCCGTGCTGGTGTTGGCGGACCTGTTCGTTCCAAACTTCCTGGTCGTAGTCCGGGTCCGGTGGGATCCACTTGTGCGAGCCGTCGCTGTAGTGGAACTTCTCGTCACCTACCCGCAGGATGCTCATCGGAGCCAGCCGAGGAAACGTCTGTGCAGCGCACCCGCCGGCACCCAGGTCAGGTCCTCCGAGGCTCGCACCAGCTGGGCACCCAGGTAGATGGCCAGGGATATCGGAGCGTCATCAAACTCGGCGCGTAGCTCGCGCTGCCGCGTGCGGCAGGGCCAGGGCAGGCCGCAGCCGCCGCAGCTCCAGATCGGCAGCACCGGGCCGTGCGTGGTCATGCGCCGTCTCCGAGCAGCGCCGCCGTCATCGACCGCGCCTGCCGGCTGGTCGCCCAGTCCACCTGCCAGCATAGGTACGGCGTGAGCCGCGACCACCACGCCCGGCAGCCGGCGCACAGGCCATTTTTGCCCGGCAGATGCGCGACCAGGATCCGCTGCTCCGCTTCGCTGCTCACTGCTCCTCCTCGGCGGGCCAGTGCGTCCGCTTGATGGGGATGCGGTGTCGGCTGCGGCAGTGCAACTCCGCCCCGCAGCGGCAGGTCCACCTCCACTTCGGCCACGACCACGCCGGGCGGTGTCGCCGCGCCAGGGTCATCGCGACGGCGATCAGGTACTGGTCGTAGGTCACTCGTCGCCATGGTGGTGTCCTGTCCCGCATCACTGGCTCCCTCCACCGGGCAGCACTTCACGGCCGACCCCGCAACGACGGGACCGGATCTGGAACGTTCGGTAACTGCGACGCTACGATCACGACGGCGCCGGTTGGACTCACCCGCAGTACGCGTGAGCAGGCCAGATGGGCTGCCGCAGCTTTTGGTTCCACGGCGGAACGTCGACCACGGGTCAACGTTGGGGGTGACGGATGACAGGTCGCGGACGATCAGCACCACATCGCGGCGCGGTGACCGGCTACCTGTTCAAGCTGATCCGGGAATCGATCCCGCTCACGCAGGAGCAGCTTGCCGTCGACCTGGACGTCGATCGGGTGACCGTGCAGAGCTGGGAATCCGGACGCCGGCCGTTCACCGCGGTACCGCTCGGGCAGGCGATCGCCGTCCGACGCCGGCTCGGACGGCTCGGCGCGAACACCCTCCTACTCGCAGCACTTGACGACGCCGCCGAGGCGGATCTCATCCTCGCCGCCGTCCTCAACGAACAGCCGGACCGCTGCGACCTCGCCGAACAGCAACTGGGCTGGTCCGTACTCACCCACCGCCTGACTCACTTGATCCTCTGGGCCGTCCTCGGGCAGACACCGACCTTCGCCAGATGGCTACCCATCACCCACCCCCGGCGGGGTCCAGTCGCCTCCGGGCCGACCCTGCCCGCCGACGAGCAACGTGCGTTCTTCGCTCACCTTCACGTCCTCGCCGATCGCGCCACAGCCGGACGGCATCGGAACGTGCTGCTGCACCGGCAAGCCTGCTTCCTTGCCGGCATGGACCCAACCAAATCGGCAGCAGGTTGGCTCACTCAGACCACCGCCCGAGCACACCGCACGACCACCTTTCACACCTGGTCACCGCTGTGGTCCGACGCTCGCTCCGTCGTCACGTCCCTCGCGAACCAGGGCGACCCGGAACCGTTACGGGACTTCATTGCTCGCGCACACCCGGATGACGCCTGCGAGCGAGCAGCCCTCAACTACTCGGCCTACTGGGTGGGCGAGATCCCGTACCGCCACCGCGACGACTCCTTCATGCCCAAAGCGCTCGCAGACTGGCACGGCTCAATCCTTCTTCGTCACCTGGTCCATCGCCTCGAACCCGGGCATCCCTTCGTCGACCTCAACATCCACAACGTCTGGGCTCTGCTGGCCGCACGACGCGGTCTCGCTCTCGACAACCCCGCCGCGACTCGGGCGCTGCTCGACCGCAGTGTCCCGCTCCTAGACAGTGACCGGATCTCCGCGCAGTCGCGGCAGGAACTAACGTCTATCGTCTACAGCCTGCGGGCGGACGGACTCACCGGCACAGGGACGGGCAGATGACCGACGATCACGACGCCGCCGGAGCGATGAACTTCATCTTCGAAGCTGGTGTCCTCAAACGCGCCGCCCGGACCGGATGGTGGTTCGCCGGCGTCAAGCAACCCGAGTCCATCGCCGAGCACTCCTTCCGAACGGCGCTCATCGGAATGATGCTCGCCGCCATGGAGGGCGCCGACCCAGCCCGAGTGTCGATGCTCTGCACCCTGCACGACACCCAGGAAACCCGAATCACCGACATCCCACACATCGCCAAGCGCTACCTCACCGCCGTACCCAACACCGCCGTCACCGCCGACCAGGTCGCCGACTGTCCCCCCGCCGTCGCCAACGTCATCACCGCCGCCGTCGCCGAATACGAAGCTGGCGAGACACTAGAAGCCGTCGTCGCCCGTGACGCTGACAAGCTGGAATGCCTCGTCCAAGCCGTCGAGTACCGCCACCAGGGCATCGACAACGTGCAGCGCTGGATCGACAGCTCACGAGCCGCCCTCAAGACCGCCAGCGCCCACCGCATTGCCGACGCCGCCCTCACCGGACAACCCCTCGCTTGGCTCACACCCCCACCGCAGCAGTAAGCGCTCAACACTTGGCGTTGCAATGCGAACGGTGATCGGCATACCACCGCCAACCGGACCGAAAGGCCGCTGACGTGCATGGGGACCTGCCGTCATTCGTCGTCGTTGGTCACCGCTGGTTCACCTCAAACGGCCTGTAGACGGCATGATCTTGGGTTCCCCGTCGCCGGTGACCCCGCTACTTCTTGAAGAGTCCGACGATGCTGACCACGGTTCCGACCACGAAGCTGAGGGTGGCCAGCTTCGCTTGACCGCCGGTCCAGAGCCCTACGGTCTTCTGGCGCCAACTGAGAGACCACCAGTCGCGCCCGAACTTCTGCCACTTGTGCTGTCGCAGGTGGCAACCCAAAATCAAGCCCGTCGAGTTGTTGCGGCAGAACTCCACGACACTGCCGCGCTTCCGGTTGATCGCCCCGCAGTACACCGGAGCTTGAAAGAGCACGAAGAGGAGCAGAAGCCCGAGGAGCACCGCGTAGACCGCTGGACCGAACTTTGCAGTGCCCAGAGACAGGAGAAGCGCCGCCAAGACTCCGTAACCCCAGTACTGCCACAGCTTCGACTTGTTACGCGCCGCCATGGTCACAAAGGGTACTGGCGTGAGCACCCAACGTGAACATCCTCCACCTGTCGATGATCCGACACCTACGACTTGAAAGCGGCCTGACCTTGCATGGGAGCGCCCGCAGCCGGAAAGGATGGAACGCTCCTGGTTGACCTGCTGTCCACTCCCGAGCAGGTCACCCGCGTTGTCCGGCTGTCGCTTGCTGCCGGGCTGGTCAACATGCGGATCGGCCGCTCGACCGAGGAGAGGCAGTGGGCCGCGGGCCGTATCGGGATCCCGGATACCTGGGCAGCGGGAACGTCGGTGTCCCTGCTGAAGCTGATCAGCTCCCTGGAGGGCACGCCGGCTGACCGGCTCATCGCCAACTGGGAGCACGACAACGGCGAGAGCTTCAACGCCGCCGAGTCCCAGCACCAGCCCGTCAACGCCTCCTAGCCACCCCGTCGGCCTTCGTCAGCACACCGTGGAGTGGGTGGGGCCTGCGCGGTCAAGCTGGAGCACCCCGCCGTCTGAACGACCTTGACCGGGCAGGCCCCACCTGCTCGGCTCCGCCCGGATGAAGGCCGGTGGGATGGCACCCACCATCCTGGAGTGCCTGAGTGCCCCGCCGGAGGCCCGCTCCTCACCAGTCGGTGATGGTGACCTGGCTCGATAAGCTGGAACCTATGGGGAAGGCTGATGACATCGAACCTGAGACAGTGAGTTTCGTCTTCACCGACGGGGAGGTCCTGACGTTTCCACGACCCCCTGAGCACTTCCGTACCAGCCAGCGCCTCGTCCTTAACGGCGGCCTCTCCGAGGCAACCCTTATGCTCGCCTGGGTGGCAGCGTCAGGCGTTGTGGGCAACGCGGCATACGACGCCGTCAAGCTGGGTCTCCGTTCCCTGCGGCTGCGTCTTAGCTGGGGAGACGAGGAAGACCAACGGCCCTACGTAGCACATATCGCCCAGTTGTCGGTGGCGGCGAAGCTCGATAGGCCAGAATCCGTTGAGGTCGCGAGCTGCACCCGTCAACGCGATCACTGGCTGGCAGTAGTCCTAGCCCCCGGGCGGACTTATCGAGTCCAAGTCCCGCTGCGTGACCCGCGGCCGACCGCCATTAGCGTTGACCTGGACTAAACCACCACTCCGATAGCCTCGGATCGCCCCGTAATTGGCGGCCCGGGGCTTACTCGTCTGTCGCGCCGCCGGCGGGCTGGAACCGCCGGGGTGCCGCCGGCGCTTGCGCCTGGGCGGCGGGGTCCCCGAGCGGCGACCCTCTGGGTCGCCCCTGGTCGGCGGCGCGAGCGGCCCGCGAGGCGGGCCGCCTTGATCTCGTATAGAAAGTTCTCACACGAAGTCGTAGAAGCGTTTCGTCCAGCGGAGGCCTTGACAGATGTCCAGCCAGCGAGTTATCAATCAGTTTATGTGGGGATTCCAGCCGCACTTCCGCACCTCAGTCCAAACCGCAACCCGGATGGCTTTTGAAGCAGTAGGTTTCACTAGCAAAGCGCACGTCATCTTGGTCGGGTTTCAGGTCGCCGGTGAACACGCTTTTCCTATCTGCATTGAGCCGGAGACTGGCCCGTACACTCCCACCGACCTCGCTCATGTTTCTCGAACTGTCGAGGAGCGCTACCTGAAGCACCCGGAGCACGAGATATGGAACAGCAATCCCCGAGTGCACGAACTACGACACGCTTCGCTGAAAAAGCAGATTCGGGCCGAGGTGGTCGCGGAGACCCTCAGCGCCCACGCTGCCAGTAGCGGAATCAGCTTCTTCGCCAGCATGCCGGGTCTAGTCGGTGACTACGAGGTGCATGTTGTTATTGGGGTAAATAACGTGGCATTGGATGCCGTCGCCAGGTTGCAAACCACGTTGCGTGACCGGATGCGGGTTGCCCCGTCCTTCGTCCACGCGCTCCTGGATGAGATCCTCTCTCGCGCCGCTGCTCAGCTCTATCAGCCGGATCCTGGCGCCGGCTTGAACGCGCTGGGTGCAGGGACTCCTGAAGTAGTACGAGGCGCCACAGAGCGCCTTGTCCGCTCGGCTTTGCTTTGTGCCGACTTCATGTTCGGCCAAGATACCGACTTGCTGTTGAACTCTTTATCGGCGTTGCCGTATGAAGGCCGTTCAGGTCTCGGCAACCTTCTCATCGTCAAGCCGGACTCCACTGCGGCCAATGTGATGCTGCGGCTCGAAGTTCCAGTGAGCCTCAGGAACACTCGCGCTGTTCGAAAACTGCTTGAGGCTTGCGGAGAGGACGTAGGCCTTCTCACGGGAGAATTAAGGGGCAGCTTCGGCGGAAGTGTCTATGCTTTGGGCAAAATACGAGATACCTACAACCCGGCCAGTGAGACTGCTTTCGTCGTCTCGATACTCGGGCGCGGTGCGTGGGACCTGTTGCACGACGGCCGCGTGTTGTTAAGTGTGCGCGACGGGGTATCCCGCCTGCCAGTGCAGACTCTTGACACAGAGATTTTGCGGGACGTCGCGGAGCGGATCCTCCCATCTGCCGACCTTGACCGACTTGTGGTACTGGCTAAGGCGGTGGAGCAAAACGACCACGGAGCGATGCTTGTGATTTCGAGCGACGCTGCAGCTGAGGCCAAACGGCTTTCGCCTCAGGCTTGGTCAATTGAGGCGACCGATCTAATGCCTTCCCTCGCCAGCCAGCTCACTGCCATGGATGGGGCGGTCCTCGTTGATCCACAGGGGCGGTGTCATGCCATTGGCGTAATCCTAGACGGTCATGCAGATAAGGCGGGCGATCCCGCCCGCGGGAGCCGGTACAACAACACAATTCGTTACATGGGCAGCGGACCTCCAGCATGTGTGATAATCGTCTATAGCGCTGATGGCACTGTGGATATTTTTCCGCGACTTATGCCTAGAGTTGGGCGCAAACAGGTGTCCAACGCCGTCGAGCGTTATCTACTGCTCGCTGCGGAGCGGCCACCGAATCTCGAGTGGGTAAGTGACGCTCGCGATGACTTGGAATCTCTTCGTTTTTATCTAAGTCAGAGTCAGTGTGACTCAATCAACACCGCTTTCGCCGCCGTGAACGAGTGGCGTCTCCAAGATCATGGGATGCAGCTCATCGAAGACGATTGGGTGCCTCATCCGGATATGAACGACAGCTACTGGCTAGACTGAGTCAGGGGTGGCACTTATCTCGGCCTAGCCGGCGTGCGTGTGAGTGACAGCGTTCCCTGCCTGCCTCGGAAGTTAAAGTACCGGCCACTAATCTTTCCGCTGGCACAGTCAATGGTTAGCTCTGCCGTACCGTCATGGTCGTTCATGTCGGCATCCGCGACGCCGGGCCTCGTCTGGTTGCGGTACGTGTAGGTTAAGCGCGCGTCGTTGTGGCCGTCTCTTCCCAGCCCAGCCGTAACCGAGTAGGACGCCGAGGAGGCGGGCTCTAGAACGTCGAATCGCACGGCAATTCGTGTCCAAGTCTGATCGATCCTTATTCGGACGGGAAGACTTAGGTTCTTGTATGAGGACACGAGGCGGCCCTCATAGATGCCGTCGATGACGGGAACTTCAATTACTCCAAGCCGATGAAACAAGCGCCATCGCCAAGCGAAAGAGTCCATGGAGCGATAGAGAATACCGTAGCAAGCGGCGACGGTTGGCGCGCTAATCAACCAACTGGGGCCGACGCCGAGATTGGAAGCCAACGCGTTGGCGGAAATCGCAAATAAAACTGCCGCCAGCGCGATCGACCCGAGAGCTGAGGTGCGATTCTCACTGCTGCTGTAGGCATGCACGCTTACAACACCTTCCATAGCGCTTCGAGAACTCGCTTGGCTGTGTATTCGTTGTGTTGGCCGGGATCGTCCACGAACAGATGGTGAATCTCATCTCCCGACATGCACTGGTTCGCGAGCTCCTCGGGCGACTTGCCAACAAGCCAACTCAACACGCTTGCCACGCGAGCTACGTCATCGTAAAGAAAGAGCCTATCCGGCACGTTGTAGACCATGCATTCGAGCAGGTATCCGGGCGCGGATCCTTGGGCTACTTGGCCAAGTTCGACGGCCCTCCGGCGCAGGCGTTTAATCTGTCGCACTGTTGGCTTGTAGCGATCGCCGCAACGTTCATTCTTTGCGCTTCCGTTGTCGATGTGTTCCTTCGGGTAATTCACAACCCGACCACCTTCAAGAGGCTGGATTGATATTCCCTCGATGTAAATCGCGGACCCATTGTTCGGGTAATGGATGAACTTTCGTTGTTGAAGGGCAGGAACTACGTCCGCGTCAACATATCCACTCGTCTTGTCGACGCGGATGCACTTGTTCTTCGAGTGCACGCGCCCCTCGCCGTAGTAATCAGCGAGAGCCTGACGGACCAGAGCCCGAAATTCCATGGCGCTTGTCGTGCCCGGGATTCGGTTGGCCTCGTATCGAACTCGATCGGCGATCGGAAGCTCAGAGATGTCTGGCATGAACGTGGACCTCAGCATTGCCACGATATCGACATCTGAGTCGCCCCGAGTGTTAGTAGTGTTCGCGTATGAGCCTTGCAGGAAGACGTCGTAGTCGAATTCTTCCAGTTCGTCCGATTGGCTTAGCGCGGCCTTGATAGATGCGTAAGTCCTTGCCGCTGAATCTTGGGCGCCCGGTGTCGTCCAGCTTCGTAGCTCAGGAGCGGAGACTGCCACGATTACTCCAGTTGGCTCGATGTCCCGACAACCTAGACCTACCCACCGACATTCCACTGCCCGTCACCGGACAGACGTGACGCGTCAGGTCAAGCTCGTCCGAGGGCGCCTGATCTTCGCGCCGCCCGAGGGTGGCGAGGTCCGCGACGTCCCACTGCCGGAGTCGGTATCCCGCCGACTCGCCGAGCACACCAAGCAGTACCCGCCGGTCGCCGTCACCCTGCCCTGGGGCACCTCCAGCGGCGAACCGCGGACCGTGACGCTCTACCTGACGACCCCGGCGGGAACGGCGCTGAGCCGAACCGGCTTCAACTCGGGCGTCTGGAAGCCCGCCATCCGCGCCACGGGCGTCCCCGACAACCGACACAACGGCATGCACGTGCTCCGGCACACTTACGCCTCGGTCCTGCTCGAGGCCGGCGAAAGCGTGAAGGCCCTCTCGGCGTACCTGGGGCACTCCGACCCCGGCTTCACCCTCCGGATCTACACGCACCTGCTGCCAGCAAGCGAGGACCGCACCCGCCGCGCGATCGACCACGCCTTCGCCGACGACCCGAAGACCCCCGACGGCCTGGAGACGGCATGATCATGGGAATCAAGGCCGTTCCGGGTGCTCCGCCGCAGGTCAGAGCGCCTACGGCGATCACTTGGCGTTGTATTGGTCACGGTGCCGGGCATAGGCATCCGAACTGGACGAGACATGCTTGGACCTGGACCGGCGCTAGTCATAGCTGGTGAACATTTGCCACCGTAGGCCTCCGTTAGACGGCCTGCGAACGGCATGATCTTGATGTTGGATCAAACCACCTGGCGCTCGACATCTTCGGTGGAACGCGGATGAATCCTGCCGCTGCCTGCTGTCAGGCGCCGATGTGTGGTGTTGTGCATGGCGGCTGCACTGCTCAGCGTCGTCGGCTGTCGGCCGTTGTTGTTGATTTCGCTGTCCCTGGCTGCTTCGCGGCGCTCGTTCCAGCACCCGGGGGTCCACCTGCGGGCTTTCTCCGAACGATGTCACGCCGATCCGACAGCATCGATGTACCTACGAGCACGCGAATCGCGCATGTGGGGCGACCTCTCCGGAGTTGCTCGACCGGCCGCATGTAGAACGCACCCATCGCAGGACTGTCGGCACTAACCCAGCCTCAGTGATATGCCAACCTCTCGACAATATCGGAACTAAGTTCAGACAAGGACTTCCGAGTTTCCGGATCATCGTCAACTCGCCTTTCAATCCGATACGGGAAATTATCCCAAGCTGCGAGGGCCTTAGCCGCCTCCGCGTAGCCGTCACGCAACCGGTCGAGCTGCGAGGACCCGCGGTCCAGCAAACTTCCCAACACTGCGGCGACGACCGTCGACGTCAGATCTAGACCAACCAGGATCACCCAGGAGCCGGCACCCGCCGGATGTTTTCACTGTCTCTGCACCCCCGGCAGATCGTGTTGAATCTAGGACGGCTGGTCACCCTTGGTACCAGCCATGCCGAGTCTTGCCATCCTGATACGGAGAACGATCACCCACGCCGACATGACGTCGCACATCAGCTGACGGATCACGTCGGCATGACACTCGACCTGACACGCCGGCATGACCGGCAGCCCGCAGCCGGCAGGGATTAGCTACGTGAAGGGCTGCACGGGAGTTAGTACGGTCCACTCCCCAGAGGTGTATCGAAGCGATGGAGTGCCGGGATAATCCGAGATCAGCCATAGGTGGGTTATCTCAGAAGGCAGGGTCGGATGACGGGGCGGAGGACCGATATCAGCTACAGCCATCAGCCACGCATGGACGCTCAGAGCGGACGCAGGCATGAACGGCACGACAACAGCCAAGTGACGTTCGCTGCGTGTCGATTGAGCCAGCTTTCGCCGCTCGCCCTTACAACGGTCTGAGGCGAGGAACCCTTCGGCCCACTCCGCCAACTGGTGGGGGTGTCCCAACGACCACCAAGCGACTTGGAGTCGAGCGGTTCCTGGAGCGATGGGCGCCGAACCTGCCGGGTGTGGATATGCCGCGACGAAGCCGAGAGCAGCAAGGCCGTCAGGGATCGCCGCTTGAACCGGTGAATCAGGATAGATCGTGACGCCTGGGGCGCTTGCCGCCTCCAAGCTCAGGAGGAATGGCGTAAGGACCTTCTTGGCCCACGGCGTAGGAGGGTGGGGGTACCTGCTGGTGCTTACCTCCCAGCCCAGTTTGCAAGGCCGCACATCGAGGTGATCGATGCGCTTGGCCTCCCAGCCAGCCTGGCTCTTGTCCCGGTCCTCAGTAACCTCGACGGCACCTACGGGGAGCGCTCCAAGCATGATGTCTGGGCCTGCCCCGTTTTGACGGACATCCGAGATCAGGGGACCTGGGGTCTCCGGGAGGATGTCCATCATCATGGAGAGCATGGGGAAGAAGCGG
>NZ_JBEXIM010000034.1:0-63178 GCF_040608575.1 Micromonospora sp. NPDC005171 | reverse complement strand
CTGGCAGTTGAACGTGCCCCAGGCGGGCACCTACCAGGTGTACGCCCGCTTCCCGACGGTGTCCGGGGCGGCCACCGACGCGAAGTACACGGTCAATTCCAGCGCGGGCCCGACGGTGAAGACGGTCAACCAGACCGCCGGCGCCGGCACCTGGGTGAGCCTCGGCTCGTACAGCTTCGCCGAGGGCAACACCCAGAAGGTGACGCTGTCGGACCAGGCCACCGGCACGGTCGTCGCCGATGCGGTGAAGCTCGTCCGGGACAACGCGACCGACGTCGACAACGAGAAGCACGACTACAGCTACCGGTACGACGCCAACGGCAACCTGACCACGATCACGGACGCCTCCCCGGGCACCCGGGTCGACAGCTATGCGGTGACGTACACGAAGCTGAACCAGGTCGACAAGGTCACCGAGTCGAAGTCGGGCTCGGAGGTGAACTCGACGTCGTTCACCTACAACGAGAACAGCGCTCCGCTGACCACCGACCACGACAAGCAGTACGCGTCCTACGCGTACGACGAGCGTGACCTGGTGTCGAAGGTGACCAACGGCAAGTCGGCCACCGACGCGTCGCCGAAGGTGACGACGTACACCTACACCGACCGGGGCGAGAAGCTCAAGGAGGTCAAGGGCAACGGCAACACCGTCGACTACACGTACTTCCTCGACGGGTTGTTGAAGTCCCAGACGGAGAAGAAGTCGAACGGGACGACCCTGGTCTCCGAGTCAACCCTCGACTACGACCTCAACGGCAACCGGTCGCACGATGTCACCAAGAAGATGAACGCCGACAACCACGGCGCTTACCTGACCACTGCCAGCGACTTCACCTACGACCCGCGGGACCGGCTGGCGTCGCTGACGAAGACCGGCGACGGCGCCGGCACGGAAACCTACGTGCACGACGCGAACAACAACGTCACCAGCCAGACGGTGAAGGGCACGTCGACAACGTTCAACTACGAGCGGAACCGGCTGCTGACCGCGGCGACCGGGGGTGCGACCGCGTCGTACAACTACGACCCGTTCGGCCGCCTGGACACCGTCACCGCGGCGGGCACCGTGATCGAGCGCAACGTGTACGACGGGTTCGACCACGTCGTCGAGAACCGCAGGAACAACGGCACCGCCACCTCGACGACCAAGTACACCTTCGACCCGATGGACCGCACGACGACCAAGACCACGGACGCCGGCGGTGCCAAAGAGAAGACCACCACGTTCAGCTACCTCGGTATGTCCGGTGAGGTCCTGGACGAGGAGGTCGCCGGCAAGCTGACCAAGTCCTACCAGTACTCGCCGTGGGGCCAGCGACTGTCGCAGATCACCCACAAGACGGACGGCACCCAGGAGGACGGCTACTACGGCTACAACCCGCACACCGACGTCGAGACCCTGACCGACAAGACCGGTGACACCAAGGCCACCTACGGCTACACCGCCTACGGCAAGAACGACGACGCCCAGTTCACGGGCATCGACAAACCTGACACGGCGGACCCGACCAAGGAGCCGTACAACGCCTACCGGTTCAACGCCAAGCGGTGGGACCAGTCCTCCGGCAACTACGACATGGGCTTCCGCGACTACAGCCCAGGTCTCAACCGGTTCCTGTCCCGCGACAGCTACAACGGCGCCCTCGCCGACATGAAGCTCGGCAGCAATCCCTTCACCGGCAACCGGTACGCCTTCGGCGGCGGCAACCCCATCAGCGCCATCGAGAACGACGGGCACTGCTGGGACTGGGCGCAGGATGCCTGCGACTGGGTGGCCGGCAACGCCGAGGAACTGACGTCGGCTACCCAGCATGGCCTGGAGATGGCGCTGGGTGCGGCGATGATGGCCGGCGGAAGCACACTCGTCAGCGGCGGCGCGGCCATTTGCGCCACCGGTGTCGGCTGTTTCGGTGGCGGTCCAGCGGCGGTTCTAGGGGTGACTCTAATCGCTGGCGGTGCTGGACTCGGTGTGCATGGTGCCATGGGCCTTGGCCAGGACCTGGCAAGCATGCACCGTGTCTCGGGGTCTTCAGGAGGCAGTCCGAGCGGCGCCGGGTTGAGAACGCCGAAGCCAGGTAGCACTGACGGCGGACCGGGCGCGTGGAGGGAGGTCAATCGAGGCGGTAGCGAGGCGTCTAAGGCTTACCAGGAGACGGCGACTGGTGTGACCCGTGGCAACGAGTACAAGGTTGACGAAGTTGACTTTGATGGCTACTCCGGTGGCAAGCTGATTGAAGCGAAGGATAATTACTCCTCCTTCATCGACAAGAAGACCGGTGACTGGCAATGGTGGTTCAAGAACGGGCGCTCAAAGGGCAGCAAGGAGACTGGTTACCAGGGCCTAGTTCGAGAGGCCAGGTCGCATCAGGCGACTGCGGGCGAGCACAATACCGCGGTCGAGTGGCGCGTGTCCACGCCGGAAGTGAAGGCGATGCTCGAGCGGACCTTTGCGGAGGAAGGTATTAACATCCCCGTCGTGGTCTACCCGTAACGCACTGGAGGTGTAGGTGGCATGCTTGCAGAAAAGGTCTTGTTCCAGGTGGTATGGGGAGCCCGACAGGAAACCGCCGACCAGATCGCCCATCGGTGGTGGCGCTTAAACCAGCGACTGGGCACGGTGGATCCGCTGCTCAGTCGGTGGGTGATCTTGGAGGAGCACGACGAGGGCTACCTGGAGTTGAATCTCGATCGCCAGACCCTGCTGAAGCAGGTGGTTATCGAGGGTGCCAACGAGAACAAGCCCGATCTGGGCTTCGGATTCGGTGCCTGGAATGGCCAATCGGGCGAACTCGAAGTGAGCTTCCGGGCACAGGCTGGGCAGTCGCAGTCGGCGTCTGGCTTGGTCAACAGCGCTCGAATCGAGGTTAGGCCACAGTCCGAGGACGAGGTGCATCGGTGGACAGCTGCGGCGCGGAGCGTGCTGATGTCGCTGGTTGAAGCGTTCGATCCTGACTTCGGAATGGTGTGGACGCACCCGGTGAGGCAGGCGCAGCAGGTAGCGCCGGCTCATCCGTTCGCCGGATTCATCACGTACCTTTCCGGGATGCGAGGATCTTCGGTTCCGGCCGAGCTTCGGCCGGAAGTACAAGAACAAGGCGGAGTCCTCCTCTCGCTCGTCGTCCCTGGCGAGGGCTGGCCAGGCGTCGAGGAGGTTGCTCGGCTCGGATCCGCTCTGAAGCAGGCGGGCTCACTGGAGCCTGCGGTCTGACCATCACTGCCTGCTGCTTAGCGAACGCGTGAGATGCGAGGGTCGTCACACGGATATCTCGTGTGGCGACCCTCGCGCAATCGTCAGCGACACAGGGGTGCCGACCCGCCGTCGACAAAATCGCCTGGTCAACGCCGGCTGGACCATCCTTCGCCCGTGGAGTCAGTTGCAGCATGCTGGTGGTCCTGCTATTGACACCGGGAGGACAGCCCATTGTTCGACGGTCGGCGTCAGCACATACTCGCTCAACTGACGGGATGTGGAGGCCGAGTGGAAACATTGCTTGACCTGGCTCGGACGTTGTCGTCGGGTCAGTTCGGCGAGCGTGGTCTGGCCGAGGTCAGGAACGTCGAGCAGGAGTTCGTCGAGGTGATCACATTCACGCCGGCGGATGAGATCGTCTCCGTGCTCCATACCGTGCTCGACGAGGATTGGATGGGCCTACCGGTGTGGGCGCGCAATCTCGCGTACCGGATGGTCTGTCTACAGAGGCCGGACGACGTGGCTCTGCTGAGAGAGGCGGCGACGGATCTGCGAAACTTCGGTCCCGACTGGGATGAAATCGCCGCAGCGTTGAATGGAAGAGCGGAATCGCTGGAGAAGGATCAGGATTGAGAATGGCGACGATGCCCACCGGATGTCCATCCGGCGGGCATCGTTCCGCACGGCCGTTTCATAATCGATAGTCGGAATGCAAGTGACTCGGCGCGTATTGGAGAGATGGTTCCATGGATGAGGGTCAAGGTTCGGAGGCTGGCTACCCAGGCTTTATCGTGATGCGACCGCCTCGCCTTTTCAAGAACATCGGCACACTCAAGCGCGTCGCGGTGGCCAAACTGGCCGGCATCCGAATGATTAGCGCCGCCTTTTCCGGGGAACGCCTGCTGTTTCAGCCTTGGCTGACGGTCATGGTTGATGAGGGTCCTTGTGTTTCTGTCACGGGGGTCTACCGGACCGACACGTCGCTGAGAAACGAGCCGGAGGAGGAGGGTCCGATCTTCTGCCTGAGAAAGTCTACCTGGCTGTCTGCCACCGACCTCGCCTTGGTGAAAAGAACGTCTGACTTCAGGTCGCATCTGTGGGGCGGCGAGCAGGTCGTTGACTCCTTCACGTTCGTCAACCGAAGCACCGGCCGCGAGGCGATCGGTATAACGGAAGAATTCGTCACCTCCATGAACAGTTCTGAGTTGACGCTGCACGCCGTCGACCGCGCCAGTTCTCGGTTTCAGTTCATCAGAGTAGAGGTAGGGGGCGAGGTTCGTGCCTTCAATATCGGATACTCGCCGGTGACGACCTCCATCGACCTGGTGGAGTCGGCACTCCCTGATTGGTTGGCGTCGGTCGATCGGGCTGTCAATGTTCCGGGATTTCAGCCGGACGGTCCGCTGACCATCAGCATCGACCGATCGGTGCCGGAGCTCATAGGTTAGGCGGGTAACCGCATAGTTAGGAAACGAGGAAGGGTGGGCCCGCCGCTGCACGGTGGGCCCACCCTGGCCAGCGCGACCGCCGCCCCCGCGCCGGCCTCGACCACGCCACGCCACCCACCACGTCGGGTTGGGCAAGGCTCGGCCGCCGTTCGGGGGTGTCCCTATGGGTTTCGTCAAGCGGGGAGGGGTGCCTGATCTGTCGGCCGGGGTCGGTAGGGGATCTTGTCGCGGAGCATGGCGAATAGGACGTCGCAGCGGCGTCGGGCGAGACAATGGGTGCAGAGAAGGCGGCTGCTCCGTTCGGGGCAGGAGAGAGCAGTTTTCTGCCTTTACGACGCCAACCGTACGGTGCCGGTCGGCTTCCACGTCACCGCCTACGGCACGAATCCCGACGGCACAGCTGGCATCGCGATCGACGACATCGTTCCGAACACGTACAACGGGACTAACCTCGGAACGTTCAACGATCCCAACACCGGGGCCCCGGTACCAACTGGGGCATGAGTTGATTGCCGAGCTGAGGAGACGTGGTGCCTGGACCCGCGGAGTTGGAGGCGTTGTTGCGTCTCATGCCGCCCGTGACGGAGAGCGACACGGTGGTCGACTGGGACGAGATTGCCGAGTCCTGGGGGAGACCCTTCCCGGCCGCGTACCAGCGCTTCATCGCGGTCTACGGGGCGGGGTTCATCGAGGACTACCTGGTGATCGGCACACCGGAGCCCTGGGTCGAACCGCCCGACGGGGACGGCGCTGACATGCGTGCCGGTACGGCGTTCGCCGCCAGGGTCCTGTGGCAGGAGTCGCGTAAGGAGCGCGACCTCGAGGGCGGCACCCCACGGCTGATCCTGTGGGCCACGGACTCCAGTGGCGACAACCTGTGCTGGGACGCCTCCGACCCGGACCCGGAGAAATGGCCGGTGCTGCTCTACAACCGCGGCGAGAGCATCTGGCGTCGCTACGACTGCGGCATGGTCGAGTTTCTCGTCCGCCACCTGGAAGGAGACTTCCCCACCTGTCCTCTGGGTGACGTCTACCTCTTCGGCCGTAGGAGGGCCACCTTCCTGACCCGGACGGAGTACATGCGCCGGCTGCGGTCCGGGGTGGACCCGTGGACTGGCGAGCCCGACCCCTACGCCGGCATGTTCAACTACGGATAGCGTACGCAATTGTCGGCTTTTGTCTTCGGAGATCCGGACCGGACGTTAGCGATCGGGTAGTCCAGCTCCGCCGCCCGCTTTCGCAGATCCGCCAGTCGCTTCTGCGGATTGACTGCCCGGATGATCTCATCGGTCAGGGGCTGCAGCGTGAGGATGTGCTCGACGACGGTCCTGTCCAGCTCGAGGTCGTAGACCGACCAGGCGTACTCCAGGTATTCCTCCGCGGCACCGTCGCACAGGATGTCGAGCAGCCAGGCCCCGTCGGGATCGGTCTCATCGTCGTCGGCGGGCGAGAGGTCGATGCCCTCGCCGGCGTGCCACCGGTCGTCCGCGGAGCGTCGCCAGAGCACGAACGTGGCGTCGAGTGTGCCGTCCTCGTGGCAGAACGTGGGCTCGTGCACCAGCGGGGCGAACTGTTGGGGCAACTCCTCCAGCAGGCCGGGCCACAGTTGGCCGTCGGTGTAGTTGTGCATTGGTGAATCGTGGTAGACGCCGCGGATGAATGCACCGTCGGCGGTGAAGACGATGTCGTACTCCTCGCCGCTGCCGGTGCGCATCGAGGCCACTTCGGTCTCGCCCCGCCTTCGGCTGTAGTCGTAGTAGACGCCGCCGACGATCGTGTCGAGCATCGCCAGGGCTCGGGAGCGGTCACGGACCACATCGATTGGTGGCAGCTTGGCGGCAGTGTCGTAGACGGTCACCGGGCGAACCTACGACTCGGCGTCGGACGGCACCGTCGCGAGGCGGGTTCAAGACCACTGTGGGTATCGCAGCAGTAGACAATTGGTATTCGGGCTTGGAAGGCCGTGCGTGTTCGGCTATGGTGCCCCATGCTTGGCTCGGTAGATTGCGGGCCCTTCTGTCAAGCGGCTGACGATTGCCGCGTGTATCGGATGCGGCTTGACTGGCACGGGCAGCCCTGTTCTGTAGTCACCAGAGCGGATGATCTCCTCGGTTTCATGACGGACGCCATGGGTGGGGATCGTGGCGAATGCCGGTCGGTTGGCGGTGCGGATCTCGCCGGAGCGTCCTCCGTGTCGATTTCGTTACATCGACACGCCGCCGAGAAATATAGACGTTAATCACCGTCGTGCCGCCCTGCGCTGGCCTTGTCGTGCCGTTACACCGCCGCCTAGCCTGAGCGCGCTCATGGGTTGACGGGGGAGCGGTGAGATGAGAATCGATATTCGGCTGTTGGGCACTGTGGAGCTAAGGGTCGATGGCCAGCTCGTGACGATGGGTGCTGCCAAGCGTCGGGCGGTGCTCGCCGGGCTTGCCCTTGAGGCGAACCGGCCGGTCTCGCTGGACCGGCTCTCGCAGATGGTCTGGGCCGGTCCCACCCCTGCATCGGCGGTGGCGAACCTTCGCTCCCATGTGGCCGGTCTGCGCCGCGCGGTCGGTGACCGGATCGTCGCCCACCCGGGCGGTTATGAGCTGCGGTTGGCCGGGGGTGAGTTGGACGTCACCGAGTTCCTGCGGCTGGCGAGGGACGCCCGGGCGGGACGGGACAGTGCCGACCCGGTGGCGGTGATCGGCCGGCTCGCCGATGCTCTCGCCCAGTGGCACGGGCCGGCCGGTGAGGGCCTGCCGCGCAGCACCTCGCTGGACAACCGGTGGGCGACGCTGGACGAGCAGCGGCTGCAGATATTCGAGGAGTTGGCCGATGCGCGGTTGGCCGTCGGTGAGCACGCCGGCCTGCTCGCGGGCCTGCGCGAGCACCTTGCGGCCCATCCGTTGCGGGAACGCGCGTGGGGCCAACTGATGCTCGCCCTCTACCGGTGCGGCGACACCCCCGCTGCGCTGTCCGCGTTCCGGGCGGCCCGAGACAGCCTCTACGACCAGCTCGGCATCGAGCCCGGCAGCGAACTGGCGACACTGCACCGCGCGATGCTCGACCGATCGCCCGAGCTGAGCTGGGTGCCGGCGGTGGTGGTCGAGCCGGTCGCTGTCGCCCAGCACCGGGTACCGGACGTCGATGGAAGCTGGGTGCCACCCCGGGAGCTGCCGGCGGACCTGGTCGCCTTCGTTGGGCGTACCCGGGAACTGTCCGACGTGGTCGCCGCGGTGACCGGCCCGGCGCCCGCCGTCGCGGTGGTCTGTGGCCCCGCCGGCGGCGGCAAGTCGGCGCTCGCGGTCCGCGCCGCCCACACCGTCGCGGCCGCCTTCCCCGACGGTCAGATCTACGTCGACCTGGGGTACCAGACCGACGTGCCGGGCGAGGAGGTCGTCGCCCGGGTGCTGCGCAGCCTCGGCGTCGCCGCCGCCGACGTCCCGCAGCACCCGGAGGAGCGGGCCGGCCGACTCCGCTCCCGGCTCGCTGGCCGCCGCCTCCTCCTGGTGGTGGACGGGGTCACCCACGCCGCGCAGGTACGCCCACTGGTCCCCGCCGGGCCCGGGCCCGCGCTCGTCGTGGTCGCCCAGCGCCAGCTGCGGAGCCTCGACGGGGTACGCCGGATCGTGACCGGCGTGCTCGGTGACGCTGACGGACGAGCCCTACTGGGGGCGCTGGCGGGCCCGGAGCGACTTGACGCCGATCCCGCCGCGACCCGGGAACTGCTGCGGCTCTGCACCGGACTGCCGCTGGCACTGCGGGTCGCCGGCGCACGACTAGCCGGTCGACCGGCGCTGTCCATGGATCGGCTGGTCGCCCAGATCGGCGACGGACGTCGCCGGCTGGACTGGTTGGCGCACGGTGACCTCTCCATGCGGGATCGACTCGCCACCGGCTTCGCGGCGGTCCGCTCTGAGGACGAGGTGGCCGGTCGGCTCATCGAACTACTCGGCGGCGCGCCGGACGGTCAGCTGCTGCCGGACAGCGCCGCCGCGCGGCTCGGCGTCACGGCCGAGCGCGTGTGGCGGGCGCTCGAGGAGTTGATCGACACGCACCTGGTGTACCTCGACGAGCCGGCTGGCTACCGGTTGCCGGCGTTGGTTCGTGAGTACGCCGCGGAACTGACCGGGCTGCCACCCGTGCCCCGCCACCTGATCAATGGGTGGCGGGTCACGCCTGGTGACCGTGACCGCCGGGCGTTCCAGGGCGTTCTCGATCACCTCTGAGGGACCCGGACGGACGACCGGGTGGTGACGAACGCCGCGCGGAGCGCGGATGTGCAGATGAGGCGCACGAATCACCGACGGCTGATGTGCGGCGTCTGCCAGCCCCTGCGCCCGCAGTCCGCCCCGCCCGACCGCCCGCCCGCCCGGGGGCATGATCGCGCTCGATTCATGTTGTAGTGGTGTCGCGGGCGTCGGGAGGCCACTCGATCCTGGATCGAGCACGATCATGCGGGCAGCTCTGCTGCGCCACTCTGCTGCGCCACTCAGCGGTTCGCCCGTTCGATACCTCGCCGGACGAGGCCGCTGACGCCGGGGAGGGTGATCGCCCGGATGGTCAGATCGCTCATCCACACGTGGAATCGGCTGGGCGGCGCGTACTGGGCCATTCCCCGGCGGGCGAGGGCCTGCCGTTTGGTGACCTCCGGGCGCAGTCCGGTCTCCCACTCGGCGAGTGCCGCCGGGAGGTCGTCGTCGTGCCTCCGCAGGGCGGCGCCGAGGTGGTCGGCGCCGGCCAGTGCGAGGGCCGCGCCGTGTCCGGCGAAGAGCGTCACGCACCACGCAGCGTCTCCGAGCAGCACGACGCGCCCGGCGCTCCAGCGCGGCATGACCACCTGGCTGACGGCGTCGAAGTAGGCGCTTGCCGGGTCCTTCGCCAGGTGGTCGATCGCGTCGGGTACGCCGCCCGACAGGTCTCCGAACGCGGTCCGGAGCGCGTCGACCGGCCCTCGGCTCAGGTCGGCGGCAGGCTCCGCGCTGCGATAGGTGAAGAACGCCGACGACCGCTCCGGACCCAGGTTGACGATCGCCGCGGTGCGCCCCGGGCCGATGTACGTGGTGGCGGACGACTCGGGCACGCCAAGCACCGGGTGGGTCAGGGGGAAGGCGGCCACGAGGTACGGGAGGTCCACCCGGAAGTCGGGGCCGAACACGGCGGTACGGGTGGCCGAGTGCACCCCGTCGGCGCCGACCAGCAGGTCGGCCTGCTCGGTGGTGCCGTCGCTGAACTCCACGCGTACGCGATCGGTGCCCTGGTCGACGGACGCGACGGTGGTGCCGAAGCGGATGTCGACACTGTCCCGCACCGCTTCGAAGAGGCTGGATTCCAGGTCTCCGCGGAACACTGAGAGGGCTCGCTTGCCGAGGGCGGCCTCGGCGATGGCGGACGGCACTGTGAACTTGGGTCGTCCGTCGGCATGGACCAGCACGGTGGTGAACAGCCCGAGGTCGGCGGCGGACAGCCTCGGGAGCAGGCCGAGGCGTTCGGCGGCGTCGTAGCCCGGCCCGATCAGGTTCACCAGGTAGCCGCTGCTGCGCCGGGCCGGGGCCCGTTCGGCCACGATGACCTGCCATCCGTCCTGGTGTAGTCGCAGGGCTGTGGCCAGCCCGGCTATCCCCGCACCAACGATCACCGCACGTTTCATCGAGCACCTCGCCATCTAGTATGAGCAGTCGCTCAAACCAGTATGAGCGACTGTTCATACCGGCGCAAACGACGGTGTCAGCACCACCTAGACTTCAGGCATGCCGCGCGGAGTCGCCATCCCAGCGCTCAGACAGCAGCTCTTCGCTGCCGTCGAGCGGTTGATCGTGGAAGATGGGCCGAGCCGGCTCACCGGCCGGGCCGTCACGCGCGAGGCCGGCGTCGCGACCGGCCTGCTCTACGCGCACTTCGCGAACTTCGACGACTTCCTGACCGGGTTCGCGGTCGACCGCGTCTTCCACATCTCGGGCGAGGTGGCCGGCCTGCTGGAGCGCGCCGGGTCCGGCACGGTCGCCGCCAATCTGCGCCAGGCCCTCCTGGCGACGCCGTTGGGCACACTGACGGCGTTGACCAGGCTGACCGCGTTCCGGCCGGAGTTGGCGGCGAACGTCGAGGCGGTCCTGGGCAGCGGGATGTCGGGGCTGCGGGGGGTCGAACGCGCGGTCGCCGGCTACCTGGCCGCCGAGCAGCGCCGTGGGCGAGTGCCCGCCGGCGCCGACACCGAGGCACTGGCTCTGGCGGTGGTCAGCGTTCTGCACCACGTCGCGCTGACCGGCCACACCGACTCGGCAGCGGATCACCGGATTCAGCGGGTGATCGGCGCGCTCACCGACGGTTTCCCCGCCGCCGCACCCTCCTGAGCGCCGCGCCGCAAGGCCGCGCCGCAAAAGCCGCGCCGCGCTGCGGCGTCGCCACCTCGCGGCGTCGCCCAGGCCCGGCAGGCTCACTGACAGCCGACGTGGACGATCAGCCTGCCGGGGCAGGGGTTGGCTGAGGTCAGCCGGTGAAGGACTCGGGTCCGAGGCGTCCCCAGGCCACGAACGCGGCCATCGCGAGGTAGGCCAGATTCAGCACGATGAACCTCGCCTCGCCGTAGCGCAGGTGGGTGATCATCGCGCCGACCATCAGCAGGATCCAGCAGACGGCGGTGACCGGCACCAGCACCGGTGCGATGTCCAGCACCGCGGGCAGGACGAGGCCGACCGCGGCCAGGAGTTCGAGGACGCCGAGGGTCTTGACGAAGCCGACGCTGGCGTCGTCGGTCCACCCGCCGCCGTTGGCCGCGGCCAACTTCCGCTTGGGTACGAACACCTTGGTGGTGCCGCCGGCCACAGCGAGTGCGGCCAACAGGCCGGCCGCGATCCACAGAGCCAGGTTCATGATCTTCCCTCCGTATCGGGTCGTACAGGAGACACCGCCGGCTGGTGCGCTGTGACGGCTCGTCGGGTGACGAGGAGCACGGGCGCCCGGCGTCACAGAAGGCCGCAGGTCGGTGTCTGGTGGGCGACGCGGTCGAGATCGACGAGACTGGAGGACGCATGGATGCTGGGGGCGGAATCATGGGTGCGGACAACGCGGACCGGGCTGTCGACGCCTTCGTCACCCACCGGAACCTGCTCTTCACCGTCGCCTACGAGATGCTCGGCTCGGCGGCCGACGCGGAGGACGTACTCCAGGAGACCTGGCTGCGGTGGGCGGACGCGGATCTGCCGGCGGTGCGGGACCAGCGTGCCTACCTGGTCCGGATCACCACCCGACTGTCGCTCAACCGGCTGCGGGCGGTCGGCCGGCGCCGGGAGTCCTACGTCGGTTCCTGGTTACCGGAGCCGCTGCTGACCGCGCCGGACGTCGCCGATGACATCGAACTCGCCGAGAGCGTCTCGATGGCGATGCTGCTGGTGCTGGAGACACTCGCGCCGACCGAGCGGGCGGTGTTCGTCCTCCGCGAGGTGTTCGACCTCGCCTACGACGAGATCGCCGAAGCGGTCGACAAGAGCCCGGCCGCCGTCCGCCAGATCGCCCACCGGGCGCGAGCGCACGTCGCTGCGCGTCGGCCTCGTGGGGTGGTTTCTCCGGACGAGAGCCGGCGTGTGCTCAGGGCGTTCCAGTTGGCCCTCGAAACCGGCGACGTGCAGGGCCTGCTCGACGTCCTCGCGCCGGACGTCGTGCTCCTCGGCGACGGCGGCGGGATCAGACAGGCGGTGCTGCGGCCTGTCGCCGGGGCCGACAAGGTGTCCCGCCTGCTGTGCGCCACCCAGCTCAGGGTCGCGACCATGGCGCTGCACCGCGCCGAGGTCAACGGTCACCCGGCGTTGATTCTCCGGCTCAACGGTGCACTCGACACGGTCCTCGCGCTGCGGATTGACGACGGTCTCATCAGCGGGGTCTACGCAGTGCGTAACCCCGAGAAGTTGTCGCACCTGCGGAGCGAAACGGCCCTGCGCCGTTGACGTCGTCCCGATCGGGCACGCCCTGACCGTCCGTCGGATCTAGAACGGCGGCGACGGCGTCTCCGGTGGGTGCCGCCGGGCGCGTCGGGTGTCCGCGCCAGCGACGCCGAGCAGCACCAGGGCGGCGGCTGCGCCCGCGCTGAGCGGGTCGGCGTGCAGCGTCACCGGCGTCAGCAGGCCGAGGGTGAGCAGACCAGCGATCCGGCTTGGGGAGACCCGGCCGAAGACCTGGTATTCGAGGTGGGCGCGCCCGGCGATGAAGACCACCGGGCCGCCGAGGATGGCGATGAGCCAGGTCGCCGGGAGGTGCCCGAGCGGCTCGGCGATGAACAGTTCGAAGCCGACGCCGGTCAGCACGATCCCGGCGATCATGACCATGTGGGCGAACGCCATGCCGGTCGCGAGCCGGGCCGGGTCACGGGAACGGCCGATGGCGGTGCCCAGCACCCCTCCCGCGACGTGGAAGTAGATCCGCCAGAGGAGGACGGTGCTCACCAGCGCCAGGACGAACCCACCCGTCTGGTCGATGTGGAACTCGCTGCCGCTGAAGGCGAGCCCGATGACGAAGATCGCCTCGCCGAGAGCGATGAGGAGGAACTGCTGGTACCGCTCGGCCAGGTGCTCGGCCGCGATCGTCTGGACACCGAGGCGTTGTGCGCCGAGTCGGGGAGTCGGCCAGCCGAGGAACAGCCCGGCGTAGTCGATCAGCACGGCGAGGGTCCAGAGTGGCCCGCGAACCGTGCCGTCGTTGACCAACCCGCCGACGAGCCAGAGCGGTGCGCTCAGGCCGAACCAGAACAGGATCCGGATGGACTGTCGTGGGTCCGGCCGGCCGTGCCCGGCGACGTGGAAGTACACGACCCGGCCGATCTGGAGGGTCACCAGGGTGATGGCGAAGAGTGAGGCCCGGGCGCCGAAGCCGTGCGGCACGGCGACGGCCATGGTCATGGCACCGACCAACGTCATGATGATGACGGTCTGGACGATCGGGGCGTCCGGGTCCAGCCAACTGGTCGACCAGACCGTCACCGACCAGACCGCCCACAGCGCCAGGAACAGCAGCAGAGCCTGGCCGATGCCCGCGTACACGCCGCGCTGGCCGTCGGTGAAGTCGGTGATCAGCCGCGCGGAGATCCGGGTGAGGGCGAAGACGAAGACCAGGTCGAGGAAGAGTTCCAGAAAGGTGGCCCGCTGGCGGGTGGCTTCGCTGCGCAACAGCCCGTCGGGGGTGTTCCTCATCGGCTCGCCACGCGCCGGTGTCGCCGAACGACCACGTGCCCTCCCGTCGCGGTGATCTCCTCGCCTAACGAGCCAGGGGTCGGCTGTGGCACGTGGGGGGAGGCGGCCGGTCCGCCACAACAGTCACCAATCCGTCACCTGGCCGCTACGGCAGGTGTACGCCTCTACGCTCGTGGGCGTGCCCGGACCTGCCGAGAAGGCCACTGAACAGGACCGGCGTGACCTCATCGTCACGGTCGCGCGAGAGTTGGCCGAGTCGGAGGGCTGGGCGGGTGTGACCACCCGACGGCTCGCCGAACGCACCGAGATCGACATGGGCGACATCTATCGGTACTTCGCCGATCTGGAGGCGCTGATCGCCGCCGTCGCGGTGTGCGCCTTCGCCGACCTGGCCGCCGATCTCGCTGAGGCGCACGCGGAGACCGTCGGCAGCCCCGAGGGGGTCTGGCCGGCGGTCGCGACCGCGTACCTCGACTTCGCGTACACGAATCCCGAGGTCTATGACGCGATGCTCGCGCTGACCCCCGACCTGGCCCTCGGCGTGGACGGCGTGCCGGCCGCGCCGCGGGCGGTCTTCGCCGAGCTGCGGGCGGCCCTGACCCCGCTGGCCGAGGGTCGGGACCCGGACACGCTCGCCGAGGTGGGTTGGAGCCTGCTGCACGGCGTCGTGATGCTCACCCGCGGCGGCCGGCTTCGACCCGAGGGGCAGGAGGACCGCGAAGCGCTGATCGCCCAACGGCTGCTGCGGTGGCCGTGACCGCGCCGCCGCAGCCCGATCGCGTGCGTCCCGTTGCCCGTGGCGATGATGGTGAAACGCGGGATCGGGTCGTGGTCGCAGACGGCGGCCGTGACGGAACGGTTCACGAAAATCCGGAAGATCCCAGATCCGTGTCCCACCTATCCTGTCCCCCGGTCTTTCAGGCGGTGGCATGGGGAGGGGATGGCATGACGGTCGGTTTGGCGGCGGCCCGGCGGCAGGCACAGGTGTTGATCTTCGATGCGGACGACACGTTGTGGGAGAACAACGTCGTCTTCGAGCGGGTGATCGACGACTTCCTGGGCTGGCTTGACCATCCCACCCTGGACCGGGTCGAGCTGCGGGCCGTCCTCGACGACATCGAGCGGGCCAACGCGGTGGCGCACGGGTACGGCAGCAAGGTCTTCCTGCGCAGCCTGGCCGAGTGCCTGGAGCGGCTGCGCGAGCGGCCGGCCACCGACGCCGAACGGCGGGAGATCGACCGGCTGGCGGTGGCCCTGGTCGAGCACCAGGTGGAGCTGATGCCGGGGGTGGCCGACGCGCTCGACGAATTGGCCAGTCGGCACGAGTTGTTGCTGCTCACCAAGGGCGACCAGGAGGAGCAGCAGCGCAAGCTGGACGCCTGCGGCCTGCTGCACCACTTCGGAGCCGCGCACATCGTCGCCGAGAAGAACGTCGACACGTACCGGTGGCTCACGCGGGAGCACGGCTTCGTGCCGGCCGGCGCGTGGATGATCGGCAACTCCCCGAAGTCCGACATCCTGCCGGCTCGTGCGGCCGGGTTGAACGCGGTGTTCATTCCGAACGCGAACACCTGGGTGCTGGAGGACGACGAGCTGGACCCGACCGACGACGGGGTGCTGCGGCTCGCCGCGTTCCGGGACCTGCTGCGGCACTTCTGACCGTACCGAAGCCGAACAGCGTCGGCGATCATGGTCGCGTTACGCCGAGATGCCTGTTTTTCAAGCGTGGGATCATTCTGCCGCCGGCCGTCCGTCGCGGCTTGTCCGGCCGGTCGGAGCCCGCCTAGCCTGGTCCGGCGCTCGCGGCCTTTCGGGGTGTGTCGGGGCGCGTCGGCGTTCGGCGGGTGAGCACCGTGGAGCTGAGTGCTGACGGAGTGGCTGGCCCACCCCGTTCTCGCGCGTGGCGTCGTGCCACGTCCGCGCGGCGGGGTGCCGGAGCTGTCCGCTCCCCTGTCGGACGGCCGAGGGTCAGGGCTGGGTAGTTGCGGACCCGGTCCTGACCGGGCCGGCGAATCGTTCAACCGTGGCGAGCGGGGCAGACCGCACGCCAGATCGACTGTCAGGATGGCGGCATGAAGCGCAGATCTCTCCTGCTCGGCGCGGCGGCAGGTCTGGCCGCCCCGGCGGTGCTCACTCCGGCCGCGCCCGCACTCGGTGCGAGCGGGCCGCTGCGGCCGGCCTGGGGCACGGCCCCGGTGCCCGGTTCCTGGTCGGCGCTGCCGCGCCACAACCGGGCCAGTGAACTACGGACGCTGCCGGCGGAGACGAAGCAGGTGATCATCGTCGGCGCCACCAGCTACACCACCACCTACGCCACGTTGGAGGCGTACGTGCGGGTGCGCAACGGCTGGCAGCCGGCCGCGGCGAAGTTGCCCGCCCGGATCGGCTCGAAGGGCTTCAGCGACAACCACGTGGAGGGTGTGCCGACCACGCCGACCGGCGTCTACTCGATCGGCCCCACCATGTACGGCATCGCCGCCGACCCGGGCGTGCGATTCCCCTACCACCGGCTGGTCAGCGGGGACTGGTGGAACGAGAACCCGTCGTCCTCGCTCTACAACACCTTCCAGCACAGTACGACCAACCCGGGCGGGGCCAGCGAGGCGCTGTGGCAGGAGGTCCCCGCGTACACGCACTTCGCGGTGATCACCTACAACATGCCGCCGAACGTGCCGAAGCCGGTGCCGAACGCGGGCAGCGGGATCTTCCTGCACCAGTTCAGCACCACCGCCGGCAACGCCACGGCTGGCTGCGTCTCTCTGGCACACGATCACCTGGTCGACGTGCTCAACTGGCTGGACCCGGCGCTGTCGCCACGCATCGTGCTCAGCCCGTACGCTCAGCTCAGCCGATACTGAGAGGCGTTGCCGCTCAGCCGGCCTCGCGTCGGACGATCGCCACCGCCACCCGGCAGAACTCGTCCATGTCCGGGTTGAACCTGGCAGCGATGTCGGGATGCAACCCGGAGCGGGTCTCCTCCAACAGCCGTTGGCAGACCTGCTCGACCGGTTCGCCGGCGTAGTCGGCGCGGACCCGGTCGCTGGCGGCCTGAAGCGCCGAGGTCAGTTGCTCCTCCAGCGGGCCGCGCAGCTTCTGCTGCACCGGGTCGAGCCCGCGGGGGTCGAGCGTGACATGTGGCTCCGACATCGGTGCTCCCTTCGTCGGCGTCCGCGATACCCCACCGCGGACGTCGGTCAAACCCCGGTCGGTACGGCGGCGACCCGCACCTGGTACGAGAAGTCCTCCGCCGGCTCCTCGTGGTATGACAACCGGCGGATCTGCCGGTCGTCGTCGTACAGGGCGACGTCCACCAGGACGCCGAGATGGGCGAGGCCGATGGTCGACACCCGCTTCTTGTCCTGCAACACCGCACAGACGCCGCCGAGCAGCGTGCTCGCGTCGGACGTACGGTGCCCGGGCGGGCAGCGCAACACCAGGTCCACCTCGATCGGCCCGGGCAGCGGCGTCCAGCCGGTGCGCTGGGCCGCGGCGAGGGCGGCCTGGAGCAGGGTGCGGACCCTCGTCGCCTGCCGATGCCCGGCGGCGAAGATGGACAACGCTTCGGTCTTGACCGGTGGCAGGCCGCTCACCTCGAACGTCAGGGCGAGAGCGCGGGTGTCCTGCACGACGGCACCTCCTCGTTGGGACGATCCTGCCGAACCGGGGGACTGGCGGTGGGACGTTCCCGCGATTACCAACCGATCGGGCAGGCAGGGGTCGGCCGGAGGCGTGTCGACGGCGGCGGCGAACGCGCCGGCTGCGGCGCTAGGAAAACGCTAGCCGACGATGCCCGCGCTCGGTAGTCGGTCGTTCACCCGGTGGGGCGTGGTGCGAAGGCGCAGAACTCGTTGCCCTCGGGGTCGGCCAGCACCCACCACCAGTGCGCCTCGTCGAGCGGCTCCCGCAGCAACGTCGCGCCCGCCGCGATCAGCGCCATCGGCTCCGGGTCGGCCAACTCGACGTCCCAGTGCATGCGGTTCTTGACCCTCTTGGGCTCGGGCACCCCGTCGAACACCCAGTACTCCCAGGGGAACCCGGCCGCGCCGACCACCGACGAGGTGGTCGACTCGTGTTCCACGGCGCCGCCGAGCACGCCGGCCCACCAGGTCGCCTGAGCGGCCGGGTCGGCCGAATCCACCACCAGCTCGAACGGGCCCGGTCGGGTGCCCTCCCGTGCGGGGAACGCGCAGAACTGGTTGCCCTCCGGGTCGTCCAACACCCACCAGGTGGCGTCGCCGGCCGGTTCGCGAACCAGTCGGGCGCCGTCCGCGAGCAGCGCCGCCGGCTCCGCACCGGCCAACCGCAGATCCAGGTGTACGCGGGTCTTGCCGACCCGCGGCTCCGGCACCTTGTTCACCCAGATCGACTCGGCGTCCGAGGGTGCGGAGCGCGGGTCCACCCGGGTGTCGTCGTCACCGGCATCGGCCACGTCACCGTCGAGCATCCGGGCCCAGAAGGCGCCGAGCGCGAGCGGGTCGTTGGCGTCCAGACAAAGATCTTTGAAGCGCGCGATCATCGTCCCATCATGCCCGCTCCAGCCGGACCGGTGGGCAAGCGCCGCTCGGCGGTGTCAGTGCCGCTCGACGCCCCGTCGATCATGGAGTCGTGGTGGGTGACAAAGTCCTCGCGGGACACCAATCCAGGCACCACAACTCCATGATCGACCAGGCGGCCGGTCGGGGCATGTCTCCGGGTTTCGCGTTCAGTGCTGCTTGGCGTACGCGACGAACGCCTTCCAGGCCGTCGGGTCGACGTGCAGGGTGCCGCCGTCGCGGTCCTTGGTGTCGCGGACCAGCACCACGCTCGGCAGGTTGTCGGCGACCTCGACGCAGGATCCGCCGTTGCCGCCGGACCGGGTCGACTTCCGCCACTGTGGGGTCAGCATGCCCATGACTTCGCCACTTCCTTGATCAGCTCGGTTGACTGCCGGCGGGGGAGCGCCTCGTTCCGCACGATCTCCCACGTCTTCGCCAGCTTAGCGACGTCGGTCGCAGCATCGACGAACTGCGCGGTGAGCTGGTTGTCGGCGTGAGCCACCCGCTCACCGTCCGGCATCTCGGCGATGATGAACTGACCGGCCAGCCCCAGATACATCCCAGCATCCACGGGCACGATGTGCACCTGGATATGCTCCGCCGCCGTTGCCAACTGGGCCAGGTGCTCGCACTGCTCGACCATGAGGCCCGGCTGGTCGAGCACCGGCCGGCGCAGCACCGCCTCGTCCAGCACGGCGATGAGCTGCGGCGGGCGCGGGCGGTGCAGGATCGCCTGGCGTTCCAGCCGGGAGGCGACGATCCGGTCCACGTCCTCGGCGTCGAACCGGCCACCGGCCAGCGTCGCGCGGGCGTACCGCTCGGTCTGGAGCAGACCCGGCACGTACGCCAACTCGAACCAGCGCAGCGTGGTCGCCTCCCGCTCGAACTCGATCCACTCCCGCAGCCAGGCCGGCTCGGCGTCGAGCCGGGCCAACCCGTCCAACATCCGCAGGAAGCGCCCGCCGGTCCGGTGCTGGGTGTCGACCGCCCGCATGTACTCCTTCGTGGGCGGTCGCCCGCCGGTCTCCACCGAGCTGACGTGTGAACCCGAATAGCCGATGCCCCTGCCGAAGTCGTCCTGACTGAGCCCGAGCCCCGTCCGGAACAGACGCAATTCCTCCAGCACGTAGTCGGTCACGGTGCCCATCGATTCCCCAACCTTCGCTCAGTCTGGCTCGGCGTGTCCCTCATGGGTGCTCACCTGGACCGCTGAGCTGCACGAACGGCGTGAGCACGTATCGACGGTAGTCGCCTCATCACCAGACTGTCACCAATGGCGGGTCCGCTGGTGGCCGAAGTGGCGGCGGCGGGCTCTGCCCCCGGGGTCGCTCCCGTCTCCCCCTTGCGGGAGCGGCCCCTCCCCGCCCGAGGAGGTCGATGTGTGGAGCCCGACAGCTCAGCAGCCCGCAGTGCGGTGGCGGTGATGGTGGTCCGGCCGCCCGTGCCGCACGTCGCCATGCGCCCGCTGTGGCGGTGCCGGAACTGTGGCAGCGAGTGGCCCTGCCAGCCGGCCAAGCTCACCCTGCTGACGGAGTACCGGACCAGCCGAACCGCACTGCTGATCTACCTCGGCACGCTGATGCACGAGGCGACGAACCAGCTCACCCAACTCCACCCGGATCATCCACCGACCGGGATGACCGAGCGCTTTCTCTCCTGGGCCAGGGCCCCGCGGTCCCAGCGCGTGATCGACTCGCCTTTCTGAAAGGCGGGGCTTCTCTGGCGCGGTGACAGCGCGACTTCCAGGAAGCCGAGTCGATCACGCGTGCGGCGCCGGGGCGCAGGCAAGAGGGCCGGTCGCTGTGCGCACTCTCGGTGTGACGGTCAGGTTTCGCGGCTTCACGGCGGGGGCAGAGTAGCCGCTACAGAGCATCCGCGCCGGAGTTTCCGCAGCTCGCCGGCTCGGAATCGGCTCGCCGTGCGCCGGGGCACGGATGCCCTCCCCGGTCTTTCGCCGAGGAGAGGGGGAGGGCGATGACGGACCCCGAAACGGCTCGACACCGACGCCGGCCGGTTGTTCGGCTGGGCGCGGCGGCTGCCGCGCTGGCACTCGTCGCGCCGCTGGCCGCGTGCGGCGCTGACGACGCCGGCGGCCCACCGACGATCAACCTGTACTACCCGCCCGAGCAGAACCTGCAGAAGGTCGTCGACGACTGCAACGCGCAGGCCCAGGGGCGGTACGAGATCGCCTACCGGGTGCTGCCCCGGCAGGCCGACGACCAGCGGGTGCAGATGGTGCGCCGGTTGGCCGCCGAGGACAGCGGGATGGACCTGCTCGGGCTCGACGTCACCTGGACCCAGGAGTTCGCCAGCGCCGACTGGATCCGTGAGTGGACCGGCCAGGACAAGGCCGAGGTCGAGCAGGGCACCCTCGCCGGACCCCTGGACACCGCCCGGTACGAGGACAAGCTGTACGCGGCGCCGAAGAACACCAACGTCCAGCTGCTCTGGTACCGCAAGGACCTGGTGCCGCAGCCGCCGACCACCTGGGACCAGATGATCAGCGCGGCCCAGCAGCTCAAGGACCAGGGCAAGCCGTACCAGGTGCTCACCATGGGCGCCCAGTACGAGGGTCTGGTGGTCCTCTACAACACCCTGGCCGAGAGCGCCGGTGGGAAGATCCTCAGCGACGACGGCAAGAAGGCCGTGATGGACGACGGCACGGTCCGGGCGTTGGAACAGCTGAAGAAGTTCGCCACGTCGGGCGTGACCTCGCCGTCGTTCAGCAACGCCACCGAGGACCCGGTCCGGCTGGAGTTCCAGTCCGGCTCTGGCGCGTTCCAGGTGAACTGGCCGTTCGTCTACCCGGCTCTCCAGGAGGCCAACCCGGAGCTGGCCAAGCAGGTCGGCTGGGCCCGGATCCCGGGCATCGACGAGGGCACCCCCAGCAAGGTCACCATCGGCGGGGTCAACCTGGCGGTCAGCTCCTACTCCAAGCACCCCGAGCAGTCCTTCGAGGCGGCCCGGTGCATCCGCAGCGCCGAGCACCAGAAGTTCTCCGCCATCAACGACGGCGTGCCACCCACCATCGAGGCGGTCTTCGACGACCCGGAGATGACCGAGGCGTACCCGATGAAGGACACCATCCTGGAGGAGCTGAAGGAGCCGGCGACGCGTCCGCTGACCCCCGCCTACCAGAGCATCTCCACTGTGTTGTCGGCGATCCTGTCGCCGCCGTCCGGGATCCGTCCGCAGCAGACCGCCGACGAGTTGCGCGACGCCATCGCCGACGCCCTCCAGTCCAAGGGGGTCCTGCCATGAGCATCAACGCCACGCCGACCGGCGCCGACGTCGCCGCCGAGGAGACCCGCCGGCCCGCCGCCGTACCGAAACAACGCGGCGGCCGTCGCAAGCCCCCACTGAGTGAGAACAAGAAGGCCGAACGCAAGCTCGGTCTGCTGCTCTGCGCGCCGGCCGCGCTGGTCATGATCGCGGTGACCGCGTACCCGATCATCTATTCGGTGTGGCTGTCGTTGCAGCGCTTCGACCTGCGCTTTCCCGACCAGCGCGAGTTCATCGGGCTGGAGAACTACGTCACGGTGCTCACCAACGAGTTCTGGTGGACCGCGTTCGGGGTGACCGCGTTGATCACGGTGGTCACCGTGGCCGTGGAGCTGGTGCTCGGCATGGGCCTGGCGATCATCATGCACCGCACGCTGGTCGGGCGTGGCCTGGTCCGGACGTCGGCGCTCATCCCGTACGGCATCGTCACTGTCGTCGCCGCGTTCTCCTGGCGGTACGCCTGGACGCCCGGCACCGGCTACCTGGCCGACCTGTTCAGCGACGGCGCGCCGCTCACCGAACGGGCCAGCTCCCTGGCGATCATCATGCTGGCGGAGATCTGGAAGACCACCCCGTTCATGGCGCTGCTGCTGATGGCCGGGCTGGCGCTGGTGCCGGAGGACCTGCTCAAGGCGGCCTCCACCGACGGCGCGACCGCCTGGCAGAAGTTCACCAAGGTGATGCTGCCGGTGATGAAGCCGGCGATCCTTGTCGCGCTGCTGTTCCGCACCCTGGACGCGTTCCGGGTCTTCGACAACATCTTCGTGTTGACCGCCGGCGGCAACGAGACCTCGTCGGTGTCGATGCTCGCCTACAACAACCTGATCCGGGGCCTCAACCTCGGCATCGGTTCGACGATGTCGGTGCTGATCTTCATCACCGTGGCGATCATCGCCTTCGTCTTCGTGAAGCTGTTCGGCACCGCTGCTCCGGGCAGCGACGACGGAGAGAGGCGCTGACATGGCTGTCGAAACCACCACCAGGGCAAAGCTGCGCTGGGGTCTGCTCGACGTCCTCGTGGTCGTCTTCGCGCTGGTCCCGGTGCTGTGGATCGCATCGCTGTCGTTCAAGACGCCGGCCACCCTCACCGACGGGAACTTCATCCCCCGGGAGTGGACGCTTGACAACTACCGGACCATCTTCGACACCGACCAGTTCGTCCGGGCACTGGTCAACTCGATCGGCGTCGCGCTGATCGCCACGCTGATCGCTGTGGTGCTCGGTGCGATGGCCGCGTACGCGATCAGCCGGTTGGACTTCCCCGGCAAGAAGTTGCTGGTCGGCGTCTCCCTGCTGATCGCGATGTTCCCGCAGGTGTCACTGGTGTCGCCGTTGTTCGAGATCGAGCGTCAGCTCAGGATCTTCGACACCTGGTTGGGTCTGATCCTGCCGTACATCACCTTCGCGCTGCCGCTGGCGATCTACACGCTGTCGGCGTTCTTCAAGCAGATCCCGTGGGACCTGGAGAAGGCCGCGAAGATGGACGGCGCCACCCAGGGACAGGCGTTCCGGCGGGTGATCGCGCCACTGGCCGCGCCGGGGCTGTTCACCACGGCGATCCTGGTCTTCATCTTCTGCTGGAACGACTTCCTGTTCGCCATCTCGCTGACCTCGACCGAGCGGTCCCGCACGGTGCCGGCCGCGTTGTCGTTCTTCACCGGCGCGTCGCAGTTCGAGGACCCCACCGGGGCGATCTGCGCGGCGGCCGTGGTGATCACCGTGCCGATCATTCTGTTCGTCCTCTTCTTCCAGCGTCGCATCGTGTCCGGTCTGACCTCCGGCGCAGTCAAGGGATAGGTGAGTAGTCATGGCTGACATCGTGCTGGACAAGGTGAGCAAGAGCTTCCCGGACGGGACCGTCGCCGTGCAGGACGTCGACCTGGAGATCGCCGACGGCGAGTTCGTGATCCTGGTCGGGCCCTCGGGGTGCGGAAAGTCCACCACCCTCAACATGATCGCCGGGCTGGAGGACATCAGCTCCGGTGAGCTGCGCATCGCCGGGCAGCGGGTCAACGACAAGGCCCCCCGGGACCGGGACATCGCCATGGTGTTCCAGTCGTACGCGCTGTACCCGAACATGACCGTGCGGGAGAACATGGCGTTCCCGTTGCGGCTGGCGAAGCTCGACAAGGAGACGATCGACCGCAAGGTCGACGAGGCGGCGAAGGTGCTGGAGCTGACCTCGCTGCTGGACCGCAAGCCGGCCAACCTCTCCGGTGGCCAGCGTCAGCGGGTGGCGATGGGTCGGGCGATCGTCCGCCAGCCGAAGGCGTTCCTGATGGACGAGCCGTTGTCCAACCTCGACGCCAAGCTGCGGGTGCAGATGCGCACAGTGGTGTCCCGCCTGCAGAAGCAGCTCGGCACCACCACCGTCTACGTCACCCACGACCAGACCGAGGCGATGACCCTCGGCGACCGCGTGGTGATCATGCGCGGGGGCGCGGTGCAGCAGGTCGGGCCACCACAGGAGCTGTACGACCACCCGCGCAACCTCTTCGTGGCCGGCTTCATCGGCTCACCGTCGATGAACTTCCTGCACGCCGCCGTGCATGACGGCGAGTTGCACACCGCCCTGGGGAAGGTGCCGCTCGGTGACCGGGTCCGCCGGGAGCTGGAGTCGGCCGACGCGCCCCGCGAGCTGATCCTCGGCATCCGGCCCGAGCACTTCGAGGACGCCGAACTGGTCGACGACGACACCCGTCGGCGGGGCATGGAGTTCGAGGCGCCGGTGGACATCGTCGAGTCGATGGGCTCGGACAAGTACGTCTACTTCACCGTCGAAGGTGAGAAGGCCAGCGCCGCCGAGTTGGAGGAGTTGGCCGCCGACGCGGGCGCCGCCGACTTCGCCGGTGCGGGCGGCAACCTGGTGACCCGGCTGTCCGCCGAGTCGCCGGTCGCCGAGGGGCAGACGCGGCGGGTCTGGTTCAACCTGGAGAAGATCCACCTGTTCGACCCGGCCAACGGCCGCAACCTGACCCTGCACGAGGGCCGGGCCGCCGGCGCGCTCGCCGACTGACGGCCAGACCCCGCCGATCTTGCAGTTTCGGTTCGGACTGCCCGTTGTGCCGGGACAGAAAGTGCAAGATCGGCGCGGCGGGGGTGGGTGCGGGGGCGGGGGCCCCGCCGTGCCCTGCGGCGTGTGGCCCGGCGTGGCAAGGTGGTCGCAGGTCGCGTCGTGAAGCGGGGGACGGGATGAACCGACGATTGGCCGCGCTGGCCAACGCGCACGGTGTTTCCACCTGGTACGAGGATTGGCGGCACCGCCGCGTCGAGGTCGCACCGGAGACCGTGGTGGGTGTGCTGGGGCTGCTCGGGGTGGACGCCACCAGCCCGACGGCGATCGCCGACGCGCTCGCCGCCGCCCGTGCGGTCGACCGGAGCGCCCTGCCCGAGACGGTAGTGCTCACCCACGGTTGCAGCCGGGCGCTGCCCGGCCCAGGGGTGGTGACCCTGGAGGACGGTGGCCGTCGCGCGGTCGACGGTGAGCTGCCAGCGGACCTGCCGCTGGGCTGGCACCGGCTGGCCTGCGCCGACCGGGAGGTGACACTGGTGGTGGTGCCGCGCCGGCTGCCGGTGCCGCCACGGACCTGGGGGTGGATGCTCCAGCTCTACGCGCTCACCTCGGAGCGCTCCTGGGGCATGGGTGACCTCGGTGACCTCGCCGAGTTCACCGGGTGGGCCGGTGCCACCGGCGCGGGGCTGGTGCTGCTCAACCCGCTGCACGCCGTCGGGCCGGCGCATCCGGTGGCCACCTCGCCGTACTCTCCCGCCAGCCGCCGCTTCGTCAACCCGCTGTACCTGCGGGTCAGCGACACCGCCGCGTACCGTGCTGCGGACCCGGCGACCCGTGCGGTGGTCGACGCGTTGCGTCCCGACCGGGGGCCCCTGATCGACTACGACGAGGTGTGGGCCGCCAAGCGGCACGCCCTGGAGTTGCTGCACCCGTACGCCCAGCCGGTGGATCTGGCCGCGGACCCGGCGCTGACCAGCTTCGCCACCTGGTGCGCGCTCGCTGAGCGGCACGGCAACGACTGGCGTGCCTGGCCGGCGGAGCTGCACCACCCCGACGCCCCGGCGGTCGCCGAGCAGCGTCGGCAGCTCGCCGACCGGGTCACCTTCCACGCCTGGTTGCAACACCTCTGCGACGAGCAGCTCGACGCCGTCACCGCGGCGGCCCGCTCGGCGGGGATGCCTGTCGGCGTCGTGCACGACCTGGCTGTCGGCATCGACCCGGGCGGCGCGGACGGGTGGCAGCTCGCCGACGTGCTGGCCCAGGGCGTGCGGGTCGGCGCGCCGCCGGACGACTTCAACCAGCTCGGCCAGGACTGGGGGCTCGCCGCGTGGCGCCCGGACCGGCTCGCCGCCACCGGCTACGCCGCCTACCGGGACCTGCTGCGCCGCACGCTGCGGCACGCGGGTGGTCTGCGTGTCGACCACGTCGCCGGCCTGTGGCGACTGTGGTGGGTGCCGCCGGGCGGCGGCGCGGCCGAGGGCACCTACGTGCGCTACGACGCGGAGGCGATGCTCGGCATCCTCGCGTTGGAGGCGCACCGGGCCGGCGCGGTGGTGGTCGGTGAGGACCTCGGCACAGTCCAACCGGCGGTGACCCGAGGGCTGCGGGGACGCAACATGCTCGGCTCGACGGTGCTGTGGTTCGCGCGTGACGAGGCAGGTGACTTCGTCGCACCGGCCCGGTGGCCGCGCAACGCCCTCGCCACGATCTCCACCCACGACCTGCCCACCGCGCCGGGCTTCCTGACCGGTGAGCACGTGCGGGTGCGCGACGAGTTGAAACTGCTCGGCACCGACGTGGCGGTGGAGCGGGCCCGCGCCGCCGCCGATCGGGACCGGCTGCTCACGATGTTGCGCGCCGAGAACCTGCTGCCCGAGCCGGCTGCGGGGTCTGAGCCGGCTGAACCGGCGAAGACGTCCGACGACGGCGAGGTGGTGGTGGCGATGCACGCCGCGCTCGCGGCCAGCCCGACCCGGCTGCTCGGCGTTTCCCTCTACGACGTGCTGGGCGAGGTGCGCCAACCCAACATGCCGGGCACCGTGGACGAGTATCCGAACTGGCGGCTGCCGCTGCCGGCCAGCGTGGCGCAGATCCGCGCGGACCCCCGGGTGGCCCGCATCGTCGACCTGCTGAGCGCCGCCCGCCCACGGCCGGCCGACCCGACGCCGGCCGCCGAGGAGTGACGGGGCCGGTCAGGTCAGCCAGTCGAAGCGGGCCGGCAGCCCGAGGAAGTCGGCGTAACGCCCGAGCGCCTGCTCCACCCGGGCCCGGGCCGCGACGTCGAGCGTCGTGAGCGGCTGGATGGTCACCGTGACCGCGGTGCGGCCGATCTTGCGCTTCCACACGCCCACCACCCGGCCGGCGCGGACCACCGTGGCCTGGAAGATGCCGTTGTTGCCCGGCACCACGGCCGCCTGGTGGGCGGGGTCGAGCATCAGCGTGCGGTCCCGGAAGCCGAGCAGATACTCGTCGAAGCCGGGCAGCGCCAGCACGTCGTCCGGCGCGGTGCGCGGCGCGTCGGGCAGGGCCGCGTCGACGTACATCGGTGTGCCGTCGACCCGTACCGTGCTCAGCGCGTCGTCGGCGGCGGTCAGGCCGCGCCGGGCGTCGGTCAGGGTGAGGCCGCTCCAGCCGGCGAACTCGCGGTCGGTGACCGGGCCGTGCCCGCGCACGTAGCGGTGGGCGAGCAGCGCCAACGCCTCATCGTGTTCCATCTGATGGGAAGCGGGTGCCCACTCGTCGAGCAGGGCGAAGGTCTGCTCGGTGCCGATGTTCGGCGCCACGCAGGTCACGCCGCGAACGCTCGCATACCACAGCAGGTGGTAGCCACGCTGCCCGTCGGTGCCCAGGCCGGCCGCCCGCAGGGTGGCCAGGCACTGCGCGCGGGTGAGCCGACCGCCGCCGGCCAACGCGGCGCCGAGGACGTCGACCGCCCGGCCCGCGTCGGCCTCGGTGAGCCCGAGCTGCGCCCGCCGGGTCGCCACGCCGGCCAGCGATCGGACGCCGGTCAGCTCCAGCATCCAGCGGGCGTCGGCGGACGGGACGAGGTGCACGGTGCCCCGCATCGGCCAGGTGCGCAGCGCCTCCCGCCGCTCCAACGCCGCCTGCACGTCGGCGACGCTGCGGCCGGGTAGCCGGGTGCCCAGCGACCACAACCCGCTGGCCAGGTCCTGTGCCTGCATCGCGCCGAACCACTCGACCACCTCGGCGACGGTGCCGGGCCGAATGCTCGGATGGGGGCGCAGCAGCAGGCTGGTCATCCGCAGCGCCAGCGCGTCGGCCGCGCTGAGGTCGACAGGCATCGGCAGCCCTTCCCGAGGAGAAGGCACAGCTTAGAAGCACCATCCGACGACCTTCCGGCGACACGGGCCGGTGAACGCACCGACCGGTGGGCATAACGGGCCGCGCACCGGGGATGCGGCGGCCGGAAGTGCGCGCGTCGCGCGTGCGGAAGGGAGTGTCATGACTGCCGCAAGCGAGCCGTCACGGAACGCCGGGATGAGGTCACGGTCGGATCAATCCGGAACCGGGGCCAAGACCAGCGCCGCCGCGACCTTTGCCCTGGTGTTCGGGGTGGCCGGCCTGTTCAGCGTGTTGACGGCGATCCTCGCCTGGCTGGGGTTGGTGCTCGGCATCATCGGGATCATCCTCGGCATCGTCGGCCTCAAGATGGCCCGCCGACCGGGGGTCACCGGTCGTGGCGTGTCGATCGGCGGCCTGGTGCTCAGCATCCTGGCCGTACTGATCGGCCTCGGTCTGGCCGCGGGCATCACCACGTTCCTCAACAACCAAGGCGCGGTGGACCGCCTCCAGACCCAGGTCGACAAGCTGCGCGACAAGCTCGACTGACCGACGGCGGGCGCGGGCGGAGATCACAGTAGGGTGGGCGGCGTGCTCCGCCAGGTCACCGCGATCCGTTACGTCACCCCGCTGCGCGAGGGTGGGTCGCTGCCGGGTGTGGTGGAGGCCGACGACCTGGGCACCTACGTGGCGAAGTTCCGAGGCGCCGGGCAGGGGCCCAAGGCGCTGATCGCCGAGGTGATCTGCGGTGAGCTGGCCCGCCGGCTGGGGCTGCGGGTGCCGCCGTTGGTGGTCCTCGACGTCGACCCGGTGATCGGGCGGGCCGAGCCAGACCAGGAGGTGCAGGAGCTGCTGCGCAGCAGCGGTGGCGCCAACCTCGGGATGGACTTCCTGCCCGGGGCGCTGGGCTTCGACCCGGTGGCGCACCCCGTCGACCCGGCGCTGGCCTCCCGGGTGCTCTGGTTCGACGCGTACGTGGAGAACGTCGACCGGAGTTGGCGCAACCCGAACCTGCTCGTCTGGCACCGGGAGCTGTGGCTGATCGACCACGGCGCCTCGCTGTACTTCCACCACAACTGGCCGCGCGCCGAGGCCGCCGTGCACCGGGCCTACCGCGCGGAGGATCACGTGCTGGCGCCGTACGCGTCGCGGCTGGCCGAGGCCGACGCCGAGCTGGCCCCCCAGATCACCCCGGAGCTGCTCACCGAGGTGCTGGCCCTGGTGCCGGGGGAGTGGTTGACCGCCGCCGACTTCGAGTCGGCCGACGCGGCGCGCGGCGCGTACCTGGATCACCTGTCCCGCCGCGTCGCCCGCACTGCCGACTGGCTGCCATCGGGGAGCGGGGCATGAGGCAACCCTTCGAGTACGCGCTGATCCGGCTCGTGCCCCGCATCGAGCGCGGCGAGCAGATCAACGTAGGGGTGTTGCTCTACTGCCAGCAGCGCGACTTCCTGGCCGCGCGGACGCACCTGGACGCCGACCGGGTTCGCGCGCTGGCGCCCGACGTCGACCTGCCGGCGGTGGCCGCGGTGCTCGACTCCTGGGACCGGACCTGCTCCGGTGACGGGCCGGCGACCCGGATGCGGCTTGGCGAGCGGTTCCACTGGCTGGCCGCGCCGCGCAGCACGATGATCCAGACGGGGCCGGTGCACACCGGTCTCACCGTCGACCCGGCGGCCGAGCTGGACCGGCTGATGGCGACCCTGGTCCGCTGAACCGAGGCGGGGCGCGGGAGCGGTGATCATCCCCTGATCGCGCTACGCCAGCGCCGTTGCCAGCGGAGCGCGATCCCCCGTTCAGGTTGCCCGGTGCGGGGCGGCGGCTCGAACCCGCCGGCACCGATGGCATCAGGATCGCGGTCCGCGCGCGGTGTCGGGCCGGAACGACCGGGAAGTTGCGGAAAACTTGAGCCGGCGGACCGGTATCCGGGAACGCCTGGGCTGTCGTTAGAGCACGTCCGCAGCGGGTAGTCGCGGGAGCTGATCCGAGACGAGAAGGGGACACTCTGATGGCTGCCCAGACCAAGGTAGCGGTGATCTACTACAGCGCCACCGGCATCACGTACCAGATGGCGCAGGCCGTGTGTGAGGCCGCCGGGGACGCCGGTGCCGAGGTGCGCCTGCGCAAGGTGCGCGAGTTGGCGCCGGACGAGGCGATCCGCTCCAACTCCGGTTGGCAGGCGCACCGCCTGGAGACCCAGGACGTGCCCGAGGCGATGGTCGACGACCTGGCCTGGGCCGACGTGGTGATCCTCGGCGCGCCGACCCGGTACGGCCTGGTCGCGGCGCAGCTGAAGCAGTTCATCGACACCACCGGCCCGCTCTGGGCGCAGGGCGCGCTGGCCAACAAGGTCTACTCCGCCTTCACCTCGACGGCGACCTCGCACGGGGGTCAGGAGACCACGCTGACCTCGCTCTTCAACGTCTTCTACCACTGGGGCGGTGTGGTGGTCACCCCCGGTTACACCGACACCAGCCAGTTCATCGCCGGCAACCCGTACGGTCCCTCGCACACCAGCAACAACGGGGAGATCGCCCCGGACGCCGTGGCGCTCGGGGCCTGCGCGCTCACCGCCCGGCGGGCCGTGCAGTTGGGTGCCGCGCTGAAGGCGGGCCTGGCCGGCTGACCGGCAGACGGGCGAGGGCGACCGGCGACGCGGGCGGGGGCTCTCGGCCCGTCCGCGCCACCGGTCCATCCAGCCCTACCCCCGGGACGCGGCGACTATGCGCCGGGGCGGGTCGCGGACAGCTCGTCGGGGCGCGTCGCGGGCAGCAGTTCGGTCAGCAACTCGCTGAGCACGGCGAGCCCGTCCGGGCTGAGCACCGACTCCGCGTGGAACTGCACCCCGGCGAAGCCGCGCCCCCGCAGGGCGTGCACGGCGCCGTCACCAGGGTCGCGGGCCAGCTCCACCGGCCCGTACGCGGTGGCCAGCCGGTCGGCCTCGGCGCGGGCGGTGAACGTCGAGTAGAACCCGACCCGGCGGGTCCGGCCGAACATCGACACCTCCCGTTGCAGCCCCTGATAGGGCGCGTCCCGGCGGTGCAGCGCCAGCCCCAGCAGCCCGGCCAGCACCTGGTGGCCGAGGCAGACCGCGAGGGTGGGACGGCCGGTCGCCAGCAGCCCGGTCAGCAGCGCCCGCAACGCCACCATCTTCGGCTCGTCCACGCGGCGAGGATCGCCCGGCCCGGGACCGGCCACCACCAGGTCGTAGTCGTCGACCGGGCCGCTCGCCTGCCACTGTCGGGTAGACACCGCGAGACCCAACGCGCCCAGTTGGTGGGCCAGCATTCCGGTGAAGGTGTCCTCGGCGTCCACGATCAACACCCGGCGGCCGACGAGCCCGGGCAGTCCGGCCGCGTCCGGTGATCGCTGGTCCAGCCAGAACCGCGCCAGCGGTTCGTTACGCGCGGCCAGCGCGTCGCGTACCGCCGGGTCGTCGGCCAGCCGCGCGACCGGCCCGCGGTCGCCGACGGACGCCGCCGGCCCGAGGCCGAGCGCGGCCAGTACCCCGGCGGCCTTGGCGTGCGTCTCGGCCACCTCGCCGGCCGCCGTCGAGTGCCGGACCAGGGTCGCGCCGACCGGCGCCCGCAGTCGGCCGGTGGGGGAGATCTCGGCGGTCCGGATCAGGATCGGGGCATCGAGCGTCTGCCGGCCGGCCTCGTCGTGGCCGAGCAGCGCCAGCACACCCCCGTAGTAGCCCCGACCCCGGCGCTCGTGTCGAGCGATCACCCGGCAGGCGTTCTCGATCGGGCTGCCCGTCACGGTGGGGGCGAACATCGTCTCGCGCAGCACGTCCCGCACGTCGCGGGTGCCCCGCCCGGCGAGCAGGTACTCGGTGTGCGCCAGGTGTGACATCTCCTTGAGGTACGGCCCGATCACCTGCCCACCGTGCTCGGCGACGGTGGCCATCATCTTCAGCTCCTCGTCGAGCACCATGTACAGCTCTTCGGTCTCCTTCGGGTCGGCGAGGAAGCGCAGCAGGGCCGCCCGGTCGGCGACCCCACCCGGGCAGCGGAAGGTGCCGCTGATGGGGTTCATCATCACCAGTCCGTCGTCGACGCTCACGTGCCGCTCCGGGCTGGCGCCGACAAGCGTCCGGGTGCCCGTGTGCACCACGAACGTCCAGTACGCGCCGCGTTCGGCGATCAGCAGCCGGCGCAACGCGGCCAGCGCGGCCCCCACCGGTGGGCCCTGCACGGTGGCGTGCAGGGCGCGGTGGATGACGAAGTTCGCGCCCTCGCCGCGGCCGATCTCCTCGGACAGCACCCGCTGCACGGTCCGCGCGTACTCCTCGTCGCTGACGTCGAAGCCGGCGTCGGTGGTCTGCACCGGCTCGTCGGGCAGCGCGGCGAGGGCGTCGGCCAGCGCGATCCGCTGGTGCTCGCGGACCTGGAGGAACTCCAGCGGGGCGCCGTCGTCGACGCAGGCGAAGCCGCGCTCGGTGATCTGCCGGTAAGGCACCAGGGCCAGGGTCCGCGCCCCGGGCGGGCCCGGCGGCAGCGGAAGATCGCTGAGCGCTTCGACGGTGTCGACCGGGCCGGTGAACAGGTCCAGTTCTTCGGCGTTGTCGCGGCGCAGCAGCGCGAACGGGCCGGGGTCGACGCCGCGGGCGACGGCGGCGAGCAGGTCGGTCAGGTGGGTCATCGGAGTCTCCGTCGGGCTGGGTGCCGCCGTCGGGCGGCCCTCCGGCCGGGAGATCCGGCGACCGCCTCGATGGCGGCCGCGTGGATGGAGCTACGCGCGGGGGATGGCCGCCGGGTCGGCGGGCCACCAACTGGTCAGTTGCGCGAGCATGTGATCCACCCTACGCGCCCGTCGGCCGGCTGGCACGGGGTAACTTGACCGGCGATGAACATTCTCGCGCTCGACCTGGGCACCTCCTCGGTACGCGGGCTGGTGCTGGACGCGGACACCCAGCCGCTGCCCGGCGCCCTGGCCCGCCGCAAGGTCGACCTCGCCATCGGCGACGACGGCACCGGCACGCTGTCCGGTCGGGACTATCTGGCGAGCCTGGTCGAGTGCCTGGACGAGCTGGCCGACTCGGGGCATCTGCACGACGTCGGCCTGGTGGCGGTCTCCGCCCAGTGGCACTCGGTGCTTCCGTTGGACCGCGACGGCGAGCCCTTGGGGCCGGTGGTCACCTGGCTGGACACCCGGCCCGCCCCGGTCGGGCGCACCTCCGGGCCGGCCGACCCGGACGGCTTCCACCAGCGCACCGGCTGCTGGTGGCACCGTTCGTACTGGTCGATGCGGTTGCCCTGGCTGCGCGAGCAGTCCGGCACCCCGATCGCCCGGTTCGTTGGTCTGCCCGAGTACGTGCTGGGCGAACTGCTCGACACGGCGCCCATGTCGATCTCCCAGGCCTCCGGGACCGGTCTGCTGGACCTGCGCACCCTCAGCTGGGACGAGGAGGCGTTGACGCTGGCCGAGGCGCGGCCAGCGGACCTGCCACCCCTCGGCGAGCTGGACTGGCACGGCCGGCTCCGGGTCGACCTGGCTCGCCGGTGGCCGCAGTTGGCGCAGGCCCGGTGGTCACCGCCGGTGGGCGACGGCGGGGCGTCGAACGTCGGCTCGGGCTGCGTCGACCCGAGCCGGGTCGCCGTCACCGTGGGCACCTCCGCGGCAGTACGGCTGATGCAGCGGATCCCGGCCGGCGAGCCGATGCCCCGCCTGCCGGAACGGTTGTGGCGCTACCGGGTCGACCACGAGCACGTGGTGACTGGGGCCGCGTACGCCAACGGCGGCAACCTCTTCGCCTGGGCGAACCGGGAGCTGCGGTTGCCCCAGGGCGCCGAGCTGGACGCGGCGCTGGCGTTGGTGCCGGCGGGCGGCGGCCGACCGGCGGACCCCCGCTTCGGTGGCGACCGGGCGCCCGGCCTGGCGCCGGCGGGCAGCGGTGAGCTGCGCGGCCTCAGCTTCAGCACCACCTCTGTCGACATCCTGGCCGGGCTGATGCAGGGGCTCTGTGAGCTGGTCGCCGAGGATCTCGGGGTGCTGGAGTCCACCATCGACAAACCTGTCGGCGTGGTGCTGGGCGGCGGTGCGGTGGCCGCGTCGGTGTGGTGGCGGCAGGCCTTCGCCACCGCGCTCGCACCGCGGCCGGTGTCGCATCAACGCAACCCGGAGATCGGCGCCACCGGTGCCGCGTTGGTGGCGTTGGGGCGCTTCGGTGACGCGATCGAGCTCGCCGACATCGGCCGGACGGACGAGCTGGTTTTACCGACCACGGCAGGACGTTCCCACCCGCAGTATCCTTCCTGAACCTCGGCCTCGCCCGGGCCGTTGACAGCGGTCCCGAGCCTGGTTGGATGGACTGCGCTCCCCCGACCGCGGTGGACGCCGTAGGACGGAGGAGGCAGGGTGGCGGCAGGTCCCGACCCGGCGAACGGCGCGGTGTCGAACCATCGCCGGCGCCGCTTCGACGTCCGAGTCGTTCCGCATCGACGGCGGTCGCCGTTCCGGCTGCGCGACTGGCGGATGAGCACGAAGCTCGCCACCGTGCTGCTGGTGCCGTCGATGGCGTTCCTCCTGCTCGCCGGTGTGCAGACCAGCACCCTGGTGGGGCGGACGACCGCGTTGAACGACTTCTCCAGTCAGGTCGGCATCGGCCGACAGATCACCGCGGCGGTGCACCAGCTGCAGCAGGAGCGCGACCGCTCGGCGGGGGAGCTGGGTGAGCTGCGTAAGGGTGGTGACCGGCAGACCGCCGCGAACGACCTGAAGCCGTTGCAGGCGGCCACCGACAAGGCCATCGTGGACCTCAGCCGGGCCGCCGAGCCGCTGGCGGACGCGGACGCGTCCTGGCGCGTCGCGTTCTCCGAGGCGTTGGAGGCGTACGACCAGGTGGTCGACATCCGCTCGGCGATTCCGCCGGCGGTGCTCAGCAGCGAGACCATCCTGAGCAACTACCACCGGGCCGTCGGGGCGTTGCTCGACCTGCTCGCCGAACCGACGCCCGGTCAGAACCAACCGGCGTTGAACGACGCGGTGCTGCGCTACGTCCAGCTGGCCCGGGTCAAGGAACTCTCCTCGCGGGTGCGGGCCCAGCTCTACGCCGCCGCCCGCGCCGGCGGGTACGGCACCGAGGACCGGGTGGTCCTGGCCGACCTGCGCGGTCAGCAGCTCACCGCGCTCGGCGCGTTCCGGGTGGCCGCGACCAGTGAGCAGATCCGCCGCTACGACGAGACCTCGGTGTCGCCGATGTTCCTGGCTGCCACCGGGTTGGAGGAGCGCAGCCTCTCCTCCGGTGGCGCGTCGCCGCAGGTGCTGCCGTCGGAACAGTGGTGGTCGGCCAGCCAGCAGCGTCAGGAGATACTGCGTCAGCTTGAGGCGGGCGTGCTCGACGACGCGGTGCGACAGGCCGAGGAAGCCAGCGACGACCAGCTGCGGACGACACTGTTGGTCGTCGGCGGGGTCGTCACGGTCCTGCTGGCCGCCCTGCTGATCTCCTTGCTCATCGGGCGGTCGGTCGCCCGGTCGATGCGGCTGCTGCGCAGCCAGGCGCTGCGGATCGCCCAGGTCGAGTTGCCGGACGCCCTGGACCGCCTGAAGACCGTCACCGGCGGGGTGCCCCGCATCGAGGTCGCGCCGGCGGTGGTCCGCTCACTCGACGAGATCGGTGAGCTGGCCGAGGCGTTCGTGGCGGTGCACCGCAGCGCGGTCACTGTCGCCGTCGAGCAGGCGTTGATGCGGCGCAACGTCAACGCGATGTTCGTCAACCTGGCACGCCGCAGCCAGGTGCTGGTGGAGCGTCAGCTGGAGCTGCTGGACGACCTGGAGCGCGAGGAGAGTGACCCGGACCAGCTGGAGAACCTGTTCAAGCTGGATCACCTGGCCGCTCGAATGCGCCGTAACGACGAGAGCCTGCTGGTGCTCGCCGGCACCGACTCGACCCGCCGGTGGAACCGTCCGGTCGGCCTCGGTGCGGTGCTGCTGGCCGCCGCCGCCGAGATCGAGCAGTACCAGCGGGTCCGGATCGAGTCGGTGGCCGACGTGCACGTGGTCGGGCACGCGGTCGGCGAGTTGGTGCACCTGCTGGCCGAGCTGCTGGAGAACGCCACGGCCTTCTCCCGTCCGGACACTGTCGTGGTGGTGACCGCCCGGGTCGAGGCGGCGGGTCCGCTGATCGAGATCGTCGACCGGGGTCTGGGCATGAGCCCGGCGGCGCTGGTGCAGGCGAACGAGGTGTTGGCCAGCCCGCCGGCCGCGGACGTCGCGGCGGTGGAGCGGATGGGGCTCTTCGTGGTCAGTCACCTGGCGGCCCGGTTGGGCGTCCGGGTGTGGTTGGACGGCGGCGAGGACGGCCTGGTCGCCCGGCTCGCCCTGCCCGCGGTGTTGCTGGCCCCGGCGGGCAACGTGGAGTTGGACGCGCCCCCGTCGGCGCGGATGCTGGCGGCGAGCGCGGCGCGGGGGTTGGTTCCGCAGCCCGGGGCCGGCCGGGACGCCGCCGCCGCGGTGCCGGGCGTCGCGGCGCGGGACCTGCCGGTGGCCGGCCGCCCGCCGGGCGTCGGTGTGCCGCGTCAGGGCCGCCCGATGCCGGTGCGCGCCGAGGACGTGTTGACCCCGGCCGCTGCTCGCGGTGGCGGCGGGGGCTGGTATTCGCGGCAGGGCCCGCCCCCGTCGGCGGTGCCCGCACCGGCGGCGCCGCCGACCATCCCGGTGACCGCCGGCACCAATGAACGGGGACTGCCGGTGCGGGTGCCCATGGCGCAGTTGAGCGCGGTCACCCGTTCGGCACAACCGATGACGGCACCGACCCGCACCGACCCGGACCCGGAGGCGGTCGGCGGCATGCTCTCGCGGCTCTACAGCGGAGTACGGCGCGCCGAGGCTGAGGACACCACCGAGATACCCGTGCCACCGTCCGGGGGGCACGACGAAGGGGGACGACGACAGTGACGACGTTGAGCCAGGAGGCGCGTGACCTGAGCTGGCTGGTGAGCGCGTTCGCGGAGCGGGTGCCGGGTGTGGCGCACGCGGTGGTGGTCTCCTCTGACGGGCTGCTGGTGGCGATCTCCGATCACCTGCCGCGTGACAACGCGGACAAGCTCGCCGCGGTGACCTCCGGGCTGATGAGTATCACCGCGGGCGCGGCCTCGATGTTCGACGGCGATGTCGTCAAGCAGACGGTGGTCGAGATGGGCCGTGGCTACTTTCTGGTGATGCAGATCCGCGACGGTTCGATTTTGGCCACGCTGGCCGCCGGTGACGCGGACATCGGTGTGGTGGGCTACGAGATGGCCCGGTTGGCCAAGCAGGCGGGGGAGATGCTCACCCCGGCCCTGCGCGCGGAGTTGCAGCAGGCGCTGCCCCGCTGAGTGGGCCGGCCGAGGCCCGGACGGTCACCGGCTCACCCGAGCCGAGCCGTCCGGGCCCGGCCGTCCGGGTGGCGGCGCGGTCAGAAGCCGCCGTCGGCGATGACGGAGCGGTACCAGGTGGCGCTGCTCTTGAGCACCCGCCGCTGGGTGGGGTAGTCCACGTAGACCAGCCCCCAGCGCTGGTCGTAGCCCTGGTCCCACTCGAAGTTGTCCAGCAGTGACCAGACGTGGAAGCTCTCCAGCGGCACCCCGTCGGCGATGGCCCGGTGCGCGGCGGTGAGGTGGTCGCGCAGGAAGCTGATCCGGCCGGTGTCCTGGACGGTGTCGTCCGCGTCCAGAGTGTCCGGTGTGGGCAGCCCGTTCTCGGTGATGGTGAGCGGGATCGGGCCGTAGTCGCGGGTGATCCGGGTCAGCAGGTCGTACATCCCCTCGGGGTAGATCTGCTGCCACTCGGCCTCGGAGGTCGCCCAGCGGTGCGCGGTGCCGCCGTCGGCGGTGACGTAGATCGGGGTGTAGTACTGCACGGCCAGCAGGTCGACAGGCGCGGAGATGGTCTTCAGGTCGCCGTCGCGGATGCCCTGGACCATCCGGCTCTGCGGGCCCAGGTCGGCCAGCAGGTCCTCGGGGTAGCTGCCCTTGAACAGGGAGTCGAGGTACAGGCGGTTCTCGTAGGCGTCGTAGAGGTGGGCGGCCGCGGCAGCCTGCGGGGAATCGTCGGCGGGGTAGCAGGGGTGCAGGTTGAGTGCGGGGCCGATCCGGCTGTCGCTGCCGCTGGCCCGCAGCGCGCCGACGGCGAACCCGTGGGCGAGTTGCAGGTGGTGGGCGACGAGGTAGGCGGCGTCCGGGTCCTGCCGGCCGGGGGCGTGGTGACCGGTGAGATAGCCGTTCTGCACCACGGTCTTGGGCTCGTTGATGGTGAGCCAGGACGGCACCCGGTCGCCGAGGGCACGGAAGACCACGTCGGCGTAGTCGGCGAAGCGGTGGGCCGTGTCGCGTGACTCCCAGCCGCCGGCGTCCTGGAGCGCCTGCGGGAGGTCCCAGTGGAACAGGGTGGCCATCGGGGTGATTCCGCGCTCGTGCAGGCCGTCGAGGAGCCTGCGGTAGAAGTCGAGACCGCGCTGGTTGGGCGTGCCGGTGCCGTCGGGCTGGATGCGGGGCCAGGAGATGGAGAAGCGGTAGCTGCGCAACCCGAGGTCGCGCATGAGGTCGAGGTCCTCGGCGTAGCGGTGGTAGTGGTCGATGGCCACGTCGCCGGTGTCGCCGTTGCGGGTGCGCCCCGGGACGCGGCTGAAGGTGTCCCAGACCGACTCGCCGCGCCCGTCCTCCTTGGCGGCGCCCTCAATCTGGTACGCGGAGGTGGCCGCGCCCCAGCCGAAGTCGTCCGGAAAGCGCAGCGGGCCGGCGGGCCCAATCGGTATCGACATGGATTCTCCTCATGGATACGGGGCCACCGCCGAAAGGTTCGGGAGCGCTCCCATGATAGGGCAGGCGCAGCCGGCCGGTCAGCCGGCCGTCAGAACGGCCGGCGCTGGCGGGTGAGAGGCGGGTGTGGCCCCGAGCAGCGAACGAGGCCGTCCGGGCGGCGCCGCGCGCCTGTCCCGTCGGCCTCTTTTCCTATCGTGTACGGGGGTTTAGTGTGGGGACGGGGGAGGGCAACCCCCGTCCCCACCGTAACTGCACACACACGGGCGGAATTTGGGTCCTGCCGTGCGTGTCGCGCGGGAGCCGGGCCACGCGAGTGGCTCTGGTTCCACCTCCCTCCATGTGGCGGGACGATGGCTGACGACGGCGTCCGGGCTGGCCCGTCGTCGGCCCTCGGTCTGGTTCCCTGGGCTCGTCAGAGACGACCCCAGCGATCTTCTTGTTGGAACCTTGTCGATGGAAGCGCTCCCATCGACCGATGTTGCGACTGTAACGCCCGTCACGCCTTTGTGAAAGCCCCAAAACGAGATCGAAACAAGGAGCTGATCCGGCGCTCCGTGCGCTTGTTGTGGGAGCGCTTCCATGGCACACTGTCGATTCGACGCGACACGAGCCACATCGCGTGAGTGCGGGTCCACCGAGGGCAGCCGGCAGCACCAGCTCCGGTAACGGTCACCCGATCAGCCGGCGGGACCCCTCCCGTGCGGGCCGCACCGCCCCAACCCCGGCCGGGCCCGGGGAAGACCACCTTCCCGGCGCCTCGACATCCCCGCGGACCACCACCCTCGCGGGCAGGCGCCTCGCCGGGGACCATCCCGGCCTGGTCCGAGGAGACACCGCGCACATGAGACAACTGGCAATACGCCGCCGCGTGGCGCTCGCCGCCGCCGCGTTGCTCGCCATCGGCGGGGTGACCCTGCCTGCCGGCGCCGCACAGGCCGCGCCCGCCTGCGACGTGGTCTACGCGACCAACGACTGGAACACCGGCTTCACCGCGAACGTCAGCATCAAGAACCTGGGCGACCCGGTGAGCAACTGGACGCTCAAGTGGACCTTCCCGACCAGCGGTCAACGGGTCACCCAGGGCTGGTCGGCCCGGTTCAGCCAGTCCGGCAGCGAGGTCACCGCGACCAACGAGTCGTACAACGGCAACCTCGGCACCGGGGCCTCCACCACCATCGGCTTCAACGGCGCCCACACGGGGAGCAACCCGAAGCCCACCTCGTTCACGCTGAACGGCACGCCCTGCAACGGCACGCCGGCCAACCAGCCGCCGACGGTCTCGCTCGGCCTGCCGACCGGGCCGTTCACCGCGCCTGCCGACGTGCCGCTGACCGCCACCGCCAGCGACCCGGACGGGACGATCAGCAAGGTCGAGTTCTACCGCAACGGCCTGCTGATCAACACTGACACCAGCGCTCCGTACTCCTACACCCAGGAGGACCTGCCGGCCGGCAGCTACACCGTCCAGGCCAAGGCGTACGACAACGCCAACGGCATCGGGGTCGACGAGAAGGCGTTCACCGTCGGCGCCGCCAGCGGCCCGACACTGGTCGCCACGCCGTCCGCGGTGAGCGTCGCCGAGGGTGGCACCGCCACCTTCAACCTGAAGCTCAGCGCCGCGCCGACGGCCAACGTGCCGGTCACCCTCACCCGCAGCGGTGACACCGATGTCACGGTCTCGCCGACCACCGCCACGCTGACCCCGAGCAACTGGAACACCGGTGTCACCGTCACGGTCGCCGCGGCGGAGGACGCCGACACCGCCGGCGGTGCCGCCACCATCACCGCCGCCGCCACCGGTCTCGCCTCCCTGGCGGTCACCGCCACCGAGATCGACAACGACACCCCCGGCGGCGACAACACCTACATCGCGAAGTTCCTCGAGCAGTACGGCAAGATCAAGAACTCGGGCTACTTCAGCCCCGAGGGTGTGCCGTACCACTCGGTCGAGACGCTGATCGTCGAGGCGCCCGACCACGGTCACGAGACCACCTCGGAGGCGTTCAGCTTCTGGCTCTGGCTGGAGGCGAACTACGGGCGGGTCACCCAGAACTGGGCCCCGTTCAACAACGCCTGGACGGTCATGGAGAAGTACATCATCCCCACCCACGCCGACCAGCCCACCGCCGGCTCCGCCGGCACCCCGCAGTACGCCGCGGAGTACAACCTGCCCAGCCAGTACCCGTCGGCGCTGAACCCGAACATCCCGGTCGGCCAGGACCCGCTGCGCTCGGAGCTGCAGTCCACCTACGGCACCGGCGACATCTACGGCATGCACTGGCTGATGGACGTCGACAACACCTACGGCTTCGGCCGCTGCGGTGACGGCACCACCAAGCCGGCCTACATCAACACCTTCCAGCGCGGCACCCAGGAATCGGTGTGGGAGACCGTTCCGCAGCCGTCCTGCGACACCTTCAAGCACGGCGGTCAGTACGGCTACCTCGACCTGTTCGTCAAGGACACCGGCGCCCCCGCCAAGCAGTGGAAGTACACCAACGCCCCGGACGCCGACGCCCGCGCCGTGCAGGCCGCGTACTGGGCGCTGACCTGGGCCAAGGCGCAGAACAAGCAGGCCGACGTCGCCGCCACCATCAGCAAGGCCGCCAAGATGGGCGACTACCTGCGGTACGCGATGTTCGACAAGTACTTCAAGAAGATCGGCAACTGCGTCGGGGCGAGCACCTGCCCCGCCGGCAGCGGCAAGGATTCGGCGCACTACCTGCTGTCCTGGTACTACGCCTGGGGCGGCGCGTACGACGCCAGCCAGAACTGGTCCTGGCGGATCGGCTCCAGCCACAACCACTTCGGCTACCAGAACCCGTTCGCGGCCTGGGCGCTGACCAACACCCCGGAGCTCAAGCCGCAGTCGTCGACCGCGGTCGCCGACTGGACCAAGAGCTTCGAGCGGCAGCTGGAGTTCTACACCTGGCTGCAGTCCGCCGAGGGCGGCATCGCCGGTGGCGCCACCAACAGCTGGGACGGTAGCTACGCCCAGCCGCCGGCCGGCACCAGCACCTTCTACGGCATGTTCTACGACGTCGACCCGGTCTACAACGACCCGCCGTCGAACCAGTGGTTCGGCATGCAGGCCTGGTCGATGCAGCGCATCGCCGAGCTGTACCTGCAGACCGGCAACGCGAAGGCCAAGGCGCTGCTGGACAAGTGGGTGCCGTGGGCGATCGCCAACACCACCGTCGGCACCAACTGGTCGATCCCGTCGGACATGGCGTGGACCGGTCAGCCGACCACCTGGAACCCGTCCAACCCGCAGCCCAACACCAACCTGCACGTCGAGGTCACGGTGAAGGGCCAGGACGTCGGCGTCGCCGCCGCCTACGCCCGGACCCTGATCGCGTACGCGGCCAAGTCGGGCAACGTGGCGGCGAAGGACACCGCCAAGGGGCTGCTCGACGGGCTGTCGGCCGCCAGCGACGCCAAGGGTGTCTCCACCACCGAGAAGCGTGGTGACTACCGGCGCTTCGACGACGTCTACAACGCGTCCACCGGGCAGGGCCTCTACGTCCCGTCGGGTTGGACCGGGAAGATGCCCAACGGCGACGCCATCGCCGCCGGCAAGAGCTTCCTCGACATCCGGTCCTTCTACAAGAACGACCCGGACTGGCCCAAGGTGCAGGCCTACCTGGACGGTGGTCCGGAGCCCAGCTTCAACTACCACCGGTTCTGGGCGCAGGCTGACGTCGCCATGGCGTACGCCGACTACGGCAGCCTGTTCCCGAACGGCTGAGACGACCCGGGGTGGGTGGGGTGCACCACCCACCCCGGGGACCGGCCCGGGTCCGGGGAACGACGGACCGGGGCTGGCGGACGGCCTGACACCCACGGTCAGGCCGGGGTGGGCCGGCCATCTGGCCGACGCAGCGGATCGGCCGGCCCGCCCCACCGCCCGGACTGAAGCCAGCCGCGAAAAAGCCCAGAAATTCGGGCCGTCGCGGGATCACACCGAGGTCCGTGACGGAGTAACGTACGTCACCGGAGAGGCCGCTCCCCCCGTGGCGGCCTCTCCACTTTTTTGCCCCGGCTCCGCCCGCTTCTCTGCCCCGGCGGGTCAGTGGGGCGGCGCGACCGGGTGACGCAGCCCCGGGTGCCCGGCGGGCAGCGAGCGCCGCAGCACCACCCAGCTCAGCGCCAGCGCCGCAGCGACCAGCGGCCAGGTCAGCGCCACCCGGGCCACCACCAGCGCGAGCACCTGCCCGCCCAGGTAGAGCGGCACGAACACGGCGAGCCGCAGCAGGTAGGTCGCCGCCCACACCCAACTGGCCCGGCCGTACCCGCGCAGCAGCGCCGGGTCACGCCGCCACCGGGCGCGTTGGCCCAGCACCGCGCCGACCAGCACGCCGAGCAGTGGCCAGCGCACCACGATGCTGACCGTCCACGCCAGAGCGCTCGCCGCGTTGGACAGCACCTGGATCAGGAAGAAATTCTCGGCCCGGCCGGTGCGCACCGCGATCAACGCCGCGACGCAGACGGCCAACAGTCCGATCAGCACCGAGCGCGGCCGCTCACCCCCACGCAGCCGTACGCCGGCCACCACCGCGCCCACGGCCACCGCCGCACCGACCCCGCCCCAGAGCGACTCGCCGCCCAGCAGCCAGCCCGCCGCGAACGCCAGCGGCGGCACCGTGGCGTCGATGGCGCCGCGTCGCCCGCCCAGCAGATCCGTCAGCGACTCGGCCCGCGCCGGCCCGCCCGGACCGGCGCCGGCCGGCACCGGCGCCCCCAGGCCCGGGTCGTCGCCCGCACGCTGCTCCGGACCGGGTTCGGCCGGGCCGCTGTCGCGCGCCGGTGTTCCGCTCACCACCGCCTCCTCGCCTCCGGCACAACCTAACCGGCGATTGACGGCGGGCCACCGCTTGGACCGCTGACACCTGCCGCTACGGTGTGCGGATGCGCGCGACGGCACGGGGTTGGACCGCGGTCTGGTTGGTCGTACTGGCCCTCGTCCAGGCGGCTGCCTTCCTCGCCGTGTGGCGGGTGGCCGTGCACTCCGAGGCCGGCCAGTGGGTGGACACGGTCGCCCTCACTGGCAACCGGATCGGGCAGGACACCATCGACGGTCCGGTCGACCGGCTCCTCAACGCGATGTCCGTGGTCTCGCTGTTGGCCGCCACCGCGATGATCGGGTTCATCGCGCTGATCCGGGGGCGGATCGCCCTGGCGATCACCGCGACCCTGCTGATCGCCGGAGCGAACGTCACCACCCAACTGCTCAAGTACGGGCTGAACCGGCCCGACTACGGACTCGACCCGGAACGCGCCGCGGTGGGCAACAGCCTGCCCAGTGGGCACGCCACGGTGGCCGCCTCGGTGGCGGTCGCGCTGATGCTCGTGCTGCCGCGCAAGGTGCGGGCCGCCGGCGCCTTCATCGGTGCCGGCTACGCCGCCGCTGCCGGAGTCGCCACCCTCTCCGCCGGCTGGCACCGGCCCAGCGACGCCGTCGCCGCGTACCTCGTGGTGGGGGTGTGGGCGGCGCTGGCCGGGCTGCTGCTGTTGGTCACCCAGCGGGAGCAGGCCGAGATCGCCCCCGGCGACGCGCACCGGGTCGCGGCGCTGGTGCTCGGGCTCGGCGGTGTGCTCGCCCTGGTCGCCTGCGGGCTCTCCCTGTCCTGGCTGCTCGACCTGCGTGGCACCGGGCCGGAGGAGCTGGCCCGCCGTCCCCTGTTCGTCGGGTACGCGGGCAGCGCCGCCGGCATCGCCGGCACGATGGCGGTGGTGATGGCGTTGGTGCTCACCGTCGTGCACCGGCTGGTGCCCCGGGTCAAGGGCTGAGCCGCCCGGTGGAGCCGGTCCGGGCGGCGTTCCGCGCCGAGTGCGCGCGACTCACCGACATCCTGGCCGAGTTGACCGACGCTGATCTCGGCCGGCCCACCGACTGCCCTCCGTGGAACGTCCGCGACCTGATCGCGCACACCCGCACCGGGGCCGGCCGGCTGGCCGACATGCTCGCCGCGCCCGCCCCGCCACGCGCCGAGGTGGACGCCGCCGGCTACTTCGGCGCGGCGAAGTTCACCGCCGAGGTCGACGCCGACCGGATCGCCGGCGGCCAGCGCGACGCCTCACAGGTGGGCCGGGCGGCGCTGGCGGCCGAGTTCGACAGGGCCTGGCGGGCCACCGACGCGGCCGTCGCCGCCGCGCCGCCCGACCGGGTGGTGCGGACCCGGCACGGCGACGCGATGCGCCTCGGTGAGTTCCTGCGGACCCGGGTCGTCGAGGTGGGTGTGCACGGGTTGGACCTGGCCGCCGCGCTGGGCCGGCCCCCGTGGCTCACCCCACCGGCGGCCGTGGTCATCGCCGAGCTGCTCACCGGTGGACGACCGACACCGGCCGGATTGGGCTGGGACCGGCTGACCCTGATCCGCAAGGCCACCGGCCGGGCGGCGTTGACCGCCCCGGAACGGGCCACGATCGACGCCGCCGGCTTCCGCTGGCTCTCCTTCGGCCGCTGACCCGGGCTGCCCTTCCCGGGGCGACTGCCGACGGCACGCCCAGGGGTTGCCACCATCGGTCGCCGCTGCTTCGGGTCGCGGGGCGCTGTCGGGTCAGCTCGCGGCGCGGGGCGCGGGGACGTGCGGGGCGACACCGCGCAGGTGCGTCAGCACCACCGGGTCGATCCGCCCCGGTACCAGCCGCTCCTCCAGGTTCTCCAACCCGGCCCAGGAGACCAACGCCGCTTCGGTGCCGTCCTCGTGGACCGGATGGCCGAGGGCGCCGAGCAACGCCGCCACCTCGGCGGCGACCGCGCCGCTCAGGTCGAGCAGGGTGGCCGGGTCGGGTCGGCCGAACAGCATGGTGTGCACAGTGAGCAGGCGACCCAGCTCGGCCACCGGATCCGGGTGGTCGTCCACGCGAAGGTCCACCACCACGTCGCTGGTGCCGCCGTACCCGCCGCCGCGCTCGACCACCAGCAGGCCGGCGCTCTGCCGGCCACGCCGGTCGCCGCCGGCCTCGTCGCCGGCCCGCAGCGCGGCGACCAGCCGCTCGGCGAACGGCAGCGCCGTGCCCGCCTGCCAGGTCGCACCGAGGGCGTCGACGACCTCCGGCCCGGTGAGCACGTTGCCCTGCGCGGCCCAGCCGTCGCCGGTCCGCCCGCCGGCCCACGGATGGCAGGCCGGCCCGGTCCAGCTGGCACCCGAACCGCTGGCCCCGACGACGCCGAGCTGGCGGTGCTCCCGCTCGGGGTCGGCGGCGATCAGCCCGGCCACCACATCGGCGGCGGCCACCCCGGTCCGCAGCAGGGTGAGGCCCTGCGGACGGTAGGCGAGGTTGACGTGCGCCTGGGTGGCCAGCGCACCCACCTCGGCGGCGGCGGCCGGCACCAGCGCCCCGGCGGCGAGGAACTTGCTGGCTACGGCCACGCCGTGCAGGCGGCCGTCGGCGGAACGGGCGACGAGCGAGAAGGTCACCGGCCGAGACTAACCTTCCCCGGCCGACCGGTCATCGTCGTGCGCCACCGGTTCAGAGCCGTGGCGTGGCGGGCTCCGGTGGAGTGCCGTGCGCCCGACGGGCGTCGGCCACCGCGACCGCGGTCAACACCACCACCCCGACTCCGGTCGCCACCACTCCGGGCAGGAACAGCAGCGGCACCGCCGACGCCACCAGCACCAGCAGGGCGATCCACCGCGACGGGGAGACGCGTGCGAACACCTCGTACTCGAAGCGGGCCCGGCCGGCCAGGAACAGCGCCGGCCCACCCAGCACCATGGTCAGCCACGTTCCCGGGATCCGGTCCAGTGGGTGTTCGATGACCAGCTCGTAGCCGATCGCGGTCGCGGCCAGGCCCACCACCATGACCAGGTGGGTGTCTGCCGCGGAGCGACCGATGGCGGCGGGATGCCGGGCCTTCATCACCGCCTCGGCCAGGAGCTGCCCGGCCCGCTGCACATAGATCCGCCACAGCATGATCGACGTCGCCAGGGCCAGCGCGAACGCCCAGGCGTGCCCCGACTCGTACGGTCCCTTGCTGTAGCTGAGACCGGCCACCAGGAGTGTCTCGCCCAGCGCGACCAGGAAAAACTGTTGGTACCGCTCGGCCAGGTGCTCCCCGGCAACCTCCCACTTCGACACCGTCGACCGGCCCAGCCCGGGCACCGGCCAACCGAATTGGGCAGCCACATACTCGATGACCATCGCCGCCGTCCAGAGCAGCACCTGCGCGTTCGTGGCCAGCAGCGCCCCGGCGATCCACAGCACCCCGGTGAGGGCGAACACCACCGCCATGCGCACCTTCAGCCAGCGGTGCGGGCGCAGCCCGAGCGCCACCGAAAGGACCACCGGCCGAGACAACTGCGCGACCACGTACGCCACCGCGAACATCAACCCGGTCTCGCTGAACGCCCGGGGGATCGCCACCCCCATCACCATCCCGGACACCAGCGCGGTCAACACCACGATCTGCAACGCAAGCCGGTACGGGTCGTACCGGCTGGTCGTCCAGGTGGTGCCCTGCCAGAGCGACCAGAGCGCGAGCAGCAACAGCAGCGTCTTGCCGCCGCCGGTGACCGCCGCCCAGCTGTTCTCCCGGGCCGGCCCACTGGTCAGATCCTCGAACGCGCGAGCGGCGATGCGGGTGAGCGCGAAGACGTACACCAGGTCGAAGAAGAGTTCCAGGAACGTCGCCCGGCCGGGCGTGGACGCCGCCGGGACCGGCTCCTGGTGTCCCGCCGCCATGGAACCCATGGTCAGCGGCCTGCGCCTTCGGTCCGGTCCACCTCGAAGTGGTAGCACTTCCCACCGGCCCGTACCACCGGAAACCGGCGATTCTGCCCAACCCGGGGATCTTGCTCGGGCCCGCGTCAACGGGCACGATCGACCGGTGACGAATCGATGGGGCATGACCGTGCCGTTGGGCGGGATCGCGCTGGCGCAGCACGACGCGGCCTACGCGGCCCTCGACCGGGCCGGGTTCACCGACGTCTGGTCGTCCGAGGTCGCCGGGACCGACGCGTTCACCCCGCTGGCGCTCGCCGCGGCCTGGCAGCCCGGGCTGCGGCTGGGCACCGCGATCACGCCGGTCTTCACCCGGGGGCCCGCGCTGCTGGCGATGAGCGCCGCGGCGCTGGCCGAGGCCGCGCCGCGCCGGTTCTCGCTCGGCATCGGCGCGTCCTCACCCGTGCTGGTACGCGACTGGAACGCGGTGCCGTTCGACGAGCCGTTCCGCCGTACCCGCGACGTCCTGCGGTTCCTGCGCGCCGCGCTGCGCGGCGAGACCGTCGACGAGGCCTACGACACGTTCGCCGTCCGCCGCTTCACCTTGGAAAGGCCGCCGGCGGTGCCGCCGTCGATCCTGCTCGCCGCGCTGCGCCCGGGGATGCTCCGGCTCGCCGGCGCGGAAGCCGACGGGGTCATCCTCAACTGGCTCGGCGCCGACGACGTGCCGCGTGCCCTCGCCGAGCTGGGACAGCGGCGCGCCGGCTTCGAGGTCGCCGCCCGGATCTTCGTCTGCCCCACCGAGGACGCCGCGTACGCCCGGGCGCTGGGCCGCCGGCTCATCACCAGCTACCTCACCGTCGGCGCGTACGCCGAGTTCCACCGCTGGCTCGGCCGCGACGAGATGCTCGCGCCCATGTGGGCGGCGTGGGCCGCCGGTGACCGGCGCGGCGCCAACGCGGCGGTGCCCGACGAGGTGGTCGACGCGCTGGTTCTGCACGGCTCACCGGAGCGGTGCCGCGCCGAGGTGCGCCGCTACGCCGACAACGGGGTGGACGTGCCGATCATCGCGCTGCTGCCGATCCCCGAGGTCACCGCCGGCGGCGCGAGCGCGCTGCTCAGCCTCATCGCCCGGTTGGGCACGAACCTCGTGGAGGCGTCCGCGTGAACCTCACCGACCGGATCGTGGTGGTCACCGGCGGGGCCGGTGGCATCGGCGCGGCGCTGTCGCGCCGGTTCGCCGCCGAGGGCGCCGCCGCCGTGGTGGTCGCCGACCTGGACGCCGACGCGGCCCGCACGGTCGCCGGAGGCATCGGCCCGGTGGCACACGCCCGGGCCCTCGACGTCACCGACGAGGAGCAGGTCCGCGCGCTGGTCGCCGACACCGAGCAGCGGTACGGCCGGATCGACCTGTTCTGCGCCAACGCGGGGGTGACCACCGGCGGGGGAGTGGAGGTCGACGACGCCGGCTGGGACCGGGCCTGGCGGGTCAACGTGCTGGCCCACGTCTACTCGGCCCGCGCGGTACTGCCCGGCATGCTCGCCCGGGGCGGCGGGCACCTGCTGCACACCTGCTCGGCGGCGGGTGTGCTGACCGCGGTGGGCGACGCCGCGTACACCGCGACGAAGCACGCCTCCGTGGGGTTCGCGGAGTGGCTGGCCATCACCTACCGGGACCGCGGCGTCCGGGTCAGCGCGCTCTGCCCGCAGGGGGTGGACACCCCGATGCTCGCCGACGGGCTCGCCGAGGGTCACCTCGGCGCCCGGGTGGTCGCCGCGTCCGGCGCGGTGCTCACCCCGGACCAGGTCGCCGCCGCGGCCGTCGCCGGGCTGGCCGAGGAACGTTTCCTGATCCTGCCGCACCCCGAGGTCGCCGACTACGCGCGCCGCCGCGCCGAGGACCCGGACGGCTGGCAGGCGGGCATGCGCAAACTCATCCGCCGGCTGACCGCCTGATCCGCTACCGCTACCGCTACCGCAACCGGAACGCGGTAGCGTTGCGTGTAGTAGTCGATGATGTCGCTCGAATGCTGGTCCACGCCCTGATGGTCACCGGTGCGCGGTGCGCGGTGCGCGGTGCGGGGGCCATCGGATTTCACCCGCCGGGCTGGCCGGTCATGGTTGCTGGCGGGTGGCGGTCACCAGGGTCATCCGCCGGGGTGCGGGTGCCTGGCGGACGTCGCGGAAGCCGGCTTCGGTGAGGTGGTCGGTGACCCATTCCGGCGCGATGCGCAGCTTGCGGTAGGAGCTGGCGGACAGTGTCCATTCCTGTTGACCGCTGCGTTGGTGGAGCAGGTCGTGGACGGTGACGACGTCGGGCTCGTACTCCAGGAAGCAGGTCAGGATCGAGTCGGCGTCGGCGCGCACCGGGATGAACCGGCTCGTCCCGGTGAGGCTCGTGGTGAGGTCACGGAAGCTGAGGACGACGCGACCGCCCGGCGCCAGGGCGGCGGACAGATCGCCGAAGAGCTGAGTGACGGCCCGGCGGTCCGGCAAATGGGTGAGCGTGTCGCCCATGCAGACCGCCAGTTCGACGGTGCCGGCAGGAAGGTTCGCCGCGACCTGGCTCAGGTCGTCGTGGATGACGCGGATCGCCCGATGGTCACTGGCGTGCAGCTCCAGCTCGGCGAGGAGCTTGGCGCTGCTGTCGACCGCCAGGACGGTCTGATAACCCATCCTGGCCAACGCGACCGACTGGAAACCCGAGCCGCAGCCGAGGTCGACGGCGAGGCCGGTGCCGTTCGGCTCCCCGACACCTGCTTGACGGAGCGCGCCGAGCTGCTCCTCGACGAGGTCCGGGTAGGGCGCACCGAACATCCAGGTGTAATGGTCGGCGAGAAAGCCGTCGTAGTGCGGGTTCATCAACGCTCCACTCTGCTCGCCAGAAGGACTTGAGTAGTTCACAAGGTGGGGAACGGGCTCATCCCCCGGCGACGGGAGCACCCTCCCCTCCACGGGGGAGGAAGCCTGCCCAGCGCCACAGGTCACGCGCCTGCTCATCGGAAGAAGCGGCGGGCGCGGCGCAGCGGGGTGGGGTGCACGGACCAGAGCAGGCGGCGCCACCAGGGGCGGGCGGAGCGGAGGGTGGCCACATAGGTGGTGGCCACCTCGGCGGCGTGAGCCGCCTGGTCGGGTGTGGCGGCGCCAGGAGCGAAGCCCACCTGATTGAGCAGGGCCGCCAGCTCGTCGACGGCCGGCCCGTCGGCTGTCGGGCCGTCGCCGTTGGTGCCCGCCCGGGCGTCGGCGAGGGCCCGGCGGGCGTGCCCGGCCACCTCGGTGGCGGCCAGGTCGTCCCCGACCGGTCTCCCGGCCAGTCGGAGCGCGTCGGTGACCTCCCGCCAGGCGCCAGCGATGCGCTGGCCGGGGTCACCCCGCACGAGCCGGCTGCGGGTGAGGGAGCGGCGCATCGCCAGCAGGGTGAGCAGCAGTGCCCCCACCACCAGCAGCAGACCGCCGCTGCCGCCTGCCACCAGCACCGGCGTGGAGACCCCGTCCGAGGCGGGCGGTCCGCCGTCGGCGGTCGCCGGATCCGGTGCGGCGCTGGGCTCCGCTGTCGGTGCCGGCGCGTCCGACGGCGGCGGTTCCTCCGGCGTGGGGCGAAAATCCTCCTCCACGGGTCGGGGTTCGTCGTTCGGGCGGGGCAGCGGGTTGAACGGCACCCAACCCAGCCCGTCGAAGAGCACCTCCGGCCAGGCGTACGCGTCGCCGGCCAGCACCGGCCCCTGCCCACTGGTCCGGAAGCCCACCACCACCCGGGTCGGCAGCCCGGAGAGCCGACCGAGGACCGCGAAGGCCGCAGCGAACTGCTCCGACGTGCCCTCCTGCCCGCCGCCGTTGCGGGGCCCGAACAGAAAGAAACCCAGATTCGGGTACGCGTGCCCGCTCGGCGCGTCCGCCACCACCCGGTAGTGCTCGGCCAGGAACTGCTCGATCGCCGACGCCCGCGCGTACGGCGCGCCGTTCTCCTCGGCGAGTTGGGTGGCCAGCCGGCGCATCGGGTCGGGCACCCCGTCGGCAACCCGCAGCACCCGGGCCACCTCGTCGCCGGCGGGCACGTTCGCGGTGGCCAACAGGTTCGAGTCCGGTCGTTCCTCGGCGGAGGTCACCGCGTACCGCAGACCCGGCGTCAGCCCCTCCGGCCGGATCAGCGTTCCGCTCGCCGGGTCGTACGCCACCCGCGCCCCACTGACCTCTCGGGGCGTCGCCACCGCGGGCAGCAGCCGACCGCTCAACTCGGCCACGCTGATCTGCTGCCGAACCGTCTGCACGGTGCTGTCGCGGGCCGGGGTCGCGGCCGGCAGTATTCGCCCGGCGTTGCGGTACGTCGCGCCGACCCGCCACGTCACCCCGTCGTAGTCGCTGAGCACCGCCAACCGGATCCGCACACTGCGCGCGTCGTCCGCCGCCGGGTCGGTCCCGAGCGGCACGTCGGGGCGTTCGGTGTTCACGTCGAGGAGCTTCTGCTCCGGGTGCAGCGCCCAGCCGGAGATCCGGATCAGTGGGTTCTCGTCCAGCGTCTGCACCTGCGGCGGCTCCACGTACCGGCGTGGGTCCACCGGCCGGCCGTCGACCTGCTCGGCGACGACCGGGCCGAGCAGCGCGACCAGCCCGACCACCACCGCCACCCCGAGGGCCGCGCTGGTGGCCAACCGCAGCCGCACCGCCGCGCGTACCCGGGGGGTCAGGTCGGCGGTCGGATCGCCGCCGCCCGACGCCGCCCGGGTGGGGGTGGCCAGGCCGATCGCCGCGACCGCGACGAACGCCAGCGTCGACCCCACCGTCGGTTCGGCGTTCGGGCCGACCACGTAGAGGGCGGCGGCGTAGAGCCCCGCCGCCGGCAGGTAACCCAGCAACACCCTGCCCGTGCGCAGCGCCACCTCCGCGCCGGCCAGCCCGGCCAGCCAGGCGGCGACGACAGGCACCAGCACCGTGTCCGGGGTGGGCTCCACCGGGATCATCGCGGTGAGCAGCCGGGGGATGCCGTTGCGGGCGGCGTCCGCGGTGACCTCCAGCAGGCCGCCCGGCAGCTCCGCGCGGGTGGCCGCCAACCGCAGCGACCACAGTGTCCAGCCGGCCATCGCGGCCACCGACACCGGCGCCACCAGCCACGACGGCAACCGTCGGGCGGCCACGCTGACCAGCACAGAACCTGCCGCCGCGCCGATGACCAGCCAGGTCAGGAGGCCACCGGCGTACACCCGGCCGAGCACCACCCCGGCGAGCGCCGTCAGCCCGATCAGCGCCAGCGGCAGAACCGCCGCCCGCAGCACTCGCACGGCGCCCGTCACCACCGGCGTACCCCGTCCCACTCGGCGGCGAACTGCGCGCCGTCCGCCGCGTCGACGACCACCAGCCCGGCGGTGCCCGGCGGCGTCGGCTCGGCCGCGCCGAACACCCCGACCACCACCGACGGGTACGCCCCGCGCAGCGCCCCGACGTGCCCCAGCTCGTCGCGGCCACCCGGCCCGGTCAGGAAGATCAACGTGTCGCCGAGCCGGTCCTGCCGCAGCCGCGTGGTGGCCGCGCGGACCGCGTCACCATCGCCGGACAGTTCGGCGGCGGCGAGCCGGTCCAGCGGCCCGAGCGCGCCGTCGGTGTCGGGCGTCGGGACCGCCGCCGGCCCCGTCGGCCCCGCCGGCTCCGCGGCGGCCAACAGCAACAGCACCGGCAGGTCGGCGCGGTGCGCGGCGGTGACGATCGACGCCGCCGCCTCGCAGGCCGCCTCGAACGACTCCGCGACACCGCCGACCCGCTGCGGGTGCGCGGCGATCCGGTTGTCCAGCAGGACGACCAGGCGCGGCAGGCTGGTGTCCACGTTGTCCCGCACCATCAGCTCACCCACCCGGGCGCTGGTGCGCCAGTGCACCCGGCGCAGCTCGTCACCGACCACGTACTCCCGCAGCGAGTCGAACGTGATCGACCCGTGCGGGACACCGTCCACCCGCCCGTCGAGGCTGCGCCCCGCACCGCGCGGGACCGCCGTCAGCGGGTGGATCCGGGGGTGCACCCAGACCGGCACCGCCGCACCGTACGGGCGGGCCAGCGCCACCAACCCCAGCGGGTCGCGTCGGGTCACCCGCAGCGGACCGACCGGCACCACCCCGCGACGGTCGGTCGGCACGTCGTAGCGGACCTCGGTGTCCCGGCCGGGGCGCAGGCGCAGCACCGGCACCGGCACCGTCCGCTCCCCGCACCTGTCCTCGGCCAGCAGGTTCGCCGACCGCAGCCGCCCGGTGTTGCGCACCGTCAACGTCATGCTCGCCGGTTCGCCACGCGCCACCCGGTCCGGGTCTGCGCGCCGGGTCACCGTCAGCCGCGGCCGCCAGGCCGCGACCAGCGCGGCGTAGCCGACGGCCGCGCCGGCCGCCGCGCCGAGCAGCGTCAACTCGGGGTACGCGAACCGGAAACCCGCCCCCAGCAGCAGAACGGCGGCGACGAGCAGCCCGACCCCACGGGCGGTGATCCCCATCGCGCTGCTGCCGGTCAGCCCTGCACCGGAGCGGGTTGCCCCGACGGCAGCGGCACCGGCACCGAGGCGACGGCCTGGCGCAGCACCTCCGCGGGGGTCATCCCGCGCACCTGGGCGTCCGGGGTGAGCAGCAGCCGGTGCGCGAACACCGCCTCGGCGAGCGCCTTCAGATCCTCCGGCATGATCCAGCCCCGCCCGTCGATCAACGCGTACGCGCACGCCGCCCGGGTCAACGCGATCACGCCCCGGGGGCTGACCCCCACGCGCACCTGCGGGTGGGTGCGGGTGGCCGCGGCCAGCCGGACCGCGTACGCGTAGAGCGGCTCGGCGATGTGCACCCGGCGGGCCATCCGGACCATCTCACCGACGGTGGCGGTGTCGGTGACCGGGGCCAGCGCCTCGGGGGAGCGCACTGTCGCGCCGCGTAGCACCTCGACCTCGACCGCCTCGTCCGGGTACCCGACGGAGAGCTTCACCAGGAACCGGTCCAACTGCGCCTCGGGCAGCCGGTAGGTGCCGTCCATCTCCACCGGGTTCTGCGTGGCCACCACCAGGAACGGCGACGGCACCGGGTGCCGGACCCCGTCCACAGTGACAGTCCGTTCCTCCATCACCTCCAGCAGCGCCGACTGGGTCTTCGGCGACGCCCGGTTGATCTCGTCGGCGATGACGATGTTGGCGAAGACCGGCCCCGGGTGGAACTCGAAGTCCCGGGTCGCCTGGTTGAAGATCGTCACGCCGGACACGTCCGAGGGGAGCAGGTCGGGTGTGAACTGGATGCGCCGCCACTCACCCTTCACGGTGGCGGCGATGGCACGCGCCAGGGTCGTCTTACCGACCCCGGGCACGTCCTCCAGCAGCACATGACCCTGGGCGAACAGCGCGGTCAGCGCCAACCGCACCACCTGCGGCTTGCCGAGCACCACCGCGTTGACGTTCTCGGCCAGCCGGGCGGCCAGGGCGGCGAAACCCTGCACCTCCGGCTGGGTGAGCGGCTCGTGGGTGTTCACGGTCGGTGGTGCTCCTCGCCTGGTGGTTCAGCAGGTGGGCAGGGTGTTGATGTTGTCGCCGCCCTCCAGGTTGAGCCAGGCCCACGGGATGTAGTTCTTCCCCTTGAAGTCGACCTGCACCCACCAGGTGCTGCGCTTGTCGTTGTTGTAGATCCAGGCGTCGACGTCCTCACCGGACTTCTTGCAGTACGCCTTGAGCCGGCTGCCGGGCTTCGCCCAGCCGGCCTGCTGGTCGTTGTCCTGCCGGGTGACCTTGAAGACCTCGTTGCCGTTACGGGCGCCGGGAATCTCCTTGTTGCAGTAGGTCCGCTGGTCGCCGTCGGGCCCGTTGTTGCAGGTCGCTATCCCGTACAGCGGCTGGGTTTCCTCGGTCGTCTTTGCCGTGCCCTTACCGGCGGCGTTGGTGGCCGTCACCGTGAACGTGTAGGTGGTGCCCGGCGTCAGGCCCGCCATCGTGATGCTGGAACACGCCCCGGCCTTCGCCGGCTCACCCGCCGTGCTCAGCGTGCAGGTGGCCTTGCCGCCACCGGCGTCCACTGTGAACGTCACCGTCGCCCCGGTGGCGGTCGACGAGGAGCCGGTCACCGTTACCCGTGGCTCGGCCACCGTGCGGGCGGTGGCGGTGGCCTCCGGGCCCGGCCCGGCCTCGTTGACCGCCTTCACCTTCACCGTGACGTTCTGGCCGTTGCCCAGCCCGGTGACGGTCGTGCGGGTGTCGGTCACCTCGCTGACCCGCCCGCCGACGTCCACCAGGTACTTCGTCACCGGCCGACCGTTGGCTACGGCCGCCGCCCACTGCACCGTCACCGCGCCCGGCTGGTTGGCGACAGTGCCGGCGCGCAGGTCGAGCGGTCGATCGGGCGCCGCGAAGGGCACCACCGTGTTGCTGACCGGGGACGCCGCCGATCCGGCGCCCTTGCTGTTGACCGCCACCACAGTGAACGCGTACTGGGTGCCGAACTCCAGCTCACCGGCGGGCACCACCAGCTCCGTCCTCGTCGACTCGCCGGCCGGCGCGTTCGTCCCGGCCGAACTGGCCGTCACCGCGTACCTCGCGATGGTGTTGCCCTGCCCGTTCGCCGCCGGCCACTTCACCAGCACCGTGCCGTCCGGCCGCTCCTGCGCGGTGACGCTCGCCGGCGGGTCGGGCACCGCCGCGGTCGGCGTCACCGGGTTGCTGGAGCGCGCCGGGCCGTCGCCCTTGGCGTTGACGGCGTGCACCGCGAACCGGTACGTCTCGCCGTTGGTCAGGCCCTTGACCTCCACCGCACGCTGGTTGGCGCCCACCTGCACACGCTGGCCGGCGCCCTCCACCACGTACTTGATGATCTCGGCGCCGTTGGCGGCGGCCGGCCGCCAACTCACCCGCGCCTGGGCGTTGCCGGCGGACGCGGTGACGCTGCGCGGCGCGCTCGGCTTGCCCACCCGCGGCTTCTTCGGCGGGGGCGGCGGCGGGGGGACCGGCGGCGGGTCGCCGCCGAGCACGTCGTTGGCGTACTTGTTGACCTCGCGCACCTGGTGCTTGTCGTCCACCACCCGGGCGGTCGCCGAGTCGGGGGAGTTGATGAACAGGTGATTCTCCCGGACCTCCAGCTCCAGCGGCCCGTTGGCCCGCCCGCGGATGGTCTCGACCAGCTGACCCGCAGCGTCGAAGGAGTAGATGGTGCCGGTGGCCTCGTCGGCGCAGTAGAACCGGTTGGCCCAGGCCACCGCCGGGCTGAGCCGGTCCCCCTCGCCCGGCACTGTGAACGCGCTCTCCTGCCCACCGTCACCGACCAGCAGCACCCGCCGGTCGGCGGTCACAGTGACCGGCACCCGGGCGCCGCTGGTGCGCGCGGGCAGCGCCGCCGGACCGGACAGCGTCAGCGGCGTCGGGTGCACCTCACCGTGCTGCACCCGCACCAGCTTCCCGGCCGTCCGGTCGAGCACCGCCACCCCGTCGTCCAGGGTGGAGACCACCAGCTCGTGGCTGGCGTCGGCGACGTCGTACGACTCGACCTTCTGAGGGCTGAGTCCGGCGCCCGCAGGCGCGGCCGACGCCGGCGCGGACGGCAGCTTGGCGGCGGTGATCGCCGAGACGGTGCCCTGGCTGGGCACCGCGATCCAGAGTCGACCCTTACCGTCGAAGGTGCCGCCGGTGATGCCCGGCGGGTAACGCACCGGCTCGCCGACCGGCGTCAACGATCGTGGGTCGAGCTGCCGGACGATGCCCTGCACGGCGTCGACGACGAACGCCGCGTCCTCGTGCAGGGCCACACTGACGCCCAGGCCGGGGGTGGTCCGGGTGGTCGCGCTGAGCTGGAGGGTGGCCAGATCCAGGGAGCTGACCTGCCCGGTCTGCAGGTCGCGGAGGAGCAGCAGCCGGTCGGTCTGGGTGATCTGCATCGGGTGCTGACGGGCGCCGGGGATCTCGGTGCGAGTGTCCACCCGGGCGGTGACCCCGTTGACCCGGGCCAGCTCGCTGCGCGCCGCGCTCCACAGCCAGGAACTCGCGTCGTAGTTGGCCACCGCGTTGTCCGCCGCGCCCAACCCGAGGACGGTCAGCCCCATGGCGGCCAGCAGCGCGGACACCGTGCCGACGGTCACCAGCCCGCCGCGCAGCCGGGACCGGGAGCGGGGGGCCTCGGTCTGTACGGCGTCGTCGATGCTGGCCACAGCCGGCTGCCTCCCCTGAGTCGTGGCAGGTGGCGCGCCTCGCGGCGACCCCTCCCCTGAGCCGGGTGCCATCATATGGCGCTGGTGGTGGCGGGGGAACCCGCACCGTCACCCCTGTGGATACCGAGCGTGTGCGTTGTGGACGTCCAGCTCAGCCCGTTTTCCGCTCGAATCGGCTCGGTCTCCGCTCGACTCAGCGCGGCGACGGTCGACCCGAAGGCTCCCCAGTCGACGTGGCTGTGCGCTCCCGCGCGGTGCAAACCTGCCCGGAAGTCGCAAAGCTGTCAGTGGAGTAGACCGCCAACACGGTGAAGCAGTGGTCCACTCGGGAGTTCAACCCGTTGACCGTGTAGCTGGTCCGGCCCGGGTCCACGGTGGCGATCACGCCCAACGCCTGCCCGGCCCGACCGGCGGCGACCATGAACGGCACCGCACCGCCGGTCGGGTCCGTCCAGGTCAACGTGATCGTTGTCGAATCGTCCCGCAGCTGCAGGTCACCCGGCGCCGGCCCGGTCGACGTTGGGGCAGCGGCCGTCGGCACCGTCCCGGTCGGCGGCGGGTCATCGCGGGTCAGCACCACCGCACCGAGACCCGCCACCGCCACGACGGCCACCCCGGCCGCCACTACCGCGCCGATCAACGCCCCCCGGTTGCGGCCCGTCGACCCACCATCATCGGCGTACGCCAGCCGGTACGCGTCGGGCGCCGGGTGGTACTGCTGACCCGGGTACGGCGCCTGATGCTGATCCTGGGTGTACGGCGTCTGGGGTGGCTGGTGGTGGTACTGCTGAACCGGTGGTGCGGCTGGCGGTGCCAGTGCCGGGTCGGCGCTGACGCCCGGTGACCAGGCCGGCTGCGCGACGGGGCTCGGCTGCCCCGCGACGGGTCCTGCCTGAGCGATGCCCGGGTCTACCCCGGCGGTGGTGAGGTTCGCCTGCGCGGCGGCGGGGTTCGCCCGCGCTGCCGTCGGGGCTGGCTGGGCGGCGGCGGGCCAGCCAGGACTGGCCCCAACCCCGGTCGGGCTGCCATCCGATGGAACGGACGGCAACACCACAGTCTCGTCGGAGAGCGGGCTGCGGGCCCGCTGAGTTGGCACCACCGGGGCGTCGATGATGCCCAGCCCCGAGTCGCCCTCCGCACCGGTGCCGCCCGCGTCCATCGTGGCCTGCTCAGCGGTCATGGCCTGCCCAGCGGTGCCGGCCTGCGGAGCCGTAGTGGTCCGCCCGGCGGTCACGGCCTGCGCAGCACTCGTGGTCTGAGTAGGCGTCGTGGTCTGGGCGGAAGGATCGGCACCGGCAATTGGCAGGGGTTGCGGTGGGGCGCTGCTGCTCCACGGCGGTGCAGTCATTCCCCAGGGCGGCACGGGTGGTGCGCTCACCGGAGGCGCGGAGACGGGAGGTCCGTAGGGCAGCCCGGACACAGGCGGCCCGAAACCTGGCGGTGCGGACACCGGATAGGTGTGCCCGGGTGGCGCGGAGATGGGTTGGGCGTGGCCGGGCGGTGCGGACACGGGGTAGGTGTGCCCGGGTGGCGCGGAGACGGGTTGGGCGTAGCTGGGCGGTCCGGACACGGGTGGGCCGTAGCCGGGTGGTGCGGAGACCGGGTACGGCTGGGCCGGTGGTCCCGAGACCGGGTACGGCTGGCTGGGTGGCGCGGAGACCGGATGCGGGGTCACGGTCGGTGCGCTGAGGGGCTGAGCCGGTGGCCCGCTGACCGGGTACGCCGGCCCTGGGTGGTGACCGGTCGGGGAGGGCCCTGGGTGATCACCCGTCGGGGAGGGCCTGCCCGACGATGTCACCTCGGTGCCGAACACGTTGTGCGATTCGCTCGGCGCGGTTGGCCGCGCGGCAGCTCGGGCGGCCTCCTCGGCGAGCAGCGGCTCGATCTGTCGTACCCGGATCGTGGGGGTGTCCCACCGAGGTGCCAGCACTGCCGGTGTTGCCGGCGGGGCGGTCGACGCCGGGGCGGGTGAGGTCGGCGGCGAGGGTGGCCCGTCGACCACTGCCGGGGTCGCCTGGCCACCGGCCCGCTGACGAGGTGCCACGGCTGGCGCGGGAGGCGGCAGATGTGGTGAGCGTTGCCCTGCCGGCGTTGTCGGCGGGCCTTCAGCCGTCGGCCGCGGCATCGGGCCGACCGCCGGGCTGGACGGTCCCGCCGACTGCTCGTCGAGGCGTTGACGGGGCGGCGTCACGGGCTCGGGAGGTTGCTGGTCGACGCCCGGGCGCGTTGATCCGGGTGGTTGCTCGTTGGCGGGCTGACGGGGTGGCGTCGCACGCTCGGTTGGTTGCGGGTCGGCGCGCTGAAGCGGCGGTAGCGCATTCGTGGAGGGTCGACCGCTGACGCCTGAGCCGAGCGACATCGCATTCGCCGTCGGGGGCGCGGCGGCTCGTGAGCGCGGCGGCGTCGCAGGTCCGGGTGCGGCCGTCGGCGGGCCGGGCTGCACCGGCGCGATCGAGGAAGCCGGCGGCTGAACGGGCGTCGCCCGAAGGGCTGGAACCGCTGCCGCAGGGGCGTTGCCGGGCGGTGTAGGTGTGGCTGGTGCGCGTACCGCTGGAGGGGTCGGTGGGGGCGTGGCCGGCGGTTGCGGCGGCGCCCACGGTGAGGCGGGGGGCGGCGGGCCACCGGCGGAGGGCCGCATCGCGGCGAGGGTCGCCAGCGACAGGGTCGGGCCGGTGAGTGCCGACCGGGCACCCGGCTCGGTCACCGGGGCGGCCGGGGCCGGACCGGGCATCGGCGCGGGGTGCTGCTCGCCCGGCATCGGCGCGGGCGGGCGCAGGTAGTCGCGGGCGGCGCGTACCGCAGGGTGGTTCTCCCCGAGCGCGGCGGGCCCGGCGGTGGCGACGCGGGTGTAGTTGCGGCGGGCCTCGTGCCGGTTGCCAAGCTCCTCCGCTACCTCGGCGAGCTCGAAGGCGAGCGCGAGCATCAGCGGGTCGGAGTGCTCCGAACGCCGCTCGCCCGCCGCGAACGCCTCCTCCAACACCCGGCGGGCGGCGAGCGGGTCGTCCCCCTCCCGGTGCAGCCGGGCCAGCAGGTGCGCGGTGTGCAGCACCTCGGGATGGTCCCCGCCGTACGGCGGGGGAGCGGATTCGACGGCCTCCGCGAGCAGGTGCCGGGCGGCGCTGAGGTCACCCGCGGCGCGCAGGGCGAGGGCTCGGTGCTGGGCGGCTGCCAAGGGGGAGGGATGGGACACGTGGCAATGCTGCCGTCAGAGGGCTGCCGGACGCTACCCGGACACGCCCCGACGGCGTGTCGGTGCGGCCGTTCGAGGCGGCGTGAGCAGCGCCGGAAGGGCTGGCGGAGAGGTGCCGGAAGGCGATGTGCATGATCCACGAGTGGCGTGTACAGTAACTCCCCGTGCGGCTCGCCGCGCCGGCCAACGGGTGGAAAGATCATCTGGTCGGCGAGGTAGGCTGAACGCGCAGGTCCGGGTGGCGGAATGGCAGACGCGCTAGCTTGAGGTGCTAGTACCCGTATAGGGTGTGGGGGTTCAAGTCCCCCCTCGGACACGAACCATAACCCCACGGTGCGCGCTGAGATCCACTGCAGCGCGCACCGTTTGCGTTTCGGTCTGGTAGGTGAGTCGGAGTCCGAGCTGCCGGTAGACCTCGGCTTTGTCGTCGGGGTCGGCGTCGCGCAGCACGGCGACGATGTCGCCGAGCGCTCGGACTAGGTCAGCGATCTGGGAGCGGCTCATCCGGTGTGGCTCTGTCTGCGGGGTCGTTTGAAGATCAGCCTCGGCTCGTGTCCGTTCGTCCTGGGTTTGAGTGATCCAACCGGTGACCAGTGCGGGATCTGCCCCGGCGTCGAGGGCGGCCCGGTACTGGGCGAGCTTTGCGTCACAGGCCGCGATCGTGGCCTGCGCGGCGGCCGTCTGTGGCGTTGTGTCCGTTGGTTGGGCGTCGCACATGGCGGTGATCGTTTGGTCGAGGTGGTCCGGGGTGAACGCGGATGCCAGCCACTCGTCGAGCGGGTCGGTGAGGGCGTCCTCGCGCAGGTAGACGTTGCGGGGGTGTTCGACCTGGTTGGCCAGGGCGTATTCCTGGGGGAAGCGGCAGCGGTAGTAGGCGGCGCCGTGGTTGTACTGGCCTTGCATGCGTCGCTGACAGACGGCGCAGTAGATCATCCCCCGGAAGACGTAGGGGTTGCGGGCGCGGCGTTGGCGCTCCTGACGGTCGACGGCTCGCGCGCGACGGGTGAGTAGGGCTTGCGCTTGCTCGAAGGTCTCGTCGTCGATCAGGGGTGAGTGGGTGATCTCCTTCGAGATCACCCACTTGTCACGCGTGTTCCAGCGCATGACGCCGGTGTGACCCAGCGCGACGTCGTCGACGTCGAGGAGGACTTCGTCGGTGCGTTGCTTGTTCCACACCTGCCTGCCGGTGTAGCGGGGGTTGGTGAGGATGACGCGGATGGCGCTTTTGGACCAGGCGATGCCGCTGCGGTGTCTGTTGCGGGCCCGGTCGTGTGCCGAGGGGCAGGGCACATGGTTGGCGGTGAGTCCTTCGGCGATGGCGAATAGTCCGTAGCCGGCGAGGAATTCGTCGAAGATCCGCCGGACGATGGGGGAGGTCTGGGCATCCGGGGTGAGCCCGCGGAGGTGTTTGCCGTCGGCGGCCTTCGCGGGGTTGGGGTGAGGGCCGAGATCGCGCAGGGTGTAGCCGTATGGCGGGCGTCCGCCGAGGTATCGGCCTTCCAGGAGTGTCTGGGCGGCCATGGCGGTGCGGACGCGCAGCTTGATGCGGTTGCGTTCGCCTTTGCTCATGCCGCCGAAGACGGACATGACAAGCTCATGTGCCTCGTTGTCGGGGTCGATGGGGCCGCCGATCTCGGGTACCCAGAGTTCGACGCCGTAGTGCGCGAAGAGTGGCACCGTGAGACCGAACTGGTTGCCGTAGAAGGCCCGGTGGGGCTCCCCCACAACGACGGCGGAGAAGCCCCGACGTGGGTTACGTAGCGCAGAGAGAAGAGTGTTGGCCTGGATTCGGCGTTGCCAGGGCAGCGAGCGGCTCTGGCCCACGTCGAAGTATTCAGTGACGATGCGGCCGCCGTGAGGCTGGATGAGTGCTGTCGCCCGGGTGAGTTGCCACCCTCGCGACGATTCCGGATCCTGGTTGTCCTCGGTGGAGACACGGCCATAGAAGGCGAAGGGCTTTGGTTCGGGGGAGGTCATTCGTTCTCCTGCTTTGAGTGCTCGGTGTGGCGGTCGTTGAAGCGGGTGAGCAGCTTTAGTAAGGCGGCAGCCGCCTGAGGGTTTAGCTCGGGTGGATGGTCTGGGACCACCACACTGCTAACCCCTGTGGATGTGCCGCCGTCGACGTTGTCGACCGTCCATGAACGGCTGTCTTCGTTAGGTCGGTCAAGTTGCCTGCCTGGCGCGGATGATGGCCTCGGGCGTGATGGCCGCTCGTATGGGTCGCTGGATGGCCGCGTCATGCGCCTCCGTCCGGCGGTCGACCTGCAAGCCGGCCTTCTTGCGTTGCCCGCGTCTCGACTCTGGTTACTCGCATCCGAGACTCGACCGTTGGGTAGGCGATGGCAGCGCCGGTGCGGTCGTGAAGCCATTGCGAGGCGTGGTCCCTTGATGCGTGGCTGGTTGGCGCCGTAGCGATTGAGTGGGTTGTCATGGCTGAGTTCCTCCGGGAGCCGGGTGACTTGCTGGTTTGGTGTCAGGGCATAGAGAAGCGGCCGATGCCGTGAGGCATCGGC
>NZ_JBEXIM010000033.1:65977-67160 GCF_040608575.1 Micromonospora sp. NPDC005171 | reverse complement strand
GCACTCGATCCATACCCGTCTACCGACCAAGTCACCCTCATCGATCGGACCGGCTGTGCGACACACCCGACCATCCCACAAATCAAACGCGCTCTGAGTCAGGTACGCCGGACGCGGTCCGGCCGGTCGGGGCACCCCGACCGGCCGGACCGTTCCGTTCGTCGCGGGTCACCCCGCCAGGGTGGCGAAGACCACGATGTTGTCCCGGTAGCTCTTCGCGGCCTCGTCGAACTGACCGCCGCAGGTGACCACCCGCAGGCTGGGCCGATCGCTCGGTCCGTACACCAGCTCGGTGGGGAAGGCCGTCTTCGGATACGACTTCACCGAGTCGACAGTGAAGGTGGCCGGTACGCCATCCGCGCGGCGCACGGTGACGGTGTCGCCGGGGGCGAGAGCGCCGAGGTCGAAGAAGACGGCCGGGCCGAGCACCGCCGAGTCCACGTGCCCGACGATCACCGCGTTACCCGTCTCGCCCGGGCTCGCACCCGGCTCGTACCACCCGGCCTGGTCGGCCTTGTCCAGCGGAGGGACCTGGACGGTGCCGTCCGGGTTGGTGCCCAACGACATGATCGTCGCGTCGACACCGATCCGGGGGATCTCGATGCTTGTCGGTGCCGAACGAGCCAACCCGGCCGGAGCGTCCCCCTGACCGACCGGCTGCCCGTCGACAGACGAGGCGCCGTCGGCGGTGCTCGCCGGCCCGGTGGCCTCGGGGCCGGCCTGGGCCAACGGCTGCGGCGGTCGGGGAGTGGGCGTGGTCTTCAGGGAGGCGCCGATCATGCCGGCGCCGATCATGGCCATGGTGACGACGACGGCCGTGCCGGCGGCACGCCACGGTCTCCCGTGACGGCCGCCGGCCGGTGTCGTCGTCACGTCAGACGAGCGAACCATCGGTCCGCCGACGACGCATCAGCACGATCCCGCCCAGCGCGGCAGCGCCGAGCAGGCCCGCCCCGCTGGTGGCCAGACCCCGGTCGGTACCGGTGCTGACGCCGCCGTCACCACCGTCGACACCGCCGTGCGGCAGCACGACGAGCTCGCCCTCGCCGCACGAGCCCTTGAGCTCGTAGCGACCCGGCTTGGCGTCCTTGTCGACCTTGGCTTCGCCGTAGTAGACGAACTCGCGCTCCTTGTCCCAGTCACGCTCGTCCGAGTCGCGGTCGTCCTTGCCGTAGCGGCCGTG
>NZ_JBEXIM010000033.1:0-65880 GCF_040608575.1 Micromonospora sp. NPDC005171 | reverse complement strand
GTGCTCGTCCGAGTCGCGGTCGTCCTTGCCGTAGCGGCCGTGCTCGTCCGAGTCGCGGTCGTCCTTGCCGTAGCGGCCGTGCTCGTCCGAGTCGCGGTCGTCCTTGCCGTAGCGGCCGTGCTCGTCCGAGTCGCGGTCGTCCTTGCCGTAGCGGCCGTGCTCGTCCGAGTCGCGCTCGTCCTTGCCGTAGCGGCCGTGCTCGTCCGAGTCGCGGTCGTCCTTGCCGTAGCGGCCGTGCTCGTCCGAGTCGCGCTCGTCCTTGCCGTAACCGCCGCGCTCGTCCGAGCCGTACTCGTCCTTGGACTCCCAGTCCTTGTCCGAGCCGTACTCGTCCTTGGACTCCCAGTCCTTGTCCGAGCCGTACTCGTCCTTGGACTCCCAGTCCTTGTCCGAGCCGTACTCGGAGCCGTACTCGTCCTTGGACTCCCAGTCCTTCTTGTCACGGCTGTCTTCGGCGTCCTGGCCGTGCTCCTCGCCCTTCCAGTCCTTGCTGTCCTCGTCGCCGTAGGCGTCGGCGGCAGCGCCGCCACCCTGGCCGCCCTTGCCGTTCTCGTCCTTGCCCTTGTCGTCCTTGCCGTTCTCGTCCTTGCCCTCGTGGTCCTTGCCCTTGTCGTCCTTGCCGTGCTCGTCCTTGCCGTTCTCGTCCTTGCCCTTGTCGTCCTTGCCGTGCTCGTCCTTGCCGTTCTCGTCCTTGCCCTCGTGGTCCTTGCCGTTCTCGTCCTTGCCGTTCTCGTCCTTGCCCTTGTCGTGGTCGGAGGAGTTCTCCTCCTCGCGCCACTCGCGGTCCTCGCCCCGGTCCTCGTGCGCCGGCTTGAGCTTGACCTTGCCGGTGACCTTGGACCACACGTACGCGTGCTCCTGCCGATCCGGGCAGATCTCGAGGAGCTTGACCTCGTCGCCAGCCTTGACGACGTGCGGCTTGGCGTAGACCTTGCCGTCGTTGTGACCGTCGGCGAACGCGATTCCCGGTGCGAACACCAGGAGCGACGCGCCGCCGAGCGCGGCGCCCGCAACGACCTTCCCGAGCATCTTCTTAGCCATGACCTGCGTCACTCCATCCCTGTTGTCCTGCGCCCGGCGACAACCGAGCTAAGACCGACGTTAGACCGTTTCATGACTTATGAAGTGAAAGATTCGCGTTTTGACCTTTGATCCAGGTAAGAGGTAAAGGGGTGCTACGCGGCTTTCGCCGCGCCGAGCGTCGTCTCGGGCGACGCGGGACCTTCTGGGTGCGGCACGGTGTTCCGCGCTCGCCGTTCCCGGGCTGCCTCGCTCGCCCGGTAGCGGCGGGTCCGGGTGGCGCGTGTCGGTCGGGCGTGCTCGGGGGTATCGTCCGGAACGGCTCCGGCCACGCATCGAGCCATTGCCATGGAAGCGCTCCCATGTAAGAATCGGCGAACGCGGTTCAGAGAGCCACACCGTGCAGGCAGGGAGTCGAGGGCACCCGGTTCACCGGGGCGACACACCCGCCGCCGATCGACCGGCCGAGGCTCGGCTGGGCACCACCACCACCATCGCCCGTCCGGGTCGGGCGCCCCCAAGAATCCCGTTGGCGCCGACGGCCGTCCGTGTAGGACGCCCATCGGGCCGTCCCGCCGGGCCGTACGTGGGCCCGGTCTCGCCCAAGGAGATCAGTGGCATGAATGTGTGGAGAAGGCTATCCGGCCCACGCCGGGCCCTCGCGCTCGCCGGCGCGGGTGCCCTGGTCGCCGGTGGGCTCGTAACGATTCCGGTTACCGCGGCGCAGGCCGCGACGCAGTGCGACATCGCGTACACGAGCAACGACTGGCAGGGCGGCTTCACCGCGAACATCACCATCAAGAACGTCGGTGACCCGCTGAACGGCTGGACGCTGGGCTGGACCTTCCCCAACTCCAGTCAGCGGGTGCAGCAGGGCTGGTCGGCCACGTTCACCCAGTCCGGCAGCCAGGTCACCGCGCGCAGCATGTCCTACAACGGCACCCTGGCCACCGGCGCGTCGACGACCCTCGGCTTCAACGGCGCGTGGAGCGGCAGCAACCCCAAGCCGACCTCGTTCACTCTGAACGGCGTGGTCTGCAACGGTGGCACCACCCCGCCCACCACGCCCCCGCCCACCGACCCGCCGCCCACGACGCCTCCGCCCACCGACCCGCCGCCCACGACCAACCCGCCGCCCGGCACGAAGGTCGACAACCCGTACGCCGGGGTGCGCGGTTACGTGAACCCGGAGTGGAAGGCCAAGGCGGACGCTGAGGCCGGCGGAAGCCGCGTCTCCAACAACCCCACCGCCGTCTGGCTGGACCGGATCGCCGCGATCAACGGCACGCCGGACAGCAGCTCCAACGGTGCCTTCGGGGTGAAGGACCACCTGGACGAGGCGCTGCGCCAGGGCGCCGGGTACATCCAGTTCGTGATCTACAACCTGCCCGGCCGCGACTGCTCGGCACTCGCCTCCAACGGTGAGCTGGGCCCAGACGAGCTGCCGAAGTACAAGTCCCAGTACATCGACCCGATCGCCGCGATCCAGGGTGACTCGAAGTACAGCAGCCTGCGGATCATCAACGTCATCGAGATCGACTCGCTGCCGAACCTGGTGACCAACACCTCCGGTCAGCCGGGCGGGACGGTCATGTGCGACACGGTGAAGGCCAACGGCGCCTACGTCAACGGTGTCGGCTACGCCCTCGCCAAGCTGGGTGCGATCGGCAACGTCTACAACTACATCGACGCCGGGCACCACGGCTGGCTCGGTTGGGACTCCAACTTCGGCCCGACCGCCGACATCCTGAAGACCGCCGCGGTGGCCTCCGGCAGCACTGTCAACAACGTGCACGGGTTCATCACCAACACCGCGAACTACTCGGCGCTGCAGGAGCCGTACTTCAAGGTCACTGACAACGTGAACGGCCAGACGGTGCGGCAGTCCAAGTGGGTCGACTGGAACTTCTACGTCGACGAGCTGTCCTTCGCCCAGGCGTTCCGTACCAAGCTGGTCTCGGTGGGCTTCAACTCCAACATCGGCATGCTGATCGACACCTCCCGCAACGGTTGGGGTGGCTCCGCCCGGCCCACCGGCCCGGGCGCGACGACCAGCGTGGACACGTACGTCAACGGTGGCCGCATCGACCGCCGGCTGCACCTCGGCAACTGGTGCAACCAGGCCGGTGCCGGTCTCGGTGAGCGGCCGCGGGCGAACCCGGCCACGGGTATCGACGCCTACGTCTGGGTGAAGCCGCCGGGCGAGTCGGACGGCTCCAGCAAGGAGATCCCGAACAACGAGGGCAAGGGCTTCGACCGGATGTGCGACCCGACGTACGGCGGTAACGCCCGCAACGGCAACAACCCGTCGGGTGCCCTGCCGGACGCGCCGATCTCCGGCGCGTGGTTCTCCGCCCAGTTCCAGGAGCTCATGCGCAACGCGTACCCGGCGCTCTGACCGGGTAGCGCACACACCAACCCGCTGCCGGTGGTTGGTGAGGCACTGTTGGCAGCAGGTTCCCCCCGGGTCCCCGGCTCGACCGTCACAGGTCGGGCCGGGGACCCCCCTTTGCGGGCCCGATCAGGGCACCGTGCGTTCGATCGCCGCCCGGCCCTGCTCGGCCAGGTCACGGCGGGCCTTGTCCAGGTTCTCCGGTGTCAGGTCCTGGCCACGGGCCATCACCAGGTCCTCCGGCTCCCAGGGCTGTTCGCCCCCGGTACGGATGTTGTCCCCACCGGCGCCGGTGCCCGTCCCGGTCGCCCCGGTCCCGGCGGCGTACGGGTCCCCGATCAGCTCGTCGGTGTCCGGTGCGAGGTCGTCCGGTCGGCTGCGCGGCTCGGCGAAGCCCGGCGTGTCCCGGTCGGGGCCACCCCCGGTCCGCAGTTGCGGCACGGTGGCGTCATCGTCCACCGCCGAGGCCACCTCGGAGCTTTCCTCCAGCGGCGGTTGGCGATCGCGATCGGTCATGGTGCTGCCTCCTGTGTCCGACACGGTGCCCTGATTTCCTCACGTACCCCTTCGTGCCGCGCTCATGCCGCACGGCCCGGCGGTCAGGCCGGGCCGTGCTCAGGAGGTGCGGGCGGGCCGGGCGGCCCGGCGGTCAGGCGTCGGGCTGCTGCTCGTTCGGGGAGGGCGCTTCGGCTGGGCGTAGCCACTGCCAGAGCAGCATGAGCAGACCGAACACGAGCATCGCCAGCCCGGCCCACAGGTTGATCCGTACGCCTTCGGCCTTGTCGATCTCGGCCCGGCTGTCGAAGATGCCGATCAACGTCACGATGATCCCGTACGCGACGAAGAGGCCACCGATCACCCGGCGGATGTCGAACAGCCGGGCCGCGGCGGAACGCCGCTGCTCCGCCTGCGCCTCGTCGATCAGCGGGTCCTGTGCCGGCTGGCCATCGTTGCTCATCTGCCGACCCCTTTCCTCAGAAGACCGGGATGTAGAAGAGGGCGGCCAGCGCGACCGCGATCAGACCGAGCAGCACCGGGGAGCGGTACCAGACGGCGTCCCCGGCGAGCACGTCGCCCTTCAGGTCGACGCCGCCCATGCCGTACACCAGCCCGCGCAGCTCCTCGTCCCGCTTGGGCGAGGTGAGCGGGGTGATGATGGCGGCGACCACCACCGCCGTGACGAACGCCAGACCGGCACCCCAGAAGCTCTCCTCCAGGTCGGAGTTGAAATCGACCACACCGCCCTTGTAGAGCAGGTAGAGGCTCAACGACACCAGGGTGCCCAGCAGCAGCGACCAGAAGCCGGCCAGGGCGCTCATCCGCTTCCAGAACATGCCGATGATGAAGGTGGCGAACAGCGGCGCGTTGAAGACGGAGAAGAGCGCCTGGATGTAGTTCATGATGTTGCTGAACCCGGCCGCGATGAACGCGGTGCCGATCCCGATCACCACGGCGGCGACCGTCGCCCACCGGCCGACCCGCAGGTAGTACTCGTCCGACCGGTCCCGGCGGATGTACGCCTGCCAGATGTCGTAGGTGAAGACGGTGTTGAAGCCGCTCACGTTGGCCGCCATGCCGGCCATGAACGAGGCGAGCAGGCCGGTGACCGCCACCCCGAGCACGCCGTTGGGCAGCAGGTCGCGCATCAGCAGCGGGATGGCGTTGTTGTACTGCAGGTCGCCGCTCTCCGCGCCGAGGCCCTTCACAGTGACCAGGGCCACCAGGCCGGGGATGACGGTGACCAGGGGGATGAACAGCTTCGGGTACGCGGCGATGATCGGCGTACGCCGGGCGGCGCTCATGTTCTTCGCCGAAAGGGCCCGCTGGACCTCGGCGAAGTTCGTCGTCCAGTAGCCGAACGACAGCACGAAGCCGAGGCCGAAGACGATGCCGATCCAGTGCGCGCCCAGCGGGTTGGCCGTGCTGCCGGTGTCCTGCCACGCGTGCAGACCCGCCTCGCCGAGCTTGGTGTCGCCGACCGCGTCCATCAGGCCGTTCCACCCGCCGACCTTGACCAGACCGATCACGGTGACCGGGATGAGGCCGGCCAGGATGACGAAGAACTGGAGCACCTCGTTGTAGATCGCCCCGGACAGGCCGCCGATGGTGATGTACGCCAGCACGATCGCCGCGCCGACCACGATCGCCGTCCAGAGCGGCCAGCCGAGCAGCGCCTGCATGACGAGGGCCAGCGCGTAGAGGTTCACGCCGGCGATCAGCACCTGGGCGACGGCGAAGCTGAGCGCGTTGAGCAGGTGCGTGGGGCGGTTGAACCGCAACCGCAGGTACTCCGGCACGCTGCGGACCTTGGAGCCGTAGTAGAAGGGCATCATGACGATGCCCAGGAAGACCATCGCCGGGACGGCGCCGATCCAGTAGTAGTGGACCGTCATCACGCCGTACTGGGCCCCGTTCGCGGCCATCCCGATGATCTCCAAGGCGCCCAGGTTCGCCGAGACGAAGGCGAGGCCGGTCACCCAGGCCGGCAGGGAACGGCCGGAGAGGAAGAAGTCGACGCTGGTCCGGATCGCACGGCGGGCGGCGAAGCCGACCCCGAGGACGGTGACGAAGTACAGCGCCAGGATCAGGTAGTCCAGGCCGTTCATGTTGAGCCGAAGCCCGTCGCCGTCCATCCCGTCACCCCTCGTCCCGACGCCCGCGCTGGTTGGTCCGCGCGCGCCCTATTACCCCGTCCGCGCGGTTTCAGTCCTGGAGGTCGCCACCGCCGGGTTCCGGCCTCAACGGGTGGTCTGCGGGCGTTACGACGGTCAGCGCGCAAGAGGGCGCCCCGACCGTCACGGTCAGGGCGCCCTCTTGCTGGTCGGGTGACTCAGCGACCGAGTACGCGGTCCAGGAAGTCCCGGTAGTTACGGACCGCCATCCGCAGCTGCTCGGTGTCGGCCGACCCGGTGTCCTGCCACCCACCCAGCGTGGTCTTCTGTGCGGCCAGCGCGGAGGAGAGGGCCTGGATGGCCTCCTCCACCAGCGACTGCGCCTCGCCGGCGGCCGCCTGCGGGTCGTCGACGAAGCGCAGCTGCACGTCCCGCCAACGGTCCCGGAAGCCCTGCGCGGTGTCCGTGTCGAGCAGCGTGGCCGGCTCGGCCGCCACGGTCGACCCGGCAGGTCGGGACGTTCCGGCGGACTCCAGCGTCGGGCTGGTGTCGCCGCCGGGAACAGGTTCGCCGTCCGCGTCCGGGTCGACCATCTCCGGTGTCGCGCTGCCGTAGCCGGCCGCGCCCGCCGTGGCCGCGGCCCGATCGCCGGTCAGATCGCCGCGCCGCTCGGGGTCGCCCTCCGTGCTCCCCGGCGGGACGACGGTCCGCGCGGAGGTGTCCGCGTCGGTGCGGTCGCCGAAGCCCGCGCTGTCGTCGTCGACGTCCGAGTCGCGGCGGTGCAGCTCCGCGGTAGGGTCGGCGCGCAGACCCTCCCGCTCGCCGTCCTCGGCGCCGTCGCCCGGCTGAGCGGTCCGCTCGGCCCGGGGGTCCGGCTGATCCTGCGGGTGTGGGCTGGCCAGCGCGGAGGCGGCCACCGCGTCGGCCACAGTGGTGGCGCCGAACGTCGTCGGCAGCGGCCCCGGCTCGTGGAAACCGCCCTCGTCGGTGGACCGGTCGTCGCGTCGGTGTCGCGGGTCCGAGTCGTCGGTCAGCTCGTCGTCGGCCGGGTCGTACGCGGTCTCCCGGTCGGTGTCGTCGGTCCGCTCGTGAGCCGCGGTCTGGTCGTCGAAGGTGCCCCGGTCGTCAAGGGCGTCCTCCGGGACGTCGGAGCGGCCGGTCCGGTCGTCGGCCGGGGTTACCGGCACGGGCGCGGACCGGACGGCCTCCGGGTGGTCGTTGCTCACCTGCTGCTCTTCCTGGCGCATCGGTGGCCTCCTCAGCGGCTCGTGGCATCGTGGTCCGGATGGTGGCGCTGTTCGGGCGTGTGGTGGCCGACCGGCTCCTCGCCCAGCAGGTCGGCGAAGAGTGCGCGGTAGTGCACGACGGCCTGCCGCAGCTCCTCGGTGTTGGCCTCGCCCCGGGAGTTGCGCAGGTGGATCTCGTGCGCGTCCCGGTAGTTGGTCAGCGTGCGAGCGTGCTCGACGGAGAGGTGGGCGATCTGGTCGGAGAAGTCACCGGTCGGGTAACCCTGCTCCTCGATGAGCCGGGTGACCAGTTCGTCCGCGTCGCCCACGGTCTCGCCGGGGGAGTCGATGAAGCGGACCTGGAGTTCCTCCCAGGCGGCGGCGTACCGGGCCCGGGACTCCGGGCTGAGTGGGGTGAGCGTGAGCTCGGCATGCCGGCGTTCCCGGTCGCGCAGTTCGCGCTCGGCGGCGGACCGGCTGTCCTGTTCCGCCACCACCCGGTCGTACTCCGGCCCGAACCGGTTGCGCAGCGAGCGGCGGCTGTTCAGCGAGCGGGCGGCCACGGCCAGCACCGCGACGATCACCAGCACGACGAGCACGATGACGACTATCTGCGTGGGCGACATGGGCTCCTCCTTCGTCATCTGCTATTCCCTCGGCGCAGTGATCGCCAATCCCGATCCGAGACACTTTCCTGACAGGCGCCGCAACTGCTCAGCCAAAACTTGACTCGTTCAAGCGATGGCGCTCGGGTGGGTTGACGCGCCACCGACCTCGACCGGGAGCGGATCGGGACGAGTGGCGCGGCCGCGCGGTTTCGTCGCACCCGGCCCGTTCCCACCCCGCGCACATCCCGCAGCGTCGATGTCGACGCGACGGGCGGTAGTGCAACTGCCCTCGATTACGTATCCTGCCCAAGGCGCCCGCGCCGGTGCCTGGCGACGCAGCCGGGCGCGCAGCCGGCCGGCGCGTTGCCCGGCGGTGCCGGCACCCCTCCTGCCACCCCTGTACGGGCGAGGTCTGATGAGAACCCGCGACTGGCCGATCCGCTCGAAGCTGACCGCGTTGGTCGTCGCGCCGGTGACCGCGCTCCTGGCGCTGTGGATCTTCGCGACCACCCTGACCTTCGGTCCCGCGCTGAACCTGCTCTCCGCCCGCACCCTGCTGTACGACCTGGGTCGCCCCGGCGAGACAGTGGTCACCGAGCTGCAACGGGAACGCCGACTCTCGGTGGTGCAGCTCGCCGGCGGCACCGAGCTGCCCGCACTCGCCGAACAGCGCGGACGCACCGATCGGGCGGTCGCCGAACTGCGCCGCCGGGTGGACGGGGAGCCGTTGCGCGACGCCGCTGACGACCCGCTGGAGACCCGGATCGACCAACTGGTCACCGCCCTGGCGGCGCTACCCAGCGGGCGGAAGTTCATCGACGACCGCAAAGTGGACCGGGCCGGCGCGATCGGCCTCTACAGCGGCATGGTCACCGCGGCCTTCCAGGCGTTCGCCGGCATGGCGACCCTGACCGACCCCGACATCAACCGGCAGGCGCTGGCGCTCACCGCGCTGGGGCGCTCCCGGGAACTGCTCGGCCAGAGTGACGCGCTGCTGGCCGGCGCGCTGACCGCCGGGCGGTTCGCCAAGGGGGAACACACCCAGCTCGTACAGGCCATCGGCAACCAACGGTGGCTCACCGAGAGCGCCGTGGCCGACCTGCCCGAGAGCAGCCGGATCGCGTACCAACGGTTGACCGAGGGCGAGGCGTTCACCCGGCTGCGCGCGATGCAGGACGCGCTTGTCGTACCCGACCGGTCCGGTCGGCCGGCGGTCGACGCGGCGGCCTGGCAGTCCAGTCAGGACGCGGTGCAGCAGCAGCTGCGGGACTTCGAGCTGTCCGAGGCCGACGCTCTCACCGACCGTTCGGTGCCGATGGCGGTCCGCATCCTGGTGCGGCTGGCCGCCGCCGGCCTGCTCGGGCTCGCCGCCGTGGTCGTCTCGGTGCTGGTGGCGCTGCGGGTCGGCCGCACCCTGGTCCGGCGGCTCGGCGGCGTCCGCACCGCCGCGCTGGAGCTGGCCGAGCACCGGCTGCCCGACGTGGTGACCCGACTGCGCCGTGGCGAACAGGTCGACGTCGCCCGGGAGGCGCCGCCGCTGGAGTACGGCCACGACGAGATCGGCGAGGTCGGGCGCGCCTTCACCGAGGTGCAGCGCACCGCCGTCCAGGCCGCGGTGGACGAGGTCACCCTGCGCCGCGGGCTCAACGAGGTCTTCCTCAACATCGCCCGCCGGAGCCAGAGCCTGGTGCACCGCCAGCTGCACCTGCTGGACCGGATGGAGCGGCGCAGCGAGGACCCGGACGAGCTGGCCGAGCTGTTCCAGGTCGACCACCTGGCCACCCGGCTCCGCCGGCACGCCGAGGACCTGGTCATCCTCGCCGGCTCGGCCCCCGGCCGGGGTTGGCGAAACCCCGTCGCGATGGTCGACCTGATCCGCGGCGCGATCTCCGAGGTCGAGGCGTACGAACGGGTGGACATCACCGCCGTGCAGCCGGCCGGCGTGTTGGGGCGGGCAGTCGGCGACGTGATCCACCTGCTCGCCGAGCTGGTCGAGAACGCCACCGCCTTCTCCCCGCCGGACACCCGGGTCACCGTCACCGGGGCGCAGGTGGCCAACGGGTACGCCCTGGAGATCACCGATCAGGGGCTGGGCATGTCCGACGCGGCGATGGAGTCCGCCAACACCCGGCTGGCCAGCTCGCCCGAGTTCGACCCGGCGCAGAGCGCCCGACTCGGGTTGTTCGTGGTGGCCCGGCTGGCGGCCCGGCACGGCGTACGCGTGCGGTTGCGCCCATCCGGGGCGGGTGGCGTGACCGCCGTGGTGCTTGTCCCCGGCGACCTGGTCACCACCGAACCGCCGGCCGGCCCCGACCCGGCCACACTCGGCGCCGCGTCGGCCGACCCGAGCCGGCGGCTGGCTCGGACGGCTCGCCGGGGCAGCGTGCCCCGCCCCCGTACCCGCCCGCCAACGGCCCCGTCCGCCAGCACGGCCCCGCCCGCCCCACCCACCGGAGCACCGACCTCGGCCGCCCCGCCGGCCACTGGGCGCGATGAGGGGTCGGCGACCTCCGACGAGCCGGCCGACGAGCTGGATGGCCTGCCCCGCCGGGTGCGACGTCGTACCCCCGCCGCTCAACCCCGGTCGACCGTCACCGACACGCCGTCGCCCCGCTCGCCGGAGGAGGTCCGCCAGGTGATGGCGGCGCTACAGGCCGGCACGGCGCGCGGACGTGCCACCGCCATCCCCCCGACGGCACCGGCTGGCCCGGCACCAACGGGTTCTGCGGCGCCGACCGGTCCGGCGGCCCCCACCGACCCGCCGACGACCCCCGAACCCCCGACCGCGACTGAGAGGGACGCCTAGTGCGGCATTCGACGAAGCAGAGCGCCGGCCTCGACTGGTTGCTCGACGAGTTGGTGCAACGGGTACCGGCCGCCCGGGAGGCGGTGGTGCTCTCCGCCGACGGCCTGCTGCTCGGCTGTTCGGCCGAACTGGAGCGCTCCGACGCCGAGCATCTCTGTGCGCTCGCCGCCGGCTTCTCCAGCCTTGCCCGGGGCGCCAGCCGGCACGTGGACGGCGGCCCGGTCCGGCAGACCGTTGTGGAGATGGAGGCGGCGTACCTCTTCGTCACCGCCGCCGGGCAGGGTGCCTGCCTCGCCGTGGTGAGCGACGTCGACGCGGACATCGGGCTCGTCGCGTACGAGATGGCGATGCTGGTGATCCGGGTGGGGGAGAGCCTCGCCGCGCCGTCCCGATCGGCGGCGGGTGCCGGAGATGCGGACTGAGCCGCCCGGGCCGCAGCACGAGTGGCTGGACGGTGAAGCCGGCCCGGTGATGCGCCCGTACACGCTCACCGGTGGCCGGGTACGCTCCGCCGTCGACGATTTCAACCTGGTCGCGTTCGTGTTGGCCGGTTCGGACGTCGACGCGGCGAGCCACCCGCGCCTGCTGCCGGAGCATCGACGGCTGGTCGCGTTGGCCTGCCGGCCGGTGTCGGTGGCCGAACTGGCCGCCGAGTTGGACCTCGCGGTCGGCGTGGTCCGGGTACTGCTCGGTGATCTCCTCGCCGAGGGCCTGGTCGCGGTGCACGAGCCACCGGCCGCCGGAATCCTTCCCGACGACGACATCCTCAAGGCGGTGGTCAGTGGACTCCGTGCGCTTTGACCAGGCGGGCACCAGCACCACCATCCCGCTGGCCCTGAAGATCCTGATCGCGGGAGGCTTCGGTGCCGGCAAGACGACCTTGGTGAGCGCCCTGAGCGAGGTCCGTCCGCTGCAGACCGAGGAGGTGTTGACCGGGGCCGGGATCGGCACCGACGACATCTCCGGTGTGGAGGGCAAGTCCACCACCACCGTGGCGATGGACTTCGGCCGGATCACCATCAACGACGACCTTCAGGTCTACCTGTTCGGCACGCCAGGTCAGGACCGGTTCTGGTTCCTCTGGGACGAGCTGGCCTTCGGCGCGCTCGGCGCGGTGGTGCTCGCCGACACCCGACGGCTGGCGGACTGCTTCCCCTCCATCGACTACTTCGAGCAGCGCGGTATCCCGTTCGTGGTGGGCGTGAACTGCTTCGACGATTCCCGCCGGTTCAACCTGGAGACCGTCCGCCGAGCCCTCGACCTGGACCCGGACGTGCCGATGGTGCTCTGCGACGCCCGGGACCGGCAGTCCGGGAAGATGGTGTTGATCTCTCTGGTGGAGCACGTCGCCCGACAGCGCGGCGAGCCGGTGCCGACGGCCTGAGAACCGGGCCGGAAAGCCGGTTAACGGGCGGGCAACGCGGGCAGCCTCTGGTTGGATCAACGAAGGATGCCGGCGGAGGAGTGGGACGTGAACGGTCAGGGCGAGGTCGTCCACATCGGGGGTTACACCGCGCAGAGTGGCGGGCGGGGCAGCGGCATCGTCGCGGCACACCGCGACCCGAGGACCGGGGCGTTGACCCCGCTCGGCACTGTGGCGGTCACCCCGTCCCCCTCGTTCCTGGCGCGGCACCCCACCCAGCCGGTGCTCTACGCGGTCAACGAACTGGCGGACGGGGAGATCAGCGCCTGGCAGGTCGGGACGGACGGTGCGTTGGACCCGCTCGGCAGCCGGTCGACCGGCGGCGCCGAGCCGTGCCACCTGGCGGTGCTGCCCGGCGGCGGTCACCTGCTGGCGGCCAACTACGGCAGCGGCAGCATCGCGGTCTTCCCGCTCGACCCGCAGGGCGTGCCCGGTGAGCGCAGCGACCTGGTGGCCCACGAGGGGCACGGTCCCGACCCGGAGCGCCAGGACCACGCCCACGCCCACATGGTCTCGCCCGGGGCGGGCCGCGGGCCGATCCTCGGCGTGGACCTCGGCACCGACTCGGTCTACCGGTACGACCTGGACGAGGCGACCGGACGACTGGTGCCGCGCGCGCCGCGGATCCGTACGGCGCCCGGCACCGGCCCCCGGCACCTGGCCCGGCACCCGGACGGCCGGCGCTGTTACCTCGTCGGTGAGCTGGACGCCTCGGTGACCGCCTACGAGCTGACCGACGACGGCGCGTTGCACCAGCGTGGGCGGGTCGAAGCGAGTGAGCGGACCGGTCACGTCCAGCCGTCGGAGGTCGCGGTCGCCCCGGACGGGCGGTTCCTCTACGTCGCCAACCGTGGTGTGGGGACCGTGGCGGTCTTCACCCTGACCGGGGAGTTGCCCGCGCTGGTGGCCGAAGTGGACACCGGCGGCGAGTGGCCTCGGCACTTCGCACTGATCGGGGAGCACCTTTACGTCGCCGACGAGCGGGCGGACATGGTGCGGGTGTTCCGGCGCGACGCCGACACCGGCGTCCCGGAGGTGGCCGGCGAGCCGGTGCCGGTGCCGAGCCCGACGTGCATTTTGCCCTGAACGATGGTTTAGAGACGCGAGTGCTGCACTGATTCGGCAACGCCACGAGGCTGTCACGTCACTCTGTGTCGCGAAAAAGCGATCAACTGTTTCTCCTGCGTAACTTTAGTCCGAACGGATGTGGCAGAGACGGCACCTAGTACGCAAGATGGTCACCGTGTCAGCAGGCCGCCATCGCATGCGTTCGAAACTCCACCTAGCCGCCGCCGCCGCAACGGCGGGGGTGCTCGTCGTGACGACGGGCGCGTGGTTCGGTTATCGGGAGTTGGTCCAGCCCAGCTGCTCGGGGGAGATCCGCCTTGCCGTGGCGGTCGCCTCCGAACTCGCGCCGGCGGTGGACGCCGCCGCGTCCCAGTGGGTCAAGGACGGCGCCGCGGTAGGCCCGACCTGCATCCGCGTTGACGTCTCCGCGTCCGACCCGGTCGACGTGGCAGCCGTGGTGGCGGCCAAGCACGGCGCGGTGTTGGCCGGTGTGGGGCAGGCCAGTGGCACCGCCGTCAGCCCGGACGTCTGGGTGCCCGACTCCTCGACCTGGCTGCTGCGGTTGAAGAAGGACGCGACCGCGTTCGCTCCGACCAACGGCGCGTCCATCGCGCGTAGCCCGATCGTCGTCGCGATGCCCGAGCCGATCGCCACCCGGCTGGGTTGGCCGGACAAGGAGTTCAACTGGACCGACCTGCTCAAGCAGGTCAACAACACCAGCACGCCGCTGCGTACCGGGATCGTCGAGCCGACCCGCGACGCGGCGGGTCTGTCCGGTCTGCTCTCGCTGACCGCGGCCGCCAACGGTGCCGGCGGCGACGCCCAGCGCAACACCGTCGGCGCGTTGCGCGCGCTGGCCACCGGGCGCTCCTCGCTCCGCAACGACCTGCTGGCCCGCTTCCCGACGGCCAACGACGCGACGTCCATCGCCAGTGGTCTCGGCGCGGCGGCGCTGTCCGAAGAAGACGTGATCGCGTACAACAGCAAGAAGCCGCCGGTGCCGCTCGCCGCGCTCTACATGCAGCCGGCGCCGATGCCGCTGGACTACCCGTACGCGGTGTTGCCCGGCATCGAGCCGAGCAAGGCGTCGGCGGCCAAGGTGCTGTTCGAACTGCTCACCAGCCCCACCTTCCGCGACCGGTTGGCCGCGCAGTCGCTGCGCGCGCCGGACGGCAACTGGGGCGCCGGCTTCAAGGCGCCGCAGGGTGCGCCGAGCCCGTCCGGCGGCGCTCCGACCGCACCGGCGAACGGCGGCACCGCGGCGGGTGGCCTGGACCCGGCCGCCATCCAGCGGGTCGTCTCCAGCTGGTCGATCGCCACCCAGTCCGGTCGGATGCTGGCCGTCATCGACGTTTCCGGCTCGATGAAGGAGCCGGTTCCCTCCGCGAACAACCGGAGCCGGGAGGAGGTCACCGTCGACGCGGCGCGTCGTGGCCTGGGCCTCTTCGACGACTCCTGGTCGATCGGCCTGTGGACCTTCTCCACCAAGCTCGTCGGTAACCGGGACTACCGGCAGTTGGTCCCGATCGGGCCGCTCTCCGGCCAGCGGGCCCAGTTGGAGGGGGCGCTGGCCACCGTCCGGCCCTCCGACGGCGGCACCGGCCTCTACGACACCATGCTGGCGGCCTACAAGGCGGTGCAGGAAGACTGGCAGCCCGGCCGGGTCAACTCGATCGTGCTGTTCACCGACGGCAAGAACGAGGACAACAGCGGTGTCAGCCAGGGGCAACTGCTCGCCGAGTTGAAGCGGGCCGCCGACCCGGAGCGGCCGGTCCAGGTCATCATGATCGGTATCGGCGAGGGCGTCAGCAAGGCAGAGCTGGAGTCGATCACCAAGGTGACCGGTGGCGACGTCTTCGTCACCAAGGACCCGAGCGAGATCGGCAGCATCTTCCTCAGCGCCATCGCCCGGCGTCCGCCTGCGCCGCGCTGATCCGACGCTCAGACGTCCAGGGGGCCTGCCGTACCGTCGATTCGGTCTGGCAGGCCCCTTTTCGGCCAGCAGGTTGTTGAAGAAAAGTGACGGCAATACGTCGGAAGTAATCGGCAGTCATAGTTGTCAAGGCAGGATGTCGACTGTTCCGGCATAGTCGGTCCGCCTCCGGTCCGACCCGTCGGCCGGGGCCATCCTGTACAGAGTGGGAGGGCCGGTGAGCGTGGCGACACTGTTGACCCCCACGACGTCGGCGGAGCCGGACGGTCGACGCGCCGGGCTGGTGGCCCGCGCCGACGAACGGTCCTACGTACGGGTCCTTGTGGTACTGGACACCACAGTCCTCATCATCGCGCTGCTGATCGGGTACGTCACCCGTTTCGGTGAGGGCGAGCCGACCGGCTCGGAGATCCCGTACGTGCTGGTCGCCCCCGGGTTGGTGCTGGCCTGGCTGACCTCGCTCAAGGCGCTCGGCTGCTACGACGACCGGGTGATCGGCTACGGGGCGGACGAGTACCGGCGGGTCAGCTCCGCCAGCCTGCGCCTGGCCGGGGCGATCGCCATCATCGGCTACATCGCCGACGTCGGCGTCTCCCGGGGTTTTTTGGGCATCTCCTTCGCGGTGGGCACCGTCGGGCTGGAGGTGGCGCGGTTCGCCGCCCGCAAGCGGCTGCACCGGGCCCGCTCGCTGGGCGCGGGCTGGTCCCGCAAGGTGCTGGTGGTCGGCGACACCGCCCACGTGTTGGAGCTGGTCCACACGCTGCGCCGCGAGCCGTACGCCGGCTACCAGGTGGTGGGCGCCTGCATCCCGGACGCGCTGCTCGCGCCGGTGGCGCAGCGGCTGGGTGACGTGCCGGTGGTGGGGTCGTTCCGGGGAATCCCGGAGGCCGCCACCGCGATCGGCGCGGACACTGTCGCGGTGACCGCCTCCGGTGAGCTGACCGCGACCCGGCTGCGCCGTCTCGGCTGGCAGTTGGAGGGGACCGGCGTCGACCTGGTCGTGGCACCCGCGCTGACCGACGTCGCCGGCCCGCGGATCCACACTCGCCCGGTCGCCGGCCTGCCGCTGATCCACGTCGAGGCGCCCGAGTTCCGTGGGGCCCGCAAGCTGGTGAAGGGTCTCGTCGACAGGTCCGTCTCCTCGCTGGCGCTGGCGGTGCTGCTGCCGTTGATCGCGTTCATCGCCCTGGCCATCAAACTGGACAGCCGGGGCCCGGTGCTGTTCCGGCAGGTCCGGGTCGGCCGGGGTGGGCAGGAGTTCGGCGTGTTCAAGTTCCGCACGATGGTGGTGAACGCGGACGCGTTGCTCGCCGAGCTGACCGCGCGCAACGAGACCGACGGCCTGATGTTCAAGATGCGCCAGGACCCCCGGGTGACCCGCGTCGGCCGGCTGCTGCGCAAATGGTCACTGGACGAGCTGCCGCAGCTGGTGAACGTGCTGCTGGGCCAGATGAGCCTGGTCGGGCCCCGCCCGCCGCTGCCCTCGGAGGTGGCCCGCTACGACGGTGACGTGGCCCGACGGCTGTTGGTCAAGCCCGGCATGACCGGTCTGTGGCAGGTCAGCGGCCGCTCCGACCTGAGCTGGGAGGACGGCATCCGGCTCGACCTCTACTACGTGGAGAACTGGTCCCTCGCCGCCGACCTCACCATTCTCTGGAAGACCTTCGGCGCGGTGCTGAACGGCCGCGGCGCGTATTGAGCAGCGGTCACGGCTGCGGGCCGGTCCAGTCCAGGCAGACGACCACCGCGTCGTCGACCAGGTCACCGGCGACGAACGCACGCAGATCACCGATCAGCGACCGGACGGCGTCCAGGGGGGCCATCGGCCCGGTCCGCCGCAGGAACCGGTCCAGTGCCGTCTCGCCGTAGGGCATGTGCTGACCGGTGGCCTCCACCACCCCGTCGCTGACCACGAAGACCCGGTCGCCGCGTTCCAGCGGAAACTTCTGCTCGTGGTAGTCGGTCGCCTCGAACATGCCCAGCGGGAACTGCGCCTCCAGCGGCTGCTCGGTGACCTCGCCGCCGCGTAGCAGGACCAGTCGGGGCGACCCGGCGTCCACGACTGTCATCACCCCGGAGTGCAGGTCCAGCTCCATCAGCAGCGCGGAGAGGTGCTGCTCACCCCGGTACAGGTCGTAGATGGCCTGATCGGCGAGGGCGGCCTGGTCGGCCAGGCTCAGCCCGGCCCGACGCGCGTTGCGCAGCGCGTGCGTAGCCAGCGAGGTGAGCAGGGAGGCGGCCACGCCCTCGCCGGTGCCGTTGATGGTGGACAGCCACAGCCGCTCCCCGTCGTCGGACCAGTCGAAGCTGTCGCCGCGCACCGCGTACGCCGGCTCCAACTGCCCGGCGAGGCTGAACGAGGGACGGATCCGGCTGCGGCCCGGGAGCAGGTCCCACTGCATCTCGGCGGCCAGGGTGAGGCGTTGGGTGCGCCGGGCCGCCCGGTAGACGTCGGTGCCGGCGGAGACCGCCGCCACCTCGTGGGCGAGAGCGGTGGCGATCTCGGCCAGCGCGGCGACGACCTCCCGGTCGTCCGGGACGGGCGACAGGCGCAGCACCCCTCGACGCTCGCCACGCATGGTGACCGGGAACCAGGCGGTGCCGTCGATCAGAATCGGCGACTGGTGGTCGAAGGCGCGCCAGGCCGGGTGCCCGGGGCTGGTGATCGAGTCACCGTCGGTGAGTGGCAGCAGCTCCGCGATCCGGTAGTCGACCTGGTAGAGCTCGACGTGGGTGATCCCGTACGACTGGGCGAGCACATCCCCGATTCCACCGACGAGCCGGTCAGCCGGTGTCTCGTTCAGGGCACGTCGTGCCTGATTGACCGGTTCGCTCATCGTCACTCCCTCGCTGAAAGCTCGACCACCAGTGGGTTCGGAGTAGTCTCGGGCCACCATGGCCGAACTGAACCGTCCGACGGACCCTGAGACGAGTATGGCTGCCGCGCTGGACGCGGCGGCCGCTGCCCTGCTGGGCATCTGGGAGTCTGCCCGGGAGGGGACCGCCAACCGCGTGTCCGGCGCCCAGTTGCGAGCGGTGATGGTGGTGGAGCAGTACGACGGGATCAACCTGCGTCGGCTCGCCACCCGACTCGACATGCTGCTCAGCTCCGCCAGCCGTCTCTGCGACCGGCTGGTCGCCGCCGGCATGCTGGAGCGCGAGCCGGGCCGCTTCGACCGGCGGGAGATCTCGCTGCACCTCACCCCGGAGGCCCGCCGGCTCGTCGCCGAGCTGCGGGCCGACCGGCAGGCCCAACTCGACGCCGTGTTGGCCGGAATGAGCCGGGAAGGCCGCGACGCGCTGCTGCGCGGGATGCGGGAGTTCGACGAGACCGCCCGCCGCCAGCAGACGCAGAACGCGCCCACGCCGGATGAGTCGCCGGGCCAGGGGGACTGGCCGGACGACCCGGACGGGCCCGGTGGCCGGTCGGGGGACTGGTCGGTCGATTCGGGTCGGCAGACCCGGGCGGGGTGGACGGGTTCGTCGGGCGGCCCGGAACGTTCGGTAGGCACCACCCGAGAATGGCCGGCCGGCGACCCGCCGGTGGCGCGTACCGCCTGATCGAGCCGGCTGGGCCGGCGCCCGTCGGTCATACCGGCGCCGAGCCACCGACGGCCAGCATCGCAATGTCGTCGTGGGCCTGCCCGTCCAGCCAGTCGTCGACAGCCCGGAGCACCCGGTCGATCAGGGCCGCCGGCGGTTGCCCGGCCGCCGACGCGAGCGCGGCACGCAACCGGGCCTCGCCGAACATCGCCGCGTCGCGCGGCCCGCGCGCCCCGGTCACCCCATCGGTGTACGCGAGCAGCAGGTCGCCCGGATCGAGGTGCATCCGGGTCTCGGCGAACCGTGCGGCCGTCAGCGCCCCCACCGGCATGCCACCGACCGAGACCGGGGTTACCGTGCCAGTTCGGTGCCGGCGTCGATCTCCGGGATCAGCTCGGCCGCCCTGGCGTTGACCAGGGTGACCCGGCCGGTCCCGTCCGTTGTCAGCACGGCCTCGGCGAGCCCGTCGAGCAGCTCGCGGGCCAACCGCTCGTCGGCCGGCAGCGGAGTGCCGCCGGGTTGCCGGGTGGTGGTCACCGCCGGACGCCGGCCCGCGTCTGACGACGTGTGCGCATGCTGTTTCTGGACTCCTCACCGGGGATCGTTGCCTGGGGGCAAAGATACCGGCCCTCCCCGACGGGGGCCCCCGGCGCGGGGTGGGGATCAGTCGGAGCGGGCCAGCCAGCCGGCGGGCTGGGCGACGATCCGGCGGGCCACCGAGCCGGCGGCACCTACCGCTGCGGCCTCCGCGCCGAGCGTCGACGGCCGGACCGTGACCGGCGACCAGGCTGCGGTGAGCACCCGGGCGTCGATCTCGGCGAGGACCCGGGGGCACAGCCAAGGTGCGAGCGCCGCGTAACCGCCACCGAGCACCACTGTGTCCAGGTCGAGCAGGTTGACCACGCCGGCCACCGCGACGCCGAGCGCCGTTCCGGCGTCGTGCAGCGCCCGCAGCGCGTCGGCGTCGCCGGCCTCGGCCAACTCGGCGAGCCGGGCTGTCGCGGTGTCCGCGGGCAGCTCCGCCCGGGCCAACCCGGCAGCGGCCACGATCGCCTCCTGGCCGGCGTACTGCTCCAGGCAGCCCTGCCCGCCGCAGCGGCACGGACGGCCCTCGGGGTGGACCGGAAGGTGCCCGATCTCGCCGCTCCACCCGCGTACGCCGCGAAACAGCGCACCGTCCAGCACGATGCCGGCGCCGATGCCCACCTCTCCGGAAATGTGCAGGAAGCTGGACGGGCCGGGCGGCTGAGAGTGCAGCTCGCCGAGCGCGGCGAGGTTGGCCTCGTTGTCCACCACCAGCGCCGGGACGCCGGGCACCTGCTCGATCAGCGGGGGGTGCTCGGCGAGCAGCGCGGGCACCGGCACGTCACGCCAGCCGAGGTTCGGCGCGAGCCGGACCAGCCCGACGTCGTCCACCAGGCCGGGCACCGCGAGCGCGGCCCCGACCAGGGTGAGGCCGTGCCGGGCAGCGTCGTCGCGGGCCGCCCCGGCCATCTCGACCAGGCGGGCCAGGGCGTCGGCGGGGGCCACCGGACGCAGGTCGGCCCGGTGCACCGTGCGGTGTCGGACCTGGCCGGCGAGATCCACCACGCAGACCGCCAGGTAGTCGACGTTGACCTCCAGGCCGAGCCCGGCCGGACCCTGATCGGCCAGGACCAGCCCGCGCGCAGGCCGGCCGGCGCCCGAGCGGGGCGCGGGGTCGGACTCACTGACCAGCCGGCCGGCGAGCAGGTCCTCGACCACCGCGGACACGGTGGCTCTGGTCAGGCCGGTAGCGGTAGCCAGGTCGGCCCGGGACGGAGGGCGGTCGGCCGCGGCGATCCGGCCGAGGACCAGGGCGAGGTTGAGCTCGCGCAGACTGCCCTGACGGACTGCGCCGGCCGGGGCGTGGGTGAGGCTCACCCCTTGACAGTGCCATAGGGTGGGCAAATAATTCAATCGCTGAACAAATAGCGGACAACACCACCCCGGAGGTCGCTCATGGCACCCCGTCCCACCCCCGCCGACAAGTTCTCCTTCGGGCTCTGGACCGTGGGCTGGCAGGCCCGCGACCCCTTCGGTGACGCCACCCGTCCCGAGCTCGACGCGGTCGAGGCAGTGCACCGGCTCGCCGAGCTGGGCGCGTACGGCATCACTTTCCACGACGACGACCTGATCCCGTTCGGCGTCGACGCGGCCACCCGTGACCAGCACATCGCCCGGTTCCGCAAGGCCCTCGACGAGACCGGCCTCGTGGTGCCCATGGTCACCACCAACCTCTTCACCCACCCCATCTTCAAGGACGGGGGCTTCACCAGCAACGACCGCGACGTCCGCCGCTTCGCGCTGCGCAAGGTGCTGCGTCAGGTCGACCTGGCCGCCGAGCTGGGTGCGAGCACCTTCGTCATGTGGGGTGGCCGCGAGGGCTCCGAGTACGACCTCGCCAAGGACGTCCGCGCCGCCCTGGACCGCTACCGCGAGGCCGTGGACCTGCTCACCCAGTACGTCATCGACAAGGGCTACAACATGCGGTTCGCCCTGGAGCCGAAGCCCAACGAGCCGCGCGGCGACATCCTGCTGCCCACCATCGGGCACGCGCTCGGCTTCATCTCCCAGCTGGCCCACCCGGAGATGGTCGGCCTCAACCCAGAGGTCGGCCACGAGCAGATGGCCGGGCTCAACTACGCCCACGGCATCGCCCAGGCGCTCTGGCAGGGCAAGCTGTTCCACCTGGACCTCAACGGCCAGCGCGGCATCAAGTACGACCAGGACCTGGTCTTCGGTCACGGTGACCTGATGAACGCGTTCGCCCTGGTTGACCTCCTGGAGAACGGCGGCCCCAACGGCGGGCCGACCTACGACGGTCCGCGGCACTTCGACTACAAGCCCTCCCGCACCGAGGACATGGACGGTGTGTGGGCCTCCGCGGCGGCCAACATGAGCACCTACTTGCTGCTCAAGGAGCGCGCGGCGGCGTTCCGCGCCGACCCCGAGGTGATCGAGGCACTCGCCGCCAGCAAGGTCGGCGAGCTGAGCACGCCGACGCTCGGCGACGGCGAGGGCTACGACGAGTTCCTGGCCGACCGGTCCGCGTTCGAGGACGTCGACGTCGACGCGGTCGCCGCCCGGGGCTTCGCCTTCGTCCGGCTCAACCAGCTCGCCGTCGAGCACCTGCTCGGCGCCCGCTGAGGCCCCGCCATGCCGTTGGTCGCAGGCGTTGACTCGTCCACCCAGTCCTGCAAGGTGGTGATCCGGGACGCGGAGACCGGCGCCCTGCTCCGGCAGGGCCGGGCACCGCACCCGGACGGCACGGAGGTCGACCCGGAAGCCTGGTGGCAGGCGCTGCGCAGCGCCGCCGACCAGGCCGGCGGGTTGGCCGACGTGGCGGCGATCTCCGTCGCCGGCCAGCAGCACGGCATGGTGTGTCTCGACGAGGACGGCCGGGCGGTCCGCCCGGCGCTGCTGTGGAACGACACCCGCTCCGCCGACGCCGCCGCCGACCTGATCGAGGAGGCCGGCGGCGGCTCGGCCGGGCGTCGGTTCTGGGCCGAGGCCACCGGCAGCGTTCCGGTAGCCAGCTTCACCCTGACCAAACTGCGGTGGTTGGCGACGCACGAGCCGGAGCTGGCGGCCAAGGTGGCCGCCGTCTGTCTGCCCCACGACTGGCTGACCTGGCGGCTGGCCGGCGCACCGGGGTTGGGCGCGCTGCGTACCGACCGGGGTGACGCCAGCGGCACCAGCTACTGGTCTCCGGCCACCGGTGACTACCGACTGGACCTGCTGGAGCGGGGCTTCGGCCGACAGTTGGTGGTGCCCGAGGTGCTCGGCCCGGCGGAGTCGGCGGGCAAGCTGGCCGACGACCTGGGTGGGTCGGGTGGCGCGCTGCTCGGCGCGGGCACCGGCGACAACGCCGCCGCCGCGCTCGGCGTCGGCGCCGGGCCGGGTGACGTGATCGTCTCGATCGGCACCTCCGGCACCGTGTTCAGCGTCGCGGACGTTCCCGCGGCCGACGAGAGCGGTGCCGTGGCGGGCTTCGCCGACGCATCCGGTCGGTTCCTGCCGCTGGTTGCCACGCTCAACGCCGCCCGGGTGCTGGACGCCGCCGCCGCGATGCTCGGCGTCAGCCTGGACGAGCTGGCCGACTTGGCGCTCTCCGCGCCGGCCGGAGCGGACGGGCTGGTCATGGTGCCGTACCTGGAGGGTGAGCGGACACCGAACCGCCCGCTCGCCACCGGCGCGGTGCACGGCCTGACCCTGCGTACCTCGACCCCCGCGCACCTGGCGCGGGCCGCGGTGGAGGGCATGCTCTGCGCGCTCGCCGACGGCCTGGACGCGTTGACCGCGCAGGGTGCCGTCGCCCGCCGGGTCATCCTGATCGGCGGCGGGGCTCGGTCGGCCGCGGTGCGTCAGATCGCGCCGCAGGTCTTCGGCTGCCCGGTGGTCGTCCCGCCGGCCGGGGAGTATGTCGCCGACGGCGCCGCCCGGCAGGCCGCCTGGGTCGCCCTGGGCGGTCCCACGCCGCCGGTCTGGACGGTCGAGGGCACCGAGGAGTACGCGGCAGCGGCAGTGCCCGCCGTCCGCGACCAGTACGCCGCCGCCCGCGGGTTGGTGCTCGACCGGCGCTGAGCGTCGGGATCGACGCGGGTGGGTGCCGGTCGACGATGGCCGGCACCCACCCGCGTGACGACCTCCTGCACGGAATCTGGTTGGCTGCCGGTCATGACGGTGACCAGTGGCGGGCCCGGCCTGCGCCCGCACGGTCGGGGCGGTGGGCCGGCGCACCGGGCCTACAGCGTCGTGGTGTTCGTGCTGCTCGCCTCACTGGACAACGTGGCGATCGGGCTGGTCCCCCCGCTGTACGGCCCGATCTCCGACGCGTTCGACGTGTCCGGGCGGCTGCTCGGCGTGGTCACCGCGGTCAGCTTCCTGGTCAGCGCGGTCGCGGCGGTCGGCTGGGCGTACGTCGGGGACCGGACCAACCGCAAGCCGCTGCTCATGGTGGGCACGCTGCTCTGGGCGGCGGGCACCGGCGGTAGCGCGCTCGCCGGCGGCTACCTGACGTTCCTGGCCGCGCAGCTGGTCGCGGCGGTCGGCCTCGGCGCGGTCGGCTCGGTGGGTTTCTCCGTGGTCACCGACCTGATCTCACCGACCCGGCGGGGGCTGGTGATGAGCTTCTGGGGGCTCTCCCAGGGGGTGGGCACCCTCGCGGGCACGCTCGTCGGCGGACTGCTCGGGGCGGCCGACTGGCGGCGACCGTTCCTGCTGCTGACCGGCGTCGGCCTGGTCGCCACAGTGGCCTACCTGTTCACGTACGACATCCGGCGTGGTCAGAGCGAGCCGGAACTGGCCGGCAGGATTGACGCCGGCGCCGAGTACGACTACCGGATCAGCCGCGCCGACCTGCCGCGCATTCTTGCCCGTCGGACCAACAGGTGGCTGATCCTGCAGGGGCTGACCGCGCAGGCCGCGTTCGGCTCGCTGGTCTGGCTGCCGGTGCTCTTCGCCGAACGGGCCGAGGCCCAGGGTTACTCCGCGTCCACCGCTGTGGTGGTGGGCAGCGTCTTCGCCACCCTGTTCCAGCTCGGTGGGGTGCTGTCCATCGTGGGTGGGCTGATCGGCGACGCGGTGCAACGGCGTACCCCTCGGGGGCGGGCACTTGTCGCCTCGGTCGGCATCCTCGCCGCGCTGCCGTTCTACCTGGTGTTGTTCTTCGTCCCGGTGACCATCGACGTGCCGGACGGCGCGAGCGGAGGCGCGGTGGTCGGTGCGGTGCTGACCAGTGTCTTCACTGAGCCGTCGGTCGGGCTGAGCCTGCTCACCGCTGTCGTGGCGCTCGCGCTGACCTCTGCCAACTCGCCGAACTGGTTCGCGTTGATCGCCGACGTCAACCCGCCGGAGCACCGCGGCACCGTCTACAGTCTGGGCAACCTGGTCAACGGGGTCGGTCGCGCGGCCGGCAACGGGCTGGTCGGGGTGGCCTTCCAAGCACTGCGAACGGCATTCCCGCCGCCGCTGAACTTCGCCGTCGGGCTGGCCGCGTTCCAACTTTTCTTCATCCCGACCGGGATCATGTACTGGCTCGCCTCGCGAACCTCACCGGCGGACATCGACAACGTGCACGACCTGCTGCACATCCGAGCCGACCGCCTCTGACACCCCGCGCGCCGCCCTGCGCGCCCGGCGCGCCGCGCGCCTCTCAAGATCGCGCTACTTCCTGGTTCTCGTTGCCTTCTAGCGGCGCGAGGCCACTACATCGTGGAAGTAGCGCGATCTTGAGGATGTGGTCGGCGCGAGGTCAGCCGCGCAGCCAGACCGTCACGTCGGCCGGGACCGCGCCGTCGTCGTCCAGGGGCGCGCTCGCGGCGAGCACCTCGGCGCCGGCCGGCACCGGCACCGGGGCGGCGCCGAAGTTGGTCAGCACGGTCAGCTCACCGTTGCGGAAGCTCAGCACCTCGTCGCCGGAGGACAGCCACGCCAGGGTGCCGCGACCCAGCCCGTGGGCACGGCGCAACCGCAGCGCCGTGCGGTACAGCTCGTACGTCGAGCCGGGCACGTCGCGCTGGCGATCCAGCGCGTACTCCGCCCAGAGCGCGGGCTGCGGCAACCAGCTCGCGTCGGTCGGCCCGAAGCCGTACGACGGGGCGTCGGCCTCCCACGGGATCGGCACCCGGCAGCCGTCGCGGCCGCGCTGGGTGTGCCCGCTGCGCGCCCAGGTCGGGTCCTGCCGGGCCTCGTCGGGCAGTGTGGTGTGCTCGGGCAGCCCCAGCTCCTCACCCTGGTAGAGGTACGCCGAGCCGGGCAGCGCGAGCATCAGCAGGGTGGCCGCCCGGGCCCGGCGCAGACCGAGCGCGGCGTCCGGCTGCGGGTCGCCGATGCCGATGCCGTTGGGGCGTACGGTGCCGACCGGCAGGCCGAGCCGGGAGGCGTGCCGCACCACGTCGTGGTTGGACAGCACCCAGGTGGTCGGCGCGCCGACCGAGTCGGTCGCCTCCAACGAGCGGGTGATGACCGCGTACTGGGCCGGTGCGGTCCACGCGGCGAGCAGGTACTCGAAGTTGAACGCCTGGTGCATCTCGTCCGGGCGGACGTAGCGGGCCAGTCGCTCGGCCGGCTCCACCCAGGCCTCGGCGACCAGCACCCGCTCACCGGGGTAGCTGTCCAGCACCTGCCGCCACTGCCGGTAGATCTCGTGCACGCCGTCCTGGTCCCACATCGGCGGGCGCGGCTTGTCGATCTCGTTGCCGGAGAGGATCTCCTGCGGCTCCTGCCAGTCCGCAAGGTCGGCCTGCTTGATGAGGCCGTGCGCCACGTCGACCCGGAATCCGTCCACCCCGCGGTCCAACCAGAAGCGCAGCACGTCCAGGAACTCCGCGTGCACCTCCGGGTTGTCCCAGTTGAGGTCCGGCTGCCCGGTGTCGAACAGGTGCAGGTACCACTGGCCGGGCTGCCCGTCGGCGTCGACCGTCCGGGTCCAGGCCGGACCGCCGAAGACGCTCTGCCAGTCGTTCGGCGGCTGGTCGCCGGCCGGACCGCGTCCGTCCCGGAAGATGTACCGCGACCGTTCCGGGCTGCCGGGGGCGGCAGGCAGCGCGGCCTGGAACCAGCGATGCGCCGCTGACGTGTGGTTCGGGACCAGGTCGACGATCACCCGCAGGTTGCGGGACCGGGCCTCGGCGATCAGCTTGTCCGCGTCGGCGAGGGTGCCGAACAGCGGGTCGATGTCGCGGTAGTCGGCCACGTCGTAGCCGGCGTCGGCCTGCGGCGACGGGTAGAAGGGAGAAAGCCACACCGCGTCCACGCCCAGCTCGACCAGGTGGTCGAGGCGGGCGGTGATGCCGGGCAGGTCACCGATTCCGTCCCCGTCCGAGTCGGCGAACGAGCGGGGGTAGATCTGGTAGATGGCGGCCTCGGTCCACCAGCCGGTGTCCGGTTGACCGGAGAGGGTCTGCTGCGTCGGGTCGGTGTTCAGGGTCGTCTCCCGTGTTGCGGTGTGTGGATTTCAGTGTGCCCGGGGCGGTGCGGTCGAGTCCCGGACCACCAACCGGGTGGGCAGGACCACCGGAGTGTCCCAACCGGCCGCCCGTTGACTGACGATGGGGCCCGGCGGCCGGGCCCCGAGCGGGTCGAGCAGCATCTGGGCGGCCAGCCGGCCCTGCTCGGCGGCGGGCTGGGCGACGGTGCTGAGCCCGAGCACACCGGCCAGGTCGTGGTCGTCGATGCCGACCACGCTGACGTCCTGCGGCACCCGCAGCCCGACGTCGCGCAGGGCGGTCATCGCGCCCATCGCCATCTCGTCGCAGGCGGCGACGATCGCGGTCGGTGGCTCGCCGCGGGCCAGCAGTTCGGCAGTGGCCCGGTTGCCGCCGTCGATGGTGAACGTGGACTCGATGTCCAGGGTGGGGTCGGGTCGCAGGCCGGCGGAACGCAGCGCCGCCTGGTAACCCCGGCGTCGGTCCAGGTGGGTGGTGAAGGCCAACTCGTCGTCCGGGTCGCCGGAGATGTGGGCGATCCGGTGATGACCGAGGTCGATCAGGTGCTTGGTCGCTGCCCGTGCGGCAGCCACGTCGTCGATCCGTACGCAGGGCCAGTTGGGCACCCTGCTGCCCGAGCTGATGGTGACGCCGGGCAGTTCCAGCGTTGCCAGCGCGGTCAGGTCGGCCGGGCGCAGGGGCGTGGCGACCAGCATGATGGCGTCCACCCGCTTGTGCAGGTTGGCCGTACGCAGGACCCGCTGGCGGACCTGCTCCCGGCCGCCCAGGTTGTAGAGCAGCAGGTCGTAGCCGGACTGGTGGAGGTACTCCTCGACCGCCTCGACGACGGTGCTGAAGAACCAGCGGGTGATCCGGGGGACCACCACCGCGACCGTGCCGGTTCGGCCGCCGGCGAGCCGCGACGCGCTCGGTGAGACCTCATAGTCGAGCTGCTCGGCGGCGGCGATCACCCGGCGGCGGGTGGCGGCCGAGACCGTCGGTAGTCCGCGCAGCGCCCGCGAGACGGTGGCCGTGGACACTCCGGCCAGCCGGGCCACATCATCGATCCTCGTCACGGTTTCCCCCGCTCCGTGCCCGGAGCGCCCGCCGCCGCCCGAGGGGCCAGGCGGCGGCGGGCGCGCGGGTCAGCCCTTGACGCTGCCGGCGAGCAGACCTCGCACGAAGAAGCGTTGCAGGGACAGGAACACGATGAGCGGTATGACGATGCTGACGAACGCACCGGCGGTGAGGCGTTGCCACTCGTTGCCTCGGGTGCCGGCCATCTCGGCGAGCCGGACGGTGAGCGGGGCGGTCTCGTCGCCGCCACCGGCGAAGATCAGCGCGACCAGCAGGTCGTTCCAGACCCAGAGGAACTGGAAGATGCCGAACGCCGCCAGCGCCGGGGTGATCAGCGGCAGCACGATGGTGCGGAAGATCTTCGGGTGGGTGGCCCCGTCGACCCGGGCCGCCTCCATCAGGTCACCTGGCAGTTGCGAGATGAAGTTGTGCAGCAGGAAGACCGCGAACGGAAGCGCGAAGCAGGTGTGCGCGAACCACACCTGGGCGAACTTCTGCTCGTCGACCAGATCCCAGGCCGGCATCAGGGTGACGCCGCCGACGGTGACACCGGTGGAGAAGAACTTCAACAGCGGCACCAGGGCCATCTGCAACGGCACGATCTGCAACGCGAAGATCGCGATGTAGAGCCAGTCCCGGCCGCGGAAGTTGATCCACGCGAGCGCGTACGCGGCGAGGCACGCGAAGGCGAGCGGGAAGAGCACCGACGGGATGGTGATGGCCAGCGAGTTGATGAAGGAACCGGCCAGCTGCCCGGAGGACGCCGACCGCCCGAACAGGACCTGCTCGTAGTTCTCGAAGGTGAACTGCGGGTTGGTGAAGGCCGTCCACCAGCCGGTCGTCTTGATCTCGTCCTCCGGGCGGAGGGAGGAGATGAGCAGGCCGAAGGTCGGGATGGTCCACACCACCGCGATGACGATCGAGACGAGCGTCGCGGTGCGGCTGTTCAAACGCTTGCGGACCCGGCCGGCAGTGGTGGACGGGGTGCCGTCGGTCTTCTGGGTGCCGGCGGCGACGGTGGGCGTTGCGGTCGTCATCTCAGCCCTCCCGCTGTTGACGGAGGTTACGGATCTGGTAGATCACGACCGGGATGACCAGGATGAAGAGGAAGACCGCGAGCGCGGAGCCCCGCCCGTTCTCGCCGTACCGGAACGCCTGGTTGTACATCTCGTTGGCGATCACGCTGGTGTCGTAGTTGCCGTTCGTCGAGGTCCGGACGATGTCGAAGACCTTGAGCGTGGCGATCGTGAGGGTCACCATCACGACGATCAACGCGGGTCGGATGCTCGGCATGGTGATCTGCCAGAACATCTGCCACGGGCTGACGCCGTCGAGCCGGGCGGCTTCGACGATGTCGCCGGGGATCGCCTTGATCGCGGCGGAGAGCACCACCATGGCGAAGCCGGCCTGGATCCAGATCATGATGACGATCAGCAGCAGCGTGTTCAGTGGTGATTCGAGAAGCCACTGCTTGGGCTCACCGCCCAGGCTGACCACGATCTGGTTGAGCAGGCCGATCTGGTCGCCGTCACCCCGGTAGGCGTAGACGAACTTCCAGATGATGCTGGCGCCGACGAAGGAGATGGCCATCGGCAGGAAGATCAGTGACTTGGCCACCGACTCGAACCGGGCCTTGTCCACCAGTACGGCGTAGATCAGGCCGAAGCCGGTCGCCACCAGCGGGACCAGGAGCACCCAGACCAGGGTGTTGATCAGGACCCGGACGATGGAGTCGTCGGAGAACATCCAGCCGAAGTTGTCCAGCCCCACCCACTCCGTGCTGGTCCTGTTCATCAGGGAGAGCAGCATGGTGCGGATGGCCGGCACGACCAGACCGATGACGAGCAGCAGCAGCGTCGGCAGCAGGAAGAAGAACGCGAAGATCCCTTCCCGTTGCTTGGGCCGACGGGGCAGCGGGGCCCCGCTCGCGGGGGCGGCGACGAGCTGCGCCTCCCGTCGCCGGGCGAACCAGGCCGGCACCACGTCGAGCAGCAGTAGGAGACCACCCACCACCAGCACGAAGGCGACCAGCCCGTACATCAGCATGAGGAGCTTCGGCTGCTCATCGGCGAAGTCGAACTCCATCAACCCTCCCTTCCGGGTCCACCTCGGCCGGTGGCCCGGCCCGCGTCAGCGGACCGGGCCACCGCCGGGGATCACTTAGGCCAGCTGCTCTCGATGCCCTGGAGCACCGGGGCGGTCGCCTTGCCGTTCAGCCACTCGACCATGCCCTTCCAGAACGTTCCCGCGCCGACGCCGGCCGGCATCAGGTCGGATCCGTCGAAGCGGAAGGTGCCCGTCTTGTCCTGCAGGATCTGGACGGAGAGCTTGTCGATCGGGCTGGCGACGTTGGCGATGTCCAGCTTGTTGTTCGCCGTGACCCAGTTACCGAGCTTGGCCCGGCTGTTCACGTACTCCGCCGAGGCGAGGTAGGTCTGCACCGCCTGGACCTCGGGACGGTCGGCGTAGGCGACGACGAACTCGCCCGCGCCCAGCACCGGCTTGCCCTTGGCCGGGTCGATGGTCGGGAAGTAGAAGGCGAACGCGTCGCCGTCCTCGGCCACCTTGGTGCCCTCGGGGAACTGGTTGGCGTAGAACGACGCCTGTCGGTGCATCGCGCACTTGCCGGTGGTCACCGGCAGGCCCGCCTCCTGGAAGGCGGTGGTGGTGATGCTCTTGACGCCGCCGAAGCCGCCGTTGACGTACTTCTCGTTCTTGAGGATGCTGCCGGCGCGGTCGACCGCGTCGACGATCTTCGGGTCGTTGAACGGGATGCCGTGGGTGGTCCACTGGTCGTAGACCTCGGGGCCCTGCGTACGCAGGATCACGTCCTCGATCCAGTCGGTGGCCGGCCAACCGGTGGCGTCACCGGACTCGACGCCGACGCACCACGGCTTCATGCCGCTGGCGGCGATCTTGTCGCTCAGGGCGATGAGCTGGTCCCAGGTGGTCGGAACCTCCCAGCCCTTCTCCTTGAACGTCTTCGGCGAGTACCAGACGAAGGACTTCACGTTGGCACCGAGCGGCACGCCGTAGAGCGTCCCGTTCACGGTGCCGTACTTCAGCCAGTCGGCCGGCATGTTCTGCTCGGCGAGGGCCTTGGTGTCGGCGCTGAGCGACTTCAGCTTGCCGGCGTCCGCGAATCGCTTCACCAGGCCCGGCTGGGGCACGAAGGCGATGTCGGGGGCGTTGCCGCCGTCGACCCGGACGGGGAGCTGCGCCTCGAACTCGCCGCTGCCCTCGTAGTCGATCTCGATGCCGGTGCACTCGGTGAACTGCGACCAGGACCGCTCCAGCAGGTCGGCCTCGGCGTCACGGATGGACGCGTAGATGGAGACCTTCTTGCCGTCGTGGCCCTCGTACTTGTCGTATGCGGCGCACTCCGCGGAGCCCGCTTTGTTGCTCTTCTTGTCGTCGCCGGTACCGCAGGCGGTGGCGCTGAGCGCCAGCCCGAGTACGCCGGCGATCACGAAGGCCTGGCGTGGTCTGGTAAAGACCGCCATGCCGTCCTCCTTCCTAGCCGGCGCGGTCGTGCTGGTGACCCGTCGCCGGTCCGATTGGGCGTGCACACATGTAAGCGCTTGCATCCGGCGCGGTCCACCCCCTGTCAGACACGAGCGAGTAACAATCCGGAAACCTGCGGGCTGCCTGGTGGGCGCGCTCCCGGGACGCGCTGGGGACTCTTTCGAAGATTGACGATATCTGTCAGGCTGGGCCTACCACATCGAAGGTTTTCGACATAGGAGGAGCTGTATGCGAAAGCGGTGGATCAGCCTGCTGGTGACGGGTCTCTTCGTCGGGGGAGCGCTGGTGCCGGCGACCCCGGCGATGGCCGCGCCGACCTTCAAGGTGCCGTTCCCGTGCGGCCAGTCCTGGTCCGGGCAGACCCGGTCGGACCACAGCCCGGCGTACGCAGTCGACTTCAACCGCACCGACGACCTCGGCGACCCGGTGGTCGCCAGCGCCCCCGGCACTGTCGACCGGGTGACCGACCTCGGCGGCACCAGCTACGGCAAGTACGTCCGAATCGACCACGGGGGCGGATACAGCACCTACTACGCCCACCTCAACGGCTTCAACGTCTCGGTCGGCCAGACCGTCGGGTACGGCAAGGTGCTCGGGTGGGTCGGCAGCACCGGGGGATCGACCGGCCCCCACCTGCACTACGAGCAGCGCCTCAACGGCGCCGACATCCAGGTCCGCTTCAACGGCACCCTCGCGCTGTACTGGGGCACCAAGAGCTACACCAGCAACAACGGGTGCTCCTCCGGCAGCGGCAACGGCACTGTCGACACCAGCGGCACGCCGCTGACCGTCCGCTCCGGCCCCGGCACCGGGTACGCCGCGGTGGGCACCGTCGCCGACGGCACCCGGGTGACCATCGCCTGCCAGACCAGCGGCACCACTGTCACCGGCACGTACGGCACCAGCTCGATCTGGGACCGGATCGGCTCCGGCCGCTTCATCGCCGACGCGTACGTGTACACCGGTTCCGACGGCTACATCCCCGGCGTACCCCGCTGCTGACCCGGCCACGGTCCCCGGCGGCCACCGTCGTCGGGGACCGGTCGGTCAGTTCAGCTGCCAGATCGACAGGTTCAGCGCGGCGGCGAAGGTGACCCAGGCCCAGTACGGCAGCATCAGCGCCGCCGCCACCCGGGACACCCGGGCGAACAGCACCACGGTCAGGCCGATCGCCAGCCACATCAGCACGATCTCGGCGAACGCCAGCCCGTACTTCCCCGCGCCGAAGAAGAGCGGGGTCCAGATCGCGTTGAGCACCAGTTGGGCGGTCCACGCCCAGAGGGCGGGGGAGAAGCCGACCCGCCGCCACACCAGCCAGCCGGCCACCGCGATCAGCGCGTAGAGCAGCGACCAGACCGGCCCGAACAGCCACGACGGCGGGGCCCAGCCGGGCTGCCGCAGGCTCGCGTACTCGTCGGTGGTGCCCTGCACACCCAGTCCGCCGATCGCGGCCGCGACAACCACCGCCGCCGCGAAGCCGGCGAGGGCCCACCACGCCCGCCGCCCGGAGGTCGCGGGCGTGTCCTGAGATCTCTCCATGGTCGAGATATTTCCTCTCCGGGTCGGCTCACACGGTGGGGCGGGAGGGCGGTGCCGGCCCGGCCACCCACAAAAAAGCGCCGGGATCGCCACGGCCGGTGCTTCTGTCGGGAGGACGAAGCTCCGGTCGCGGCGACCCCGGCGGGTCCCGGTGTTACTGCGATACGAGCGCTAATTGAAGATGCTGACACCACCCGGGCCGACCAACAGCCCGACGACGATGAGGACGATGCCCCACAGGATCTGCCGGCGGAACAGCGCGAGGATGCCGGCGACCACGAGTACGACTGCGAGAATCCAGAGAATCAGCTCCATGACCTCTGACTACCCGACTGGCCGAGCGGGGAAACCTGGTCGGTGTCGAGTTGATCGCCAACGTGAAAGACGCTGTACGCCTGCTTGATCACCGGGTGCGCGACGTTGCGGACGCGTACCCCGCCGGGGGTCGTGCCGCGCTCGGTGCCGGCGTGCGCGTGCCCGTGCACGGCCAGCGCCGTGGGCGCCGAGTCGATCGCCTGCCCCAACTGGTACGACCCGAGGAACGGGTAGATCTCCAACGGTTCGCCGGCCAGTGTGTCCGGCACCGGGGAATAGTGGGTGAGCGCGACGAGCATGTCGCAGTCCAGCGAGCGCAGCGCCGCACCGAGACGGTCCGCGCTGTCGGTGGTGGTCCGTACGAAGGCCTTCATCTCCGGCTCGCCGAAGTCACTCGCGCACCGCCCGGCGAACCCGCCGCCGAAGCCCTTCACGCCGGCGATGCCGAGCCGGCCACCCGCGCAGTCCAGCACGACGCCGTTGCCCTCCAGCACGGTGATGCCCGCGTCCTCCAGCACCTTGACCACCTGTGGCACCTGGTCACACTGGTGGTCGTGGTTGCCGAGCACGGTCACCACAGGTACGGCCAACCCACCGAACTCCTCTGCCACACAGCGCGCCTCGGCCTCGGTGCCGTGCCGGGTCAGGTCCCCGGCCAGCAGCAGCACGTCGGCGCACTCCGGCAGCTCCTCCAACGCCGGTCGGAACCGGCCGACCACGTCCTCGTCCAGATGCACGTCGCCCACAGCGGCAATCCGGATCACCATGGAACCTCCCTCAGGGCAGTTGCTCGATCTCCGTGGGCGCCTCGGTGCGGATCACCCCGATGTCGCTGGTGATCGGCACGTCCGGGAACCGCTCGGACACCCGACGCAGGATCTCCTCCCGCCGGTGCGTGCTCTCCACCTCGCCGTAGAGCACGAGGGCGCGTTCCCGTCGAACCACTGTGATCCCCTGTTCGGCGACGGCCGGGTCCTCGACGAGCAGCCGTTGGATCTCCGCCTCGACGTACTCGTCCGGTGGCCCGGCGTCGATGTCGCGATGGTGGGTCACGATGTCCCCTCTCCTGGCTGGGGGCCGGCGGTGGGCACCACCTCCAGCCGATCCAGCAGCACCAGGAACGCCTCGGCGTACGGCGAGTGCTGCGTCTCCTTGCGTACCCGTTCCCAGTCGATCTGCTCCCGCAGCGAGCGGGCCAGCGGCAGACCGCGGGCGAAGTCGCAGTAGTGCTGGGAGAAGCTGAGCAGTTTGTGCACCATCAACTGGGTGGCGGACAGCACCGGCATGTGGATCGCGTCGACCGGCCGGACGACCGTGTCGGCGAACGTCTCCTCGGTCACCGGCGTCTCGATCGGCCGGTGGATCAGGTCCACCATCCGGCCGTCGTCGAAGACCTTCACCAGCCAGTCCTCCGGGGGGCGCTCGGAGACGAAGCCGGCGGCCACCAGCGCCTCCAGCGCCTGGTCGACGTCGGCCTCCCGGATCAGGAAGTCGACGTCGTGATCACTCGAGTGGCCCCCGTGGGCGTAGACGGCGAAGCTGCCGCCCAGGGCGAACGGAATCTCGGACTGCTTGAGCACGGCGGCGACCTTCTTGAGGGTGTGCACCAGACTCTCGTCCCCGCGCTCAGCCATCTGGTTCCTCCGTCGTCGTGTTGGTGGACCGGCGGTTGGATTTCGAACTCCGGTACCCGGCATTCCGGTCGCCCACACCTGCTGGTGTCGCGGTCGGGCGTCAACAGGGATGAACCATGACAAACCTCACGGAGCAGGTGCGTGGGTCGGATAACCTGTGGAGAGTGGCCAGATCATCGGGGATGCGACGACGCAAGGCCCGATTGCGCACCGTCGCCCTGATCGGCATCGACGGTTCGGGCAAAACCACTCAGGCACACCGGCTGGCCGACGCGCTGACCGCCGCCGGACGCCCCGCCAGCTACCGCCGCAACGCCAGTGGCCGGCGCTGGCTCGGCCAGCTCGCCCACCGCCTCGGCCGACCGGACGCGCAACGGCTCGTCGGGCGCGACGGCGTGTTGGCCGTGGAGTCGGTGCTGCGGTGGCTGGCCATCGCCATCGCCCTGCTCAGCTGTCTGCTCACCGGCCGGACGGCGGTGATGGACCGCTACTCGGCCTGCCAGTACGCGAGCATCCGGGCACACGGCGGGCAGCGCTGGGAGCGGCTCGCCCGGGCCGGCTACCGGCTGTTCCCGACGCCGCAGGTGACCTTCCTGCTCGCCGTCGACCCGGCGGAGGCGTACCGGCGCATCGAGGAACGCGGCACCGACCACGAGACGATGGGATGGCTCACCGCCGCCGACACCGCCTATCGAGCGCTACCCGAGTACCCCAGCTTCGTGCTGGTGGACGCGGGTCGCCCGGCCGAGGAGGTGACCGAACAGATCCAGGCGCACCTGGAGACCTGGCTGCCACCGGCCGGGGACGAGGCCGGCCCGATGGTGGCTCAGGCCCGCCCGTAGACCGGAACGGTGGCCCCGCTGGTCGGGGCGGAGTCGGCCGACGCCAAGAACCGGATCACCGGCGCGATCTCTTCCGGCGTCACCCAGCGGGAGTGGTCCGCGTCGGGCTGGGCCGCCCGGTTCGCCGGGGTGTCGATGACGCTGGGCAGCACTGTGTTGCAGCGCACGTGCTGCGACCGGTACTCCACAGCGACAGCGTTGGCGAAGGCCAGCACCGCCGCCTTCGCCGTCGAGTAGCCAGCCGCGCCGCGGAACGGGGAGACCGCCGCGCGGGCCGAGACGCAGACCACCGCGCCGCCGCCGGAAGCCACCAGGTGCGGCAGCGCGCCCTGGGTCACCAGGTAGGTCGGCCGCAGGTTGACGGTGAGCATCCGCTCGAACTCCTCGACCGGCGTCTCGTGCACCAGCCCGCCGCTGGCGTACCCCCCGACGAGGTTGACCACCGCGCGCAGCGGCGCCCCCGGTTCGCCGGCGGCGACCTCGACCGCCTGTGCCGCGCCCGTCGGCTCGCCCAGGTCCGCGACCACCCGGACCAGTCCGGCCGCCGCCGGCTCCGACCCGGGTCGGGCCTTCCGCTCCGGTACGACCACCCGCCAGCCCGCCTCGACGAACGCGGTGACGACCGCCCCGCCGAGCCCGCCGGAACCTCCGGTCACCAACACGCTGCGCTCTGCCATGCCCCTCACGCTAGTGCCCCGGCCCCCTCCGCCCCCGCCCCCTGCCCCCACCGCGCCTCGTCCGTCGATCGTGAAGTTGTTGCCGCGACGCGCCGAGGTGAGTGACAACAACTTCATGATCGCGGTCTGCCGTGGGCAGAGTGGTTGGTTCGTGCGGCTGTTGCGGGCGCAGGATCGGTGCATGCGGATCCTCATTCTTGGTGGCACCCGGTTCCTTGGCCGGGCGACGGCCCGCCTCGCCAGCGAGCAGGATCACGAGGTGACCTGCGCGGCCCGGGGCGTGTCCGGCGCGGTGCCGGCCGGGGCGCGGTTCGTGGCGGTCGACCGCGATGACCCGGAGGCCCTCGTCCCGCTTGCCGACGAGGGTTTCGACGCCGTGGTCGACGTGACCCGCCAGGTGAGCCATGCCCGGCACGCGCTCGCCGCGCTCGCCGACCACGTCGGCCACTGGTCGTTCGTCTCGACGATCTCGGTGTACGCGGACGACACCACCCCGGGCCAGACCGCGGCGGACGCGCCGATCCTGCCCCCGGCGCCGCCGGACGTGGACGGTCCGATCGGCCCGGATAACCGCTGGTACGGCGAGTGCAAGGTGAGCAGTGGCCGGGGTGGCCGCCGGCCTGGGCGTCGTCGACCCGGTCCTCACCTGGGTCGATCAGGAGTTTCTGCTGTCCCACGACGTACGCGAGTGGTCGGGGGAGCGGGCGCTGCCGCTCTGGGTGCGACTGCCGGAGACCGGTGGCCTGATGGACCGGGAGGTCCGACCGGCCCTGGACGCCGGTCTGACGGTCCGTCCGCTGGCCGACACCGTTCGGGCGACCGCGTCGTGGATGACCGCGCATCCGGCGGCCGTCCGGCAAGGTGGACTCGACCCGGCGGATGAGGCGGCGATCCTGGGGAAGTGGCAGGCTGTGCGGGACCGGTGATCCCGGCGATCGAAGTTTCCCCCACCTCGGACAGTCATGGTTGACGCTCACGCTTGGTGAAAGTAAGTTTCATCCGTGGCGAAGAGTGCGAAGATTTCTGCGAGTCACGAGCCCGGTGGGCTGATCGTCCACATCAGCGGGCTGTTGCCGTCGCTGTCGCCCGCCGAGCAGCGGGTCGCCCGGTTGGTGGTCTCCGACCCGGCTGCCGCCGCCCGTCGGACAATCACCGACCTCGCCACCGCAGCCGAGACGTCCGAGGCGACAGTCATCCGCTTCTGCCGTTCGGTGGGCATGGACGGTTACCCTCAACTGCGCATTCGCCTGGCCGCCGAGGCCGCCCGCCGGATCGAACCACCGGACGCCCGAGTGGTCGGCGGTGACATCCCACCCGGTGCCGACCTCGCCCAGATCATCGCCACCATCGCGTTCAACGACGCCCGCGCCGTCGAGGAGACTGCCGAGCAACTCGACCCGGCGGTCTGCGAGCAGGTGGTCGAGGCCATCGGCGGTGCCGGCCGGATCGACATCTACGGCGCCGGCGCCAGCGGGTTCGTCGCCTCGGACTTCCAGCAGAAGCTGCACCGCATCGGCCGGATCGCCTTCTACTTCCCGGACGTTCACACCGCGCTGACCTCGGCCGCCCTGCTGGGCCGGGGAGACGTGGCGATCGGCATCTCGCACACCGGCACCACCTCCGACGTGATCGAGGTGCTGGAGCAGGCCCGTACCCGGGGTGCCGCGACCGTTGCGCTGACCAACTTCCCGCGCTCGCCGATCACCGACGTGGCGGACTTCGTGCTGACCACGGCAGCCCGGGAGACCACCTACCGCTCCGGTGCGACGGCCAGCCGACTGGCCCAGCTCACCGTGGTCGACTGCCTCTTCGTCGGGGTGGCGGCCCGCAACCGGGCCCGGGCCCGCAAGGCGCTGGAGGCGACCGCCGAGGCGGTCCAGTCGCACCGGGTGGGTGCCAACCGGAGGCGGGCATGACGGCCGGTGCGGAGATGCCCGCACCGCCCGCTCGCCCGACGGTCCGGGTGGGCGCACCCACCGAACGGCGTAACCCGCTCAGCGTCGACCTGGACCTGATGTCGACCCGGGACGTGCTCACCGTGATCAACGAGGCGGACCGGCGGGTTCCTGCGGCGGTCGCCGCGGTGCTCGACGAGATCGCCACCACCGTCGACCTGGCGGTCGCTGCCCTTCGCGGCGGCCACCGGGTGCACTACTTCGGGGCCGGCACCTCCGGCCGGCTGGGCGTCCTCGACGCGGCCGAGCTGGCCCCCACCTTCAACTCGCCCCGACACTGGTTCTGCGCGCACCTCGCCGGAGGTCCAGACGCCATGTGGCGGGCCGTGGAGGACGCCGAGGACGATGACCGGGGTGGCGCGGTCGAAGCGGCCAGTTGCGTACGGGCCGGCGACCTGGTGGTTGGTCTGGCGGCCAGCGGACGCACCCCGTACGTCCTCGGGGCGCTCGCCGCAGCCCGCGCCAAGGGCGCCTCGACGGTGCTGCTCTGCGCCAATCCGGAGGCGGAGGCCGCCCGGTCGGTCGACGTGTTCATCGGGGTGGACACCGGACCCGAGGTGGTCACCGGGTCGACCCGGATGAAGGCGGGCACCGCACAGAAGTTGGTGCTGAACACGTTCTCGACCGCCGTCATGGTGCGCCTGGGTCGGGTCTACTCGAACCTCATGATCGATATGGTGGCCACCAACGCGAAACTCCGCGGACGAATGATCTCGATTCTGGTCGAGGCCACCGGCTGCTCGGAGGAGATCTCCCAGCGGGCCCTCACCGAGGCCGACGGAGACCTGAAGACGGCGTTGGTCTCCCTCGTCTCGGGCGCCGAGATCGACGCCGCCCGAGCCGCGCTGGCCCGCTCGGCCGACCAGGTCCGCGGCGCCCTCGCCCTACTCGCCACGTAGCGCCACACGCCCCCGGGAAGCGAACGGGGCCTCGGATTGTTCATCTGGCCGGGGGGTAATAACACCCCCGTGGATGAACCGACCGGTCCATCAGTGCGTATCTGGCAGTGACCAGGATCGCATCACGGTGGTGACCCGGGTCGCTGTGCCCCCACGGCGGGCGGTGTTGCCATGGTGCGGTAACCCGTACGTGGTGCCCAGTGGCGAGCCACCCGATGGGGTGCTGACAGCAAACATGGACCGTGCTCTCAGCTACTACTCAGGCATTCGTGACACTTTCGACTCACGACGAGGAATCCCCGACACGTCTCATCTGTTGTGTAGGTGTCAGCACCGATGGGCACAGCAGAAGTTACCAGGGGCTGACCGGTGTGGGGAATGGCAAGGAACCGGGCAACCGGCGCGAGCGAGGGGACCGTGGGCAACGTGGACAAGAACATCGGCATGCGAACCGACGAGGTTGCCGAGGAGCGCGACCTGGTCGGCGTCTACCTGCACGAGATCTCCCGGACGCCACTGCTGGACGCCGCCAAGGAGGTCGATCTCTCCAAGGCGATCGAGGCCGGCCTCTACGCCGAGCACCTGCTCGGTGAGGAAGCCGTTCCCGCCGGTGTCGACCGGGCCGACCTGGAGTGGCTGGTCGTCGAGGGAGAGCGGGCGAAGGACCTCTTCATCCGCGCCAACCTCCGACTGGTCGTGTCGATCGCCCGACGCTACGTGCGCTCGGGGATGCCCATGCTGGACCTGATTCAGGAGGGCAACACCGGCCTGGTCCGGGCGGTCGAGAAGTTCGACTACGAGCGCGGCTACAAGTTCTCCACCTATGCCACCTGGTGGATCCGGCAGGCGATCAGCCGGGCGATCGCCCAGCAGGAGCGCACCGTCCGTCTGCCGGTGCACCTGGTGGAGGACGTCAACCGGATGCGCAACGTGGCTCGGCAGCTGACCCGTGAGTTGGGCAGCGACCCGGAGCCGGAGCAGATCGCTACCGCCCTCGGCGTCACCGTCGAGCGGGTGAACGAGCTGCGCCGCTGGTCGCAGGACACCGTTTCGCTGGACACCCCGGTGGGCGACGACGGCGACACGAACCTCGGTGACCTGGTCGCCGACAGTGACGCGCCGTCGCCGGAGGACATCGTCCTCAGCGGCCTGGAGCGGCAGCGCATCGAGGGGCTGCTCAACCACCTCGACGACCGATCCGCCGGCATCATGCGGGCCCGCTACGGGCTGGAGGACGGCCGGGAGCACTCGCTCACCGAGGTCGCGTCCCGGTTCTCGCTGTCCCGCGAGCGGATCCGGCAGCTGGAGATCCAGGCCCTCGGCCGGCTCCGTGAGCTGGCCCGGGCAGAGGGGCTGCAGGCAGCCTGACCTGGTAGTAATGACGGCGAACGGCCGGCGTCCGATAGGGGGACGCCGGCCGTTCGCCTATGCCGGTCGCGGTTAGCGAACCCGGCCGTAACCCTGGATCGACATCATGTTCATGCCGCGCTTGAGCACGTTGCGACCGGCGCTGGGCGCGTCGATGACCTGACCGTCGCCCACGTAGAGGGCGACGTGCCCGAGCCCGCTGTAGAAGACCAGGTCGCCGGGGCGTAGGTCGCCCCGCCCGATGTGGGCGACAGCACTCCACTGCATCCGGGCGCTGTGCGGCAGCGACTTGCCGGCCGCCCGCCAGGCCGCCAGGGTCAGCCCGGAACAGTCGTAGCCGTCCGGCCCGTCGGCCGCCCACTTGTACGGCTTGCCGATCGCGCCGAACGCGTAGCGCACGGCCGTGCCGGCGGCACCGGCCACGGCCGGCACGTTCTTGGCTTCGCTCGCCGCCGCGATGGGCGCGGGACGCTCGGTGGCGGCCCCGTATGCCTGCCGGCGCAGCTCGTACAGCTTGGCCAGATCCTGCTCGATCTGCTTCTTACCCGCGGCGAGCTGACGAGCCTGCGCGGCCTGCCGGGTCAGGGTCGCACCCAGACGGGCCTTCTCGTCGAGCAGCCGCTGCTGGTCGGCCGTGAAGCCGGAGATGCGCTCCTGCCGCTGGCGGGTCAACTGCTCGATCGTTCCGAGCCGGTCCAGCAGCGCGGCCGAGCCGCCGGGACGCAGCAGGGCGTCCGCGGTGCGCAGGCCGCCACTCTTGTACGCGGTGGAGGCAAGCTCGGCCACGTCGGCCCGGCTCTGCTCGACCTGCTGTTCGAGCGGGCCGATGCGGGTCTGTAATCGGGCCACGGCGGCCTCGTTTGTCTTGATCTCCTCACGCAGTTTGTTGTACGACTCGACGACCCGCTCCAGCTCGGCCGAGGACGTCTCGATCCGGCGGGTCAGGTCGGCGGGGGACGGCTCGGCCTGGGCCGCCGCCGTCGGGGCGATCAGCGCGGCCGACATGCCGACCAGCGCCACGGTGCGCAGCAGATTTCTCAGGGATGACAAGAGCGGAAGGCCCCTCTCCCACGGCCGTCGGGGCTGCTGACGCCCTCGACGACACCGGCCGGGGCCATCCGGGCGGACGGCACTGGGCCGGACCGGCTCGCCCAACCTAACCCGGGACGGTTGTCGCTCGCAGTTGAAGCAGGGGCGAAAGTTGGGAGAGTTGCGGGTCGTGCCCCTGGGCTGAGTGGCGTCATCGTGGCGGATGACGCCTGTGCGCGAGTGAAACTTCGACCGCTTAGCGCCCTGTTGACGGATATACGACTTTCGTCGTTCCGGGCGTATGACGCCGGATTCCTGGCCGCCATAACCGATAAAACCTGAAATGGATGCTGTTTCTCGGCGATGTCACCCGGTCGTGGCGAGCTGTCGGGAGCCGGTAAATGCCCAGGTCCACTGGCGGCGCCACAACACAATGAAGTCGGAAGCCGGGAATCCCGTCGACAGGGGGCGATGCCTCACCTGCGGGTTCACTCGGCCAACCGTCCCCTGCGGGAGGAACCGTGAATCGTGAAGGCGCACAGACGCGACCGCCGCGAACGGTGCCGGGCGCCCGGTCGACCCTGCTGTACGCGCGGCCCGGCATCATCGTGACAGTCGACCGCTTCACCGTCGGTCGGACCAGCTACCGGGTCGCCGACCTGACCCATCTGCGTACCACCCGGGGCCCGCACGACCGGATCGCCGTCCGGGCCGTCGTCATCACCGCCAGCATGCTCGGCGGGGTGGGAGTGCTCCTCGGCTTCACCGGCGGTCTGCAACGCCTCACCGCCGAGGCGTACCTGATCCTCGGCGCGGTGTTCCTGCTCCCGGCCGCTCTCGCCCTGGTCGGCGATCGCTGGCGCCCACCGCCCCACGAGTTGTGGGGGTGGTACCGAGGATCGGAGGTGCTGCTGTTCAGCGCCGACGACGAACGGCAGTTCGGCCAGGTCACCCGGTCGCTGCTGCGGGCCCGGGAGGTCAACCGCTACGGCGGTTGGGTCGACCCGCTCGCCTCGGCGGACCCGTGGCGGCCCAACCGCTGACCCGAGCGGCGGTGGACCGGCCCCACATCGGCCCACCGTTCGCTCAGCGGGCGACCGGCTCCGGAGCCCGCTCCTGCTGCGGCGCGGCCAGCCAGGCGCTGACCCGTCGCTCGGCGTAGAACGAGACGAACGGCACGGTGCCGGCCAGCATCACCAGCAGCATCCGCTTCAGCGGCCAGTCCGCTCGGCGGCTCAGGTCGAACGCGGCAACCAGGTAGATCATGTAGAGGAAGCCGTGCGCTGGCCCCACCGTCTCCACCACGGTCGGGTTGTCGAACGCGTACTTCAGAGGCATGCCGATCACGACCAGCAGGATCAGCACCACGCCCACGATCCAGGCGATCACGCGGTACCGGGTAAGGGCAGCGCCCACCTTCGTCCGTCCTTCCGAGCCCGGCTCAGCCGGGATAGTCACCGGGCCGGGCGCCCGGATTGGCGTTCAACCATGACAGGTAGTGGTTGTAGGCGACCAGGTCGGTGTCCTCGACGACATCGCCGGTGGCCGGCACCCGTGACACCCGCACCGGTCGACGGACCGCCGGTCGGGATCCGGTGGTGACCGCCGGCTCCGGCTCGACGGCCGGATCCGCGGGCGGCGCATCGGCCTCCTCCGCCCTGCGGCGGGCCAGCTTCACCTCACGCCACCACACGTAGACCACGAAGCCGGCGAAGATCGGCCACTCGACCGCGTACCCCCAGCTCAGGCTGTTGCCGGCGGCGGCCCGGCTGATCTGCCACCAGCCCAGCCCGAGGAAGCCCACGACCAGCACGACCATGGCCACGTGGCGCGCGATCCACGCCGGGGTCCAGAGCCGCCTCATGGCATCGAGCGTACCGGGGGGCCGCCGGTCTCCGACACCGTGTCGTAGATGTCGCCTCGCCGGCGTGGTTTGGCATCACCACGCCTGGGCAATCGTCTAGACGCCAGCCCAAACGAGATCAAGGGGGGCGATCATGACCGGATCGGTACGAGAGGACGACTTCGCGTCGAGCGGCAGCGCGGATATGAGCCCGGAGCAGCGGGTGCCCGAGTGGGGCGGCGATGAGCTCGCCGACCCGGCCGGCGGGCCCGGTCTCGACGGCGATCTGCCCGGCGTCGACCCGACGGAGCTGACCGACGAGGACCTGATCCGCGAGATGCACAGCCTGCACCGCACCCGCCTGGACACCCTGCGGCACGCGGCGGACTCCGCACTCGCCAACCATTTGCGGCGCACGGCGGAGCTGGAGACCGAGTACCTGGCCCGCCACCCGGGGCGCGAGGTCGATCCCAGCCGCCTGCGGGACGCCTGATGCCGGCGCGCGCCGTGCGCGGCATGTCCGCGCCACCCGAGGTGGTCTTCAGCACCGCCACCGACCCCCACCGGGCGTCGGCCTGGTTGCCCGAGCCACTGCGCGGCGACGGCAGCCCCGCCGCCGAGATCAGTGGTGAGGAACTGCGCGCCCGCTGGGGCGACGCCGACGACTGGTCCGCCGAGATCCGGGTCGAGCCGGCGGATTCGGGCGGGGCCCGGATCCAGCTCGACCTGGCCGACGGGTCGGGCGGACCCGGCCCGGACCAGCTGGCTGACGAGGCGCTCACCAACCTGGCACGTGAGGTCGCCGACAACCTCCAGGCCGGCTGAGCCGGCCACGCGGGACGCCGGTCCCGCACCACCACGACATGTGAGGAGATCGGGTGAGCGACACTGGCCTGCGACACAAGGCGGCCCGGCTGCGCCGGGCGTACGCGCCGCACGAGCACCGGCCGCTCGGCGGCTACCTGGTGGCGATGGGCGCCTACGCCGGAGTGACCGGAGCTCTCGCCGGCCTGGTCAAGGTGACAGGTCGACCGGTGCCGGAGCGTCCCGCCCCGTCCGACGTGGTGCTGCTCTCCATCGCCACGCACAAGCTGAGCCGGTTGCTGTCCAAGGACGCGGTGACCAGCCCGTTGCGGGCGCCGTTCACCCGCTACGACCGACCGATCGGCAGCGGCGAGGTGATGGAGCAGGTACGCGACTCGGGCAGCCCTACCCGGCACGCCATCGGTGAATTGCTGAGCTGCCCGTTCTGCCTGGCGGTCTGGGTGGCCACCGGGCTGACCGGTGGGCTGGTGCTCGCGCCCCGGCTCACCCGCCTGGTGGCCACCGCGCTGACGGCGGTTGCCGCGTCCGACTTCCTCCAGATGGCGTACGCGACGGCGCAGCAGGCCGCCGAGGGTGGGCACCACGACGACGACTGACAAGCAGGACGCGAAAAGGGGGGCCGGCAGACGCCGGCCCCCCTTTTTCGCGTACCTCTCAGCGCTGCATGCCGGACCAACCGTGCGGCGACTCCGGCTCCCGTTCGTCCTCGTCCGCCCCGGTGATGATGTCCCGATCCACCGCCGTGCGGTCGTGCTCGTTGGCGAAGTCCGGCTCCGGCGTGGTGTCCCTGCCCTTCGGGGGCTGACCCAGCGCCGGCACCTTCTCGTCGTGGTCCTCGTGGTGCGTCATGTCGGTGTCCCTTCTGCGGTCGCTCAACCGATGGAACCGCCCAGCAGGTCGCTGGCCTCGTCCACCGCGTACTCACCCTCGGGCAGCGCGTCGATGCGGGCGAGCAGGTCCGGCGGTAGCTCGGCGGCCACCGCCCGGCGATAGATATCCGCCTGGGTGACCCGCTCCTGCGCCCGGAAGATGTCGTCGAGCAGGTCGTCGAGGGCCTGGGTGTCGGGCTCGCCGGCCAGGGATGCGTCGTCGGTCACGTCGATCAGCTACCCGGGGCGGAATCGGTCAAACGTCACGCCAGGTGGGCCGGCCACGCCTGCGGTCAATGGCACTTCGACCAGCCTTTGCTCTGCACCCGCCCATGCACCGGTTACGGAGCGTAGGCGTCGCGTGGGCGGGTGCAGAGCAAAGGGAGTTGGGGTGGAGCGAGGGGTGGCTGTCGCGGCCGTCGCGGCCCCTGGCGGCCCGTCGCGGCAGCCGTCGCGGCCGGGCCGGGCCAGATGGGGCGGGGTCAGCGAGGCACAGACAGCGCCGCCCCCGGCCTTGTGGGCCGGGGGCGGCGCTGGTGTCGGTGTGCAGGTCGCCTCTCGGCGAGTGGCACTACGCGGCTCCAGCCGAACGGTATTCCGCGAAGGCTATTTAGGTGAGGCCCGGGGACACTGGACACACCGACACCCCAGTCAACGAGCCGACCCCCGCTCGTGTTCCGTGCGCCGCGGTGTCGACGGTCACACAGTCGTGGGCAGGGTGGCCCGGCGGGCCCGCACCGCCGAGGCGAGGTGGTCGAGCACCTCGGCGGTGTCGTCCCAGCCGAGGCAGGCATCGGTGACCGACCGGCCGTACTCCAGCTCCCGGGTCGGGTCGAGCTCCTGCCGGCCAGGCAACAGGAACGACTCCAGCATCACGCCGGTGATCCCACGCTGGCCGGCGGCCAGTTGGGCTGCCACGTCAGCGGCGACCAGCGGCTGATTACGGTGGTCCTTGCCGCTGTTGGCGTGACTGGCGTCGATCACCAGCCGCTCCGGCAGGTCGGCCGCGCGGAGCAGGTCGAGCGCACCGGCGACCGACTCGGCGTCGTAGTTGGGCCGACCGCCCCCGCCGCGCAGCACCAGGTGCCCGTCGGTGTTGCCCCGGGTGTGCAGGATCGCCGGGGTGCCGGAGAAGTCGATGCCGGGGAAGACGTGCGGCACCCCGGCGGCGCGGATGGCGTCCACCGCCGTGCCGATGCTGCCGTCTGGGCGGTTCTTCATGCCGATCGGCATGGACAGGCCCGAGGCGAGCTGGCGGTGCACCTGACTCTCCACGGTGCGGGCACCGATCGCGCCCCAGGCCACCGTGTCCGCGATGTACTGCGGGGTGATCGGGTCGAGGAACTCGCAACCCACCGGCAGGCCGATGCGGAGCACGTCGAGCAGCAGCGCCCGAGCCAACCGCAGACCGGTGTTGACGTCCCCGCTGCCGTCCAGCCCCGGGTCGTTGATCAGGCCCTTCCAGCCGACCGTGGAGCGGGGTTTCTCGAAGTAGACCCGCATCACGATCAGCAGGTCGTCGGCGAGTCGGTCGGCCGCCGTCCGCAGCCGCTGCGCGTAGTCGAGGGCGGCGGCCGGATCATGCACCGAGCAGGGGCCGACCACCACCAGCAGGCGGTCGTCCTCGCGGTCCAGCACGCGACCGACCGCGCGGCGGCCGGTCAGCACGGCCGACGCGAGCGGGGCGTCCAGGGGCAACTCGTGGTGCAGCAGCGCGGGCGTGGTCAGCGGCACAACACGGTCGATCCGCTGATCGCTGACCCGATCGGTCTCCGGGGTCGTCACGGTGGCATCCTTTCGCCGACCGTGCCCGGGGCCGGTGCCCGGGACGAGCCGGCTGCTCGTACGCAAAAGGGCAGGAACGACAGCTCCTGCCCAGCCGGCTCGGTCCGTGGTGACGTCAGTTCATGGTGAAGTCACCGGCGTGCGAGCCAGCTGCCTAAACCATCGATAGGAACGCGTCACCGGGCCAGCGTACCCGACCGGACGCGGTCACCCGACCTGTCGTCCCAACATGCGGGGCGGAGATCGCGTGCCGGGGGTGCGGTCGGGGTAACAGGGGTGCCATGACACACGAGCAGAGCGATCAGGAGCGGGTGGAGTCCCGCGCGCACCACCTCCTGCCCGAGGAGAAGGCCGTGGGCAGCGACGACCCGGAGGCGCAGGCCGAGGCCATCCTCGCCGATTCGGACATCCGTGAGGCGGACCAGAACGCCGCCCCGGACACGGTGCTGGAACGTCGTACCTCGGATCAGACCGTGGCCGCCGTCGAACCGCCGGACTGAGCGGTCGCCCCGCGCGCCCGGCGCGACCCCCGGTAGGTCTGGTCGCGCAGCCAGGCCAGCGGACCTGCCACCCGCAGTTCGGGTGGCAGGTTGCGCACCGGGTCGAAGGCGAGCGCCGCGTCCTGCTCGGCGCCGAGCTGCGCACCGAAGCTGACCTGCCCGACCAGCCGCCACGGCCCCACCGCCGACGCGACCGCGAGCACCAGGCGCGGGGTGTCCGTCCGGGTCGCGGCGGCCGCCGTGTCCAGGCTGCGACCGAGGTCGACCGAGTCGGGGTCGGCCAACGCCGCCAGCCAGAGGCGGCGCCGACCCGCGCGGTAGCACGTGATCGTGCTGTACGTGCCGGTGAAGCGGCGGCGGGGCAGCGGTAGGTTCCGCAGCACCGGGGCCGCGCCGCTGGAGCTGACCAGCAGGTCGAACGGCCGGCCGTCGTCGCGGTGCAGGCGCAGCGCGAGGCCCAGGACGTCGGGCCAACTTCCGGGTGTGGGCGTTCCCTTGGAGAGCCGGACGGTGGTCCGGTACCGGCCGGGGTGGTCCAGCAGAGCAACCCCGGTGGGTGGTCCGGGCGTACCCCAGATCACCGTCTCGCCGACGAACGAGCGACCGGCCGGATGCAGCAGCCGGCCACGGCGCAGCCGGCCGAGTACGGTGCTTGCGCGTTCGACGGCGGTGGCGGCCCGGCCGGCGGACCGGGGCGGAGGCGGGGTGACGGTCATTCCTCCCCGGTACCCCGAGCGGCGGCCTCGATGCGGCCCGGGTCGGCTCGCCGACCGACCGCACGTCACCTTTCCGCCTCCGAGATCGGATAGCGTCGGGGGATGCCCGACAGCGGTTACCCCTGGCCCATTCAGACGTCCCGACTGGACAACGGCCTGCGTGTGGTGGTGAGTGAGGATCGCACCGCGCCCGCGGTCGCCGTCAACCTCTGGTACGACGTCGGCTCCCGGCACGAACCGGCCGGGCAGACCGGGTTCGCCCACCTCTTCGAGCACCTGATGTTCGAGGGCTCGGTGAACGTGGCGAAGACCGAGCACATGAAGCTGATCCAGGGCTCCGGAGGCTCACTCAACGCCACCACCAATCCGGACCGGACCAACTACTTCGAGACGGTCCCGGCCGAGCACCTGGAGTTGGCGCTCTGGTTGGAGGCCGACCGGATGGGTGGCCTGGTCCCCGCCCTCACCCAGGAGACGCTGGACAACCAGCGGGACGTGGTCAAGAACGAGCGCCGGCAGCGCTACGAGAACGTGCCGTACGGCGACGCCTGGCTGCGGTTGCTGCCGCTGCTCTACCCGCCGGGGCACCCCTACCACCACGCGACGATCGGCTCGATGGCCGACCTGAACGCCGCCGACCTCGCCACCTTCCAGGCGTTCCACCAGACCTACTACGCGCCGAACAACGCGGTGCTCACCGTGGTCGGCGACGCCACCGCCTCCGACGTGTTCGCACTCGCCGACAAGTACTTCGGCGCGCTGCCCGCCCGCGATGACATCCCGCCGGCACCGGACGGCCGCAGCGTCCCCGCCACCGGGCAGACGGCCGTGGAGTCGGTGAGCGCCGACGTGCCCGCGCCGCGGGTGTACATCGCCCACCGCAGCTACCCGTTCGGCAGCCCCGGGTACAACGTGATCACCGTGCTCGCCACCGTCCTCGGCAGCGGCCGGGGCAGCCGGCTCTACCAGCGCCTCGCCGACGGCGAGAGGATCGCGCAGCCGGACCTGGTCGGGGCGTACGGGGTGGACCTCGCGCACGCACCGGCACCGCTGATCGCCACCGCCACCGCCCGCCCCGGAGTGAGCGCCGAGCGGCTGGCCGAAGGGCTGGCCGACGTCGTCGACGAGCTCGCCACCGTGCCGGTCACCACCGCCGAGCTGGACCGGGCCAAGGCGTTGCTCAGCACCGGGTGGTGGCGTCAGCTGTCCACTGTCGACGGCCGTGCCGACCTGCTCGGCCGCTACACCACCCAGTTCGGTGACCCGGCCCGCATCGCCGACCAGTTGCCGGCTCTGCTCGCCGTCACCGCCGAGCAGATCGCCGAGGCCGCCGCCGACGTGCTCGCCACCGACCGGGTGACCCTGACCTACCTGCCCGAGGAGACCTCATGACGCTGATCGCCGACCGTCCGGGCCCGGGTGCGGCCCGCCCGTACCGGTTCCCGCCGGTGGTCCGCCGGGCCGTGGCCGGTGGTCAGGTCGTCGCCGCGCACCTGCCGGGGCAGAACCTCGCCGTGGCCCTGCTGCTGCTCGACCTGGGCGCGGGCCAGGAGCCGGTCGGCAAGGAGGGCCTGTCCGGTGTGCTGGCCAAGGCGTTGGAGGAGGGGACCGCACAGCGGGACGCCGCCGCGTACGCGCTCGCCGTCGAAGGGCTCGGCACCGCGTTGTCGACAGGTCTGGACTGGGACTCGTTCCAGGCCAGCGTGGTGATCCCGGTGGACCGGCTGAGCGCGGCCGTGGAGCTGCTCGCCGAAGCCGTCCGGACGCCCAGGCTCGACCCCGCCGACGTACGCCGGGTCCGCGACGACGAGGCGACAGCGCTCCGGATGGACTGGGCCAACCCGGGCCCGCGTGCCGACGCCGCGCTGCGTGCCGACCTGTTCGGTGCGCAGAACCGCTGGGGGCGGCCGATGCACGGCGACCCGGAGTCCGTCGCCGGGTTGGACGTGGAGGATGTGACTGTCTTCCACTCCGAGTGGTTCCTGCGCCCCGGCACCCTGATCGTCGCCGGTGACCTGGACCGGATCGACCTGGACGCGCTGGCCGCCGCGGCGTTCGCCGGCACCGGTGGTGGCCCCGCCGAGCGGGGCGGCCCGATCGAGGTGCCGCTGCACAGCGGTCGGCGGATCATCCTGGTGGACCGGCCCGGCTCGGTGCAGTCCACGCTGCGGCTGGGCCACCCGTCACCACACCGGGCGCACCCCGACCACGTGCCAATGACGCTCGCCGGCACGGTGCTCGGCGGGGCGTTCACCTCCCGACTCAACCACCTGCTGCGCGAGGTGCACGGCTACACCTACGGCATCCGGGGTGACTTCGCCTCGTCGCGGCGGTTCGGTCGGTTCGCTGTCAGCTCCGGGGTGCAGACGGCGGTCACCGCGCCTGCAGTGATCGAGGCGGTGGGCGAGATCACCCGTACCCAGGCCAACGGGGTGACCGAGGACGAGCTGGAGGTGGCCCGTTCCTGGCGGGCCGGGCAGCTCTCGGTCGAGTTGCAGAGCCCCCGGGCGATCGCCTCGGCGTTGACCACCCTGGTGGTGCACGACCTGCCGGACGATTACCACGCGCGGTTGCGCGAGTCGCTGCTCGCCGCCGACGTGGACCAGGTCTCCGCCGCGGCAGCCACCCACCTGCACCCGGAAGCCCTCACCCTGGTCATCGAGGGCGACGCCGCGGTGATCCGCGCCGACCTGGAGTCCACCGCCCTAGGAGACCTCATCCCCTAACCCCGGCCCCCTCCCGGCCCCCGCTCCCCGTTGATCATGAAGTTGTTGTCATTTGGCACGGCGTGTCGTGGCAATAACTTCATGATCACCGGGGGAAGGGGTGTGGGGGAGGCCGGTGTGGGGTGTGAGGTGGGACCCGGGGGGTGGGAAAGGGGTCCCGGTTCCGGGGGTGGGGTCGGTAGCCTCGCGGGCATGAGGATCGGCATTGTGGGGGCCACCGGCCAGGTCGGTGGCGTGATGCGGCAGGTGCTGGCGGAGCGGAAGTTCCCGGCGGAGCAGGTGCGGTTGTTCGCCTCGGCGCGGTCCGCTGGGCGTACGCTGCCGTGGCGCGACGGTGAGGTGACCGTCGAGGACGCGGCGACCGCGGACTATTCCGAGCTGGACATCGTGCTCTTCTCGGCCGGTAAGGGCACCGCCCGGGAACTGGCGCCACGGGTCGCCGAGGCCGGCGCCGTGGTGATCGACAACTCGTCGGCGTTCCGGATGGACCCGCAGGTGCCGCTGGTGGTCGCCGAGGTCAACCCCCATGCCGCCCTGGACCGCCCGAAGGGCATCATCGCCAACCCCAACTGCACCACGATGGCCGCGATGCCGGTGCTGCGTCCGCTGCACGCCGAGGCCGGCCTGGTGGGCCTGGTCGTCTCCACGTACCAGGCGGTCTCCGGCGCCGGGCTGGCCGGCGTCGCCGAGCTGGACGAGCAGGTCCGCAAGGTGGCCGAGCACGCCGCCGGGCTGGCCTTCGACGGGTCGGCCGTGGAGTTCCCCGCGCCGCGCTCGTTCACCCAGCCGATCGCCTTCAACGTCCTCCCGCTGGCCGGTTCGGTCGTCGACGACGGCTCGTTCGAGACCGACGAGGAGCAGAAGCTCCGCAACGAGAGCCGCAAGATCCTGGAGATCCCCGACCTGAAGGTCTCCGGCACCTGCGTCCGGGTGCCGGTCTTCACCGGGCACTCGCTTCAGATCAACGCCCGGTTCGCCCGGCCGCTCACCCCGCAGCGCGCCCACGAACTGCTGGCCGACGCGCCCGGGGTGGCAGTGACCGACGTCCCGACGCCGTTGCAGGCCGCCGGGCAGGACCCGACCTACGTGGGCCGGATCCGCGCCGACGAGACAGTGGAGTACGGGCTTGCCCTGTTCTGCTCCAACGACAACCTGCGCAAGGGCGCCGCGTTGAACGCGGTGCAGCTCGCCGAGCTGGTCGCCGCCGAGCGCCGCTGACCGGCACTGTCGCAGACAACGAGCTCCCCGCCAAGCACCGAGCCCTCGCCGTCCGTCGGCGGGGGCTCGGTGCCGTTCCGAGTGATCGCGCTGCCGTTCCGGAGGCTCGGCACCGTTCCAGGTGGTCGTCCTGCCGTTCCGGGTGGTCGCCCGCGACGGCCGGCAGGTCGTGCTTGGATGGAATGGAGACGATCGTCCAACCTGGAGGACACCATGCCGGATGACCGCACCCAGCAGGCGTTGACCGATCTGGTGGCCGGCCACTCGATGGGGGTGCTCGCCACCATCAAGCGGGACGGGCGCGCGCAGCTGTCCACGGTGCTCTACTCCTTCGACCGGGACGCGGGCCTGATCCGGGTCTCGGTCACCGACGGCCGCGCGAAGACCGCCAACCTGCGCCGCGACCCGCGCGCCAGCTTCCACGTCAGCAGCCAGGACGGCTGGGCGTACGCGGTGGTCGAGGGTCGCGCCGAACTGACCCCACCGGCCGCCGGGCTGGGCGACGACACTGTCGAGGAGTTGGTGGCGCTCTACCGGGGGCTGAGCGGCGAACACCCTGACTGGGACGAGTACCGGCAGGCCATGGTCGACGAGGGACGGATCGTGCTACGGCTGCACGTCGAGCGGCTCTACGGCATGCCGCCCCGGAGCTGAGCCGCCCAGCCGATCAGCCCGGCTCGATCACGGTGACGCCGGGCCAACGCTGCGCCGGCCGGTGCCGGGCCAACCGCTGCCGGGACCGGGCCACGTCAACCCGGGCCGGGTTGTGCCGCCACACCCCGCCCAGCAGATCCGTCAGGCCGTACGGGGCGCAGACCGTGAGCCGGTCGGCCGAGTCCAGGCGGACGGCCACCGCTGTCGCGTACTCCGGCCAGGTGGCGACCGCCTCGGTCACGCTGCGGTACGGCTCGATCGGGTCGCCGCCGAACTTTGCCGCGTACCAGGTGTGCACCGCCGCCTGGTTGCGCGCCTCCCACGGCGGCTGCGGCCACATCGCGGTCAACCGGGCGGTGGCCCGGTCGTCGTCGGCGCGGGTCAGCCTCGCCGGGTCGAAGAAGACCACGTCCACGTCGTGGATCTGCGCCGGGTCGAACCCGTCGCCGTACCGCTCGCCCCAGACCAGGTCGCGCAGCACCCCCGCGCCGATCCAGGCGTCCGGCAGCCCAGAGTCTCGGACCACGGTCAGCGCCCGGGTCAGCCAACTGCTGCCGGCGACCAGTTCCCGCAGTTCCTCCTCGCCCGTCATCATCCGCCCACGGTAGGCGGCGGTCGGCGGGTTCGGGCTCGGCCCGGTCGACGCGACGTTCTCCTGCCCGGTCACGGCGACCGGTCGGGCGCGGCCGATGCGCGCCGCAGGCGGCTGCGCCGCCCGTCGACGGGTATACCGCCCTGCTTTGCCGTTGCGGGACGTCGGGGAGGGGGTGGGTGGTGGGCGCCGGCACGAGCAGCGACGAGACCGGCCCGGCAGGCCCGACCCTGCGGCGGGAGACCTCCCGGCTGCTGTCGTTCAGCGACGGGGTCTTCGCCATCCTCATCACGCTGCTGGTGCTCGACCTCCAGCCTCCTCGGATCGGCCGCGGTCAGCTGCTGCACGCACTTGTCGAACAGTGGCCGGCGTACCTCGCCTATGTCACGTCGTATCTGTATGTGGCGGTGAACTGGCTGAACCACCGAGCCGCCTTCAACCGGGTGGAGAACAGTGGAAAGGCCCTCCAGTGGTACAACCTCGGGGTGCTGTTCAGCATCGCCCTGTTGCCGTTCGCCACCTCGGTTGTCTCGCAGGCCATGCGGGACGGTGACCAGGCGGACCAGCGGACCAGCGTGGTCGTCTACGGTCTGGTCGGCATGCTGGTTTCGGTGAGCTGGCTGGGGTTGTACCACTACCTCGCCCGGCATCACGATCTGCTGGACCGGACGGTGCCGCGTCGGTTCTTCCCGGCCGAACGGGCCCGGGCCGTGATCGGCCTTCTGGGGTACGCGCTGGCGATCCTGGCCGGGTTCCTGGCCAGTCCGCTGTTCGCGCTGGTGATCTTCCTGCTGCTGCCGGGGTTCTACAGCCTGACCAGCAGCGGTCTGTACGAGCTGCGACGCCTGCGGCACCCGCGCGGATAGGCCGGGTCGCTCGGCGTTACCTCCTCCCGAGCGGCGGGTAGACGGGCCGTGCCGACACCGAGAGGGGAGCACCATGACAACGGTCGGAGAGTTCATGACGACCCGGTTGGTGACGATGGACGGCAACGACACGCTCATCTCAGCCGCGCAGGAGATGCGTGACAGCGCGATTGGCGATGTGGTGGTGACCGATGGCGACAGTGTGGTCGGCATCGTCACGGACCGGGACATCACGGTCCGAGGTGTCGCGGAGAACATGGATCCGGGTTCGACCCGGTTGAATCAGATCACCACGCGCGACGTGATCACGGTGAGTCAGTACGACGATGCCGTGGCGGCTGCGGACCTGATGCGGACGTACGCCGTACGCCGACTGCCGGTGATCGACGACGGCCGGCTGGTCGGCCTGGTGTCGATGGGTGACCTCGCGGTCGAGCGCGAACCGCAGTCGGTTCTGGCCGACATCAGCGCCGACGACCCGAACAACTGACCGTCCGCCGCGGCGCGCGCCGGCCCTCCCTCCGGGAGGGTCGGCGCTGTGGCGTCCACCCCCCTTCGGCGATCAGGAGAGTTGTCGTCACGACACACCGACGCTCTTGATCACCGGCGCGGGGCGCACCGTCGCCGCTCACCCGATCTGGGCGAGGTTGACCAGGGGGAGCGGCGGGGACCCGTGCGGGGACGTGCAACGCCGGCCGTCCGCGCGACGCGAGCGCGGTGGGTGGGACCCCCGGCCCGGCAACTGGGAGGAGTGGACCCGATGGTGGACGCGACCACGAGGTTCTTCGAGGACCTGGACCGGCGGGGGTACGAACCCCTGCTGGCCAAGACCTCCGGGACGCTGCGGATCGACCTGCACGAGGGGGCGCAGACCCGGCACTGGCTGCTGCGGATCGACCATGGCCGGCTGAACGTCAGTCAGGAGGACCAGGAGGCCGACACGGTGATCGGCGCGAGCCCGGTCCTCTTCGACGACATCGCCTCGGGGCGCGAGCACGGCCTGGCCGCTCTGTTGCGGGGGGACATGACGGTGTCGGGCGACGCTCGTCTCGTCGTACAGGTGGAGCGGATCTTCCCGGGTTCCCCGGACGCCCGTGGGCCGCGTCGGCGTTTCGCCGGGGAGGTGCACTGATGGGGCAGAGCAACACGATCCGGATCCTGGACGGCAACACGTTCGTCGTCTGCGAGGACACCGGTGACATCGAGGCGACGCCGAGCGAGCCCACCGGGCTCTTCTCCATCGACACCCGGTTCCTGTCCACCTGGGTGCTGACCGTCAACGGTGAGCGACTCAACTCGCTCTCCTTCGACGATCTGCAGTACTTCGAGTCGCGGTTCTTCCTGGTCCCGGGGATGGCCACGCACTACGTGGACGCGAAGCTGTCGATCATCCGGGAGCGCACGGTGGGCGGCAGCTTCTGTGAGCAGCTGACCATCCTCAACCACGACGAGAAGCCGATCGACCTGGAAGTTCGGATGGACGCGGCGTCGGACTTCGCCGACCTGTTCCAGGTCAAGGACGAGATCCTGAACAAGAAGGGCGAGATCTACACCGAGGTGGAGTCGGACCGGCTGCGGCTGGGGTACCGGCGGGGGAACTTCCGGCGGGAGACGGTGATCTCGGCGTCGGCGTCGGCCCGTTACGACAGCAAGGGCTTCTCGTACACCGTTCACCTGGAGCCCAACGGGCGGTGGGAAGCCTCGATCGACGTCCAGACCAACGCGATCGGGCCCGGGGGGCGGGACCTCCGTTTCGGGCTGCGCAAACACACCACCGAGCGGCTCGCTCTCCAGCACGACCTGGAGCAGTGGATCGCCAACGCGCCCAAGGTCAACAGTGAGCACGGCCGGGTGGCCAGCACGTACCGGCGCAGCCTGATCGACCTGGCGGCGCTGCGCTTCTCGCCGCTGTCGCTGGGCGGCGCCACCCTGCCGGCCGCCGGCCTGCCCTGGTTCATGACCATGTTCGGCCGGGACAGCATCCTCACCTGCCTGCAGACACTGCCGTTCACCCCGCAGTTGTCGAAGACGACGCTGCGCATCCTGGCGTCGCTGCAGGGCAGCCGGTTCGACGACTTCCGGGACGAGGACCCGGGGCGCATCCTGCACGAGATGCGCTACGGCGAGACCGCGGCCTTCGAGGAACAGCCACACTCGCCGTACTACGGCTCGGTGGACGCGACACCGCTGTTCATCGTGCTGCTCGACGAGTACGAGCGGTGGAGCGGGGACGTCGCACTGGTCAAGGAGCTGGAGCAGGAGTCCCGGGCGGCGCTGAGGTGGATCGACAACTACGCCGACCTGGTCGGCAACGGCTACATCTGGTACGAGCGACGTAACACCGACACCGGCCTGGAGAACCAGTGCTGGAAGGACTCCTGGGACTCGATCTCCTACGCCGACGGCACGCTGCCCCCGTTCCCACGGGCCACCTGTGAGGTGCAGGGGTACGCGTACGACGCGAAGGTCCGCGCGGCCCGGTTGGCGCGTGAGTTCTGGGATGACCCGGAGTTCGCCGACCAGTTGGAGCGGGAGGCGGCGGAGCTGAAGGAGCGGTTCAACCGGGACTGGTGGGTGGCCGACGGCGAGTACTTCGCCCTGGCCCTGGACCCGGACGGCCGCCAGTGCGACATCCTCAGCTCCAACATCGGCCACCTGCTGTGGAGCGGGATCGTCGAACCCGAACGGGCGGAGAAGCTCGCCGCGCACCTGGTCGGGCCGCGGCTCTTCTCCGGCTGGGGGGTGCGCACGCTCGCCGAGGGGGAGACGCGGTACAACCCCATCGGCTACCACAACGGCACGATCTGGCCGTTCGACAACTCGTTCATCGCCTGGGGTCTGCGCCGCTACGGCTTCGCCGAGGAGGCCGCGAGCATCGCCAACGGCATCCTGGACGCGGCCACGTACTTCGACGGCCGGTTGCCGGAGGCGTTCGGCGGCTACCCACGGGAGCTGACCAAGTTCCCGGTGGAGTACCCCACGGCGTGCAGCCCGCAGGCCTGGTCGACGGGTACGCCGCTGTTGCTGCTGCGCACGATGCTCGGCCTGGAGCCACACGAGGGTCACCTGGCGGTCGAGCCACGGCTGCCGGTGGGGATGGGTCGCATCGAGGTGCTGGACATCCCCGGTCGGTGGGGCCGGGTGGACGCGTTCGCCCGGGGTCGACTGGACCTGAACAACCTCGCCGACTGACCGATCCGACCGCCCGAACCGGCGGTGGCGCACCGCCCGCGTCGCCGCCGGTTCGCCACCCAGCCGATCTTCAGCCGGTCAGGGTAGATTCTGCGAATGCCGGAGCTCGTGTACCCGCCCGTTATCGCCACCGCCAAGACGCTGTTCCGGGTCCTCGACCTGAAGATCACCATCGAAGGCGCCCACCACGTACCCCGCACGGGCGGGGCGGTGCTGGCCAGCAACCACGTCAGCTACCTCGACTTCATCTTCGCCGGTCTGGGCGCTAACGCGTCGGGCCGGCTGGTTCGCTTCATGGCCAAGGATTCGGTCTTCACGCACAAGATCTCCGGCCCGCTGATGCGCGGGATGCGGCACATTCCGGTGGACCGGCAGGCCGGCGCGGCCTCGTTCCGCGCCGCAGTGGGCGCGCTCAAAAAGGGCGAGGTCGTCGGCGTCTTCCCCGAGGCGACGATCAGCCGGTCGTTCACCGTCAAGGAGCTCAAGAGCGGCACGGTCCGGATGGCCCGGTCGGCGAAGGTGCCGGTGCTGCCTGTCGCGTTGTGGGGCACCCAGCGCCTCTGGACCAAGGGCCGCCCGCGCACGCTGACCCGCCGGCACACGCCGATCACCATCCTGATCGGCGAGCCGATCAACCCGGCTGACTTTCCGGACCCGAACGTGCTGGCCGACGAGCTGACCACCCAACTCAGTGCCCTGGTCGACCGTGCGCAGCGGGATTACCCGGACACCCCGGCCGGCCCGGACGACACCTGGTGGCAGCCCGCCCACCTGGGCGGCAGTGCGCCCACCCCGGAGGAGGCCGCCGCTCTGGACGCCGCCGCCGAGCAACGCGCCCCCAGCGCCTGACGCCGAGCTGGCCAGATCGTTCCGCACCCGGGCAGAATGGTGTCTGCCGGCGCGGACGCCGTCCGGCCAGGATCGACGTCATGAGCAGAGCAGCACTCGTCGTGATCGACGTACAAGAATCCTTCCGTCAGCGCCCGATCTGGGCGTACGGCTCCAACCCCGACATGATCCGCCAGGTCGACCGGCTTGTTGCTGCCGCCCGGCAGCGTGGCGACCTGGTGGTCTGGGTCCTGCACTCGGAGCCCGGCACTGGCGGGTTTTTCGACCCCGCGCTCGGGTACGTGCGGCTGATCGACGGGCTGGTCCCCGTCGAGGGTGAGCCGACGCTGGTCAAGACCGCGCACAACGCGTTCACCACCACCAACCTCCAGCAGTTGCTCACCCAGGCGGGCATCACCGACATCACCGTCTGCGGCATTCGCACCGAGCAGTGCGTGGAGACCACCGCCCGGGTCGGCGCGGACCTCGGCTACCGGATGACAGTCGTCAGCGACGCCACGCTGACCTTCCCCATCCCGCACCGGGACCTGCCGGAGGCCGCCACGGTCGAGGAGATCCTCGCCGACCCGCGCACCCTGACCAACGAGGAAATCGTGACCCGCACCGAGTACGCCCTGGCTGGCCGCTTCGCGACCATCCGGACAGTGGACGAGGTCACCGGCGCGCCCCTCGTCGAGAGTCGGGGCTGACCTCGTGACCCGGGTCGTCTTCCTGCTGGTCCCACAGCTGCACCTGCTGGACCTCGCCGGGCCGGCCCAGGTCTTCTCCAGCGCCGCCGACCTCGGGTACGACTATCGGCTGCACTACGTCGCCGAGCGCGAGCAGGTGCCCACCGTGCAGGGCGTACCGCTGGTCGCCGACACCCGGTGGCCGGAGCTGACCCCGGACGACCTGGTGATCGTGCCTGGTTGGCGGCCGGCGGCGCACGGGCCACAGGGGCCGGTCTCGCCAGTCGACCTGCGCCGGCTCGCCGAGCACCACGCGGCCGGCGGCACGGTGGCCAGCGTCTGCGCCGGGGCGTACGCGCTCGGCCGGGCCGGGCTGCTCGACGGCCGACGCTGCACCACCCACCACGAGGTGCAGGACGACCTGGCCCGCCGGCACCCGGCGGCCCAGGTCGTCCGCGACGTGCTGTACGTGGTGGACGACCGCGTGGTCACCTCGGCGGGCATCGCCAGTGGCATCGACGTGGCGCTGCACCTGGTGGCGACCCGGCACAGCCCGGCGACCGCCGCGAAGATCGCCCGCACGCTTGTCGTCTACGCCCGCCGTAACGGGCACGAGCCGCAGGCCAGCGCGCTGATGCGGCACCGCTCACACCTGTCCGACTCGGTGCACCGGGTGCAGGATCTGATCGACAGCCGGTACGCCGAGCCCCTGCCACTGGCCGAGCTGGCCGCCGCCGGCGGTGTGGCCGAACGAACCCTGACCCGGCTGTTCCGGGCGAGCACCGGCCTCACGCCGCTCGGCTACCAGCAGCTGCTCCGGGTGGAACGGGCCGAGCACCTCATCGGGCACGGCACGACAGTGGAAGCCGCCGCGCGGGCCGTCGGCTTCACCGATGCCCGGATGCTGCGCCGCCTGCGAGCCCGCCCCACGAGGTCGGTTCCGGTCTTGAGCGGTAGTAGTCGTCCCGGGAGTAGAATTCCACAGGCAACGAGCCGGGCAGCGTGATCCGGGTGTCGCCGGCGAGCAGACCGGGGCCGGCCCGCAGCAGCAGCACGTCGCGCTCCTGGGCCGAGAGGTCGACCAGTTGCGGATGGGAGAGCCGGAACATGGCCGCCGCCCGGCGGACCTGCTGGGCCAGCGCCACGACCTCGGCGGCCGCTCCGCTGAGGGCCAGCGCCGGCTGCTGGATGGTGCGCAGCGCGTCGCAGACGATCAGCAACTGCGCCGGGGCGTCCGGTTCGGTCGCCGGCAGCTCCAACCGGGACGGCCACTGCCAGCGGATCTGACCGCTCATCAGGCCGTTGAGTCGGGCCGGCGGCCGGGTCCGGTGCGTGCCGTCGGCGACAAGCGACAGCTGCGAGCCGCTGCCCACCCAGCAGATCCGCTGATCGGTGACGGTCACCGCGACCGGCTCGGGCAGTTGCCAACGGCAGCGCACCTCGCTCGGCCCGAGCAGATAGCCCGCGACCAGCAACTGGTGTCGTCCGAGCACCCGCTCACCGGGCCTCGGACGCAGGTTGTAGCGGCGGTCCAGGGTCGGGCCCACGGCGTCGTCGGGGGCGTCGAACCGGTGGGGACCGATGAAGAAGGGGGACGCGTCGGCGTGCATCGTCACGACCTTCCGGTCAGCTGGCTGTGTACTGAAGCCTGGCGGACCGGAGGGCCCCTGTCATGACGCCTGTTAGGGGGTCGGCCGGTCGTGCGTCGCCTGTGACCGGTAGATGCCAATCTCCTCCGGGCGGACGAGACCGTCCTCGATCGCCCGGGCGAGTAGCGCCGCCTTTGTGGCGGCCGGCCGCCCCGCCCGGGTGTACTTGATCCGCGCCCGGTCAACGTACTGCTTCACTGTGTGCTCGCTGATGTGCATCCGTCGGGCCACCGACGCCTTCGACATCGACTGGAACCAGAGCAGCAGCGCCTCACGCTCCTTGTCGGAGAGCATCGGCCGGTCCGGTCGCGGGTCACCGACCATCGCGCCGGCCAGCGCCGGGGGCACGTACGGGCGGTCGCTCGCGGCGGCCAGCACCGTTTCCACGCAATGTTCCCGGCCCTCGTGCTTGGCCAGGAACGCCACCGCCCCGGCGTCCAGCGCGGTGAGCATCGTCTGCGGGTCGGTGTGCTCCGAATAGACCACCACCCGTCGCCCGGCGGCGCTCAGCTCGGCCAACTTGTCCAACGCCATCCGCCCGTGCAGCCGCAGGTCGAGCAGGACGACGTCGGCGTCCGGCGCCGCCCGCAGCACCGCGTCCGGGTCGTCGCCGGTGGCGAGCACCGTCAGGCGCGGCTCGGTGGCGAGCCAGGCGCGGACCCCCTCGACCACCACCGGGTGGTCGTCGACGATCGCCACCCCGACCGGCCGATCGCCGGTCACCGCCGCCACCGGGTCTGCGCCCATCGGATGTTCCCGTCCCGTTCGTAGAGGTACTGCACCGGCCCGTCCTCGTCCTCCCCGGGCGGCGGGCCGGTCGACTCCGGTCCCTCCCGGTCCGGCGTGACCAGGCTGACCACCACCTCGTCCGGGCCGGAGACCACAGTCAGTCGCGCCCAGCCCCGGGCGTCGGCGAGGGTGCCGGTGAGCGGGTCGGCCAGCCGGCGGCGGACCTCCACCGGCAGCGGCGGCGGGGTGCCGATGGTGACCAGATCGATCGGGAGGCCGTTGCGTTCCGCCAGGTCGGCGGCGGCACGCAACTCGTGCAGCAGCGGGTCGGGCACGTCGTCGGACTCGGCGATCAGCCGGCGCAGCCGGGCGGCGGCCAGCATGCAGCGGCGCTGCACCTCCGGGTCGTCCGGGTCGGCCTCGCCGGCGGCCAGGTCACCGAGGACCCGCCCGGCCGCCGAGCTGACCAGGGCGAGCCGGTTCCGACGTTCCTGAAGGCCCCGCTCGGCGGCATCGCGCTCGGCGGCCATCGTATGACCGGCGGCCGAGACGGCGGCCCGATCCCGAGCCAGGCCAACGATGACGGTGCTGCCCACGAAGACCGCCACCGGCAGCGAGAACGTGCCGTAGACGTACATCACGTAACGGGCCACGTCGGCCGGGTCGGGGCCGTGCCAGAGCACCGCGACCAAGGCGATCAACGCGTGCGTGCTGAGGAGCGCGATCAGCCCCACGGCGCGCCGACCCCACACCGCCACCACGAAGAACCAGCCGAGGGTGCCCCACACCCAGTTCGCGGCGGTGAACAACTGCCGCTCACCGGCCGCGGCGAAGACGGCCGCGTCGACAACCAGCAGCAGCCCGGCCAGCGGCCACGGCGGCAGCGGCGAGCCCTGCAGCAGCCGTACCCCGGCCACCGTGCCGGTCACGGCGACCAGTATCCAGGCGCCGAGCACCACCGCGGGCGCGGCGAACTCCGCGCGGGCGGACAGCACCGCCGGCAGCGCGATCGCGACGTGCCAGGCCAACGCGATGACGACCGCGGCGATCCGGGCACCCCGGTCGGACGCGTGTGCGACGGCGGCAGGTGCGGCGAGCGTGGCGGGGGAGACCGGCTCCCGTGGCGTCGGAACGTTGGCCCGGGTCGGTGCCTCCGGAGCGTCGGTGGGGTGCGCCGGGGCGTTCAGGTCAGCCGACACCGGGCCACTCCAGTCGAATCCGGGTGCCCGCGCCGACCGCCGAGTGCACATCGGCCCGCCCACCGACCGTCGCCATCCGGCCGCGGATCGACTCGCGCAACCCGTACCGGTGTGGTGGGACGGTGGCCAGGTCGAAGCCGGGGCCGTCGTCGGCGACCTCGACCACGACGCCGATCGCGTCCCGGGTCAGCCGTAGCGTGGCCGCGGCGCCCGGTGCGTGGCGGACCACGTTGGACAGCGCGGCGTAGGTGCTCTCGCTGATCGCGTCGGCCACACCGACCGGGACGGCGCAGGACGCCAGGTCCAGCCGCACCGCCAGCTCGGGCAGCCGGCCGACCACCAACCGCAACCGTCCGTCGAGCGGCACCGGGCCGTCGCCGGCCACCGGGCCGCCGTCGGTGAGCGAGACGAGGGTACGCAGGTCGGAGGCGCACCGGTCCCGGAAGACGGCCGAGGGCCCGGCCACCGCGCCCAGCCCCACCATGGTCAGCGTGCCAAGCACAGTGTCGTGCAGATCGCGATTCTGTTGGCGTTCGGCCTCCCGGGCGGCACGGCCGACCAACGCCTCCCGGGTCAGCCGCTGGTGTTCGACGAAGGCCCGGTCCGCCCGGCCGATGCGTCGGCGCATGACCGCCGCCATCATCGCCGTGCAGGCGGTCTGCGCCAGCAGCGTGGCCGCGTGCGCCCGAGCTTCGGTGGGGTTGCCGGCCGCCTGCGCCCCGCTCACGTAGGTGGCGATCACGAGGAGCCCGGCCGGGACCGACCAGCGGGCCGAGGCGGTGGCCTGTGCGTTGATCACCGTGGTACTGGCCAGCACGGCGATCCAACTGCCCTCGCCGGGCAGCACCTCGGGCGCCACCAGCACGGGCATGAGCAGGCAGGCCAGCGCGGTGACCGCCACGTCACCGGCGACCAGGGCGGGGCTGATGCCGTGGCGCAACGCGCGGTGGGCGTACCAGAGGGACCAGCCGGTCAGCAGGCCCACGGCGGGCAGCAACACCGCCTGCTGCACCGGAGGGGTCTGCACCGACACGGCCACCGCCGCGCCGAACAGCCCGCAGCTCAGCCGAAGCAGCGCCGGCAACGTGGTGAAGATGAGACCCAGGGCCCCGCCGGCCGGATTGTCCAGCGTGGGCGGCACGGTTGAGGTGGCAACGGCCGGCATCGGGAAGTGTCCTTCCGACAACGACCCGGTCCGGGTCCACGGGGGCGTAGATCGACATCGGACAATAGCATGGCAACCGTGCCCGGGTTACCTTTTGTGTGCGGAGTGTCGCTAATGTGTCACTCTGTGCTGCCCGGCTGGAGCAGGTCCCACCGGTTGCCATAGATATCGACGAACACCGCTACCGAACCGTACGCCTCGTGCCGCGGTTCCTCCAGGAAGCGCACTCCGGCCGCCGCCATCCGGGCGTGATCCCTGGCGAAATCCTCCGTGTACAGGAACAGCCCGACCCGGCCGCCGGTCTGGTCGCCCACCCGAGCCCGCTGCTCGGCGCTGCTCGGCCGCGCCAGCAGCAGGGCCGTCTCCCGGGCCCCCGCCGGGCGGACCACCACCCAGCGTGAACCGTCCGGTCGCGCGGTGTCCTCCACCAGCTCGAAGCCGAGGTCGCCGACGTAGAAGTCGATCGCCTCGTCGTACTCCCTGACCAGCAGCGCGACAAGTCCCAGGTGTGCCATTCGGCCATTCTGTCGGCGGGTGGCCCGGGCTCAGCCGGCGGCGTCCTCGCTGGTCGTTTGCGTCACGCCACCGGCCCGGCGCCAGGCGCTTGCGCCCCGGCGTCTCGGCGTTCGGCGCCGCAGCGTTCCGGGGCGTGATCCACTCGGTTCACGGAAGTCGGGGCATCCACGGACGTCCAAAGCCCCGACATCATGAAAACCGAGTCGATCACCCAGCTGGAGCGCCGCGACCGCCTGGTCGGAACCAGGCGCGCCTGTCGTCCGTCTCATCCCCGGGCGGAAGGGTGGTGAGCCGGATGCGCTCGTCCCGGACGGTACTGGCGGTGGCACTGCTCGGCATGGCGCTGGGTGGCTGCGGTGGCACGGAGATCGGGCCGGGTAAGGCCGACGAGCCGGCTCCGGCCCAGATCGTCGACGGGTGGACCTCCTGCGCCAAGGAGGCACCACAGGCCGGCGAGGTGTTGTCGGTGCCGAACGCGGAGACGTCACCACCGACCGGGAAAGAGCCGACGATCGGTCGCATCGACCCCGCGTTCACCCCGGTCGCGGCCGTGATCTGCGGGCGGGAGATTCGGCCGGGAGCCAACGGCGGCCAGGAGCAGATCGCCACCGAGCGACGTGCCGAGGAGATCGCACCGCTGCTCACCGCGCTGCGCCTGCCCGACGAGCAGGCCGGCGGGGAGGTCGCGTGCACCCTCGAGATGGTCATCCCGCCGTGGCTGGCCCTGGTGGACGACCGGGGACGCTGGCTGCGGCCCCACATCCCGACGGACTCCTGCGACAAGCCGCGCGCCGAGGTCATCGCCGCGCTGGCCGGGCCGCAATGGACCACAGTGGACACGCGCACCATCCGGCAGATCGAATCCGCTGCGGCCGAGGCCGCCGGCTGCGCGCAGCAGTGGACGGACATGGTGTGGGTGGAGACCCGGAACCGTACCCCCGGATCGGTCGGGTCTGCCGTCCCGCCGGCCGCCGGGCCGTTGCGCCTCTGCGTCTACCAGGTGCCCGCGTCGCTTCAGGCCGGCGAAAAACCGCCAGGCGACTTCGTGTACGGCGGACCGCTGCCCGCCGAGCGCCAGGCGGGCGTGCTCCGGGCGCTGTCCAACCGCCGGGCGGTGGTCGACTGCGACATCCCGGCGACCCGCTTCGCGGTGCTGCGCCCACTCGACGGGGTAGGCCCCGACCGGTACGTGGAGCTCGACGGCTGCCGACGGTTCCTGGTCGCGCCAACGACGGGCGGGGCGCAACTCGGCCAGGGCGACGACGCGCTGGCCGCCCTGCTGGGGCCGGTCTGAGCCGGCTCGGTCGATTCGCGACACCCGCCCTGTCGGGGCGAGGAACCCCCGGACGCTACTTCGACAGGGCCCGCTCCAGCTCGCTCTTCGACATCGACGAGCGGCCCTTGATGCCGCGCTGCTTCGCCTCGTTGTGCAGCTGCTCCTTGGTGCGGCCCTGGGCGCCGCTGTGAGAGCGCTTACCGCCCCGGTGCCCGGACGACACGTCGTTCCGGGAGGATCGGCTCGCCGTTCGGGACTCACCCGAGCGGGCCCGTTCCTTGTTGACCGTGCGGGCCGCGATCTCCTTCGCCCGGCCGGAGGAGGCGCCGCGCTGCTGCGCGCTCTCCTTGATGTGCTCGTACTGTCGTTCTCTCTTCGGGCTCGATCCTGCTGGCATCGGTGCCCCCACCTCCGCTGTCGGTGCGGTCGAGACCCGGCTCGCGCGTAGCTGAGCTGTCATCGGCGCATTCCGAGCCGGGGCGTGGTGTTCACGCTGTCTGAGCACGATGCCCCGCCGTCCGGGGGGGGGGGGGACGTTCTCGATGCCGTTCTCGCCGTAGAACACGAACTCCCGGGCCATCGACTCGGTCGGGGAGATCGGAA